>NZ_LZKP01000032.1 GCF_001672895.1 Mycobacterium sp. E740
CGACCCGCCGCGACCGCCCTCGAGGATGTGCGGCACGCCCGCCTTGACGGTCTTCCACACACCGCCGAGGTTGACGTCGATCATTGCGGCCCAGTCGGTTTCGCTGGTCTTGTCCAGGGTCTGGCCGCCGTTGCCGATGCCGGCGTTGGCGACGATGATGTCCAGCCGGCCCATCTGTTCGACACCGGCGTCCACCGCGGCCTTGAGCGCGTCGTAGTCGCGCACGTCAACCTCGGCGGTGTGTGGAAGACCGTCAAGGCGGGCGTGCCGCACATCCTCGAGGGCGGTCGCGGCGGGTCGATCATCCTGACCAGTTCGGTCGGCGGTCTGAAGGCCTACCCGCACACGGGCCATTACGTCGCTGCCAAACATGGTGTGGTGGGCCTCATGCGGACGTTCGCGGTCGAACTCGGCGCGCAGAACATTCGGGTCAACTCCGTGCACCCGACCAACGTCAACACCCCGCTGTTCATGAACGAGCCCACCATGAAGCTGTTCCGTCCCGATCTGGAGAACCCGGGCCCGGACGACATGAAGGTCGTCGGCCAGCTGATGCACACGTTGCCGATCGGGTGGGTCGAACCCGAGGACATCGCCAACGCGGTGCTGTTCCTGGCGTCCGACGAGAGCCGTTACATCACCGGCGTCACACTGCCGGTCGACGGCGGCAGCTGCCTGAAGTAACCGCTACCCGCGCGACCTGCTCGACGAGTACCGCGAAAGCCCCCGATCTTGGTGCTGCAGATGGTTCGATAGAACCTTCGGCACAGCGTCTGCAAGGGGCGTGGTTCAGGTGAAGCGACTCAACGGCATGGACGCCATGTTGCTCTACAGTGAGACGCCCAACTTGCACACGCACACGTTGAAGGTGGCGATCATCAACGCCGCCGACTTCGACGGCGAGTACACCTTCGAGATGTGCCGGCACACCGTCGCCCGACGGCTGCATCTGCTCGACCCGTTGCGCTACCGACTCGTCGACATCCCGTGGAAGCTGCATCATCCGATGTGGATCGAGGACTGCCCGGTTGACCTCGACTACCACTTACGCCGGGTGCAGGTGCCGAGCCCTGGGGGTCGCCGTGAACTCGACGAGGTCATCGGCCGGATCGCCAGCACACCACTGGACCGCAGCCGTCCGCTGTGGGAATTCCACTTCGCCGAGGGCATGGCCGACGGCCGCTTCGCGCTCATCGGCAAGGTGCACCACACCCTGGCCGATGGTGTGGCATCGGCCAATCTCCTTGCGCGACTCATGGATCTGGCCGACGGCACGCAGGACGAACGCGAGGACTACCAGACCTGCGAAGCCCCGGGTCGCTCGGAGCTGGTGAGGGTCGCGATGCGTGACCACGCCACAAACATCGCGGCGCTGCCCGCACTCGCACGCGATGCGGTCCAGGGATTCACCAAGGTGCGGCGCCGCGCCAAAGAGCGCAGCGACAACCCGGATCTGGCGAAGATGTTCCGCACGCCACCGACGTTTCTCAACCATGTGGTGTCACCGGTGCGCACGTTCGCCACCGCGTCAGTACCACTGGCCGAAGTCAAGGAGACCGCGAAGCATCTCGGGGTCACGTTCAACGACATCGTGCTTGCCACGGCCGCCGGCGGCCTGCGCGAACTGCTCCTGCGGTACGACGGGCGCGCGGACCGCCCGCTCATGGCATCGGTTCCCGTGAGCACCGATCTGTCTCCCGACCGGGTCACGGGCAACGAGATCGGCGGCTTGTCGGTATCACTGCCCGTTCACATCGACGATCCGCTCGAGCGGGTGCGGTTGACCTCGTTGGCGACAGCGCGCGCGAAAGAGGACTACGAACTGCTCGGCCCGAAGCTGCAGGGCCAGTTCATGGAGTACCTGCCTCCCCCGCTCACGCCGGTACTGCTGCGGTGGCAGAGTCAACGCGCCAGTCACAACTCGCTGATGAACGTCGCGGTGTCGAGCGTTCCCGGCCCCCGACGACGCGGCCACATCGGTGGCGCCCCGGTCAGCGAGATCTACTCGATCGGTGTGCTCTCGGCCGGCAGCGCGTTCAACATGACCGTGTGGAGCTACGTCGACCAGGTGGACATCTCGATCCTGTCAGACGACTGCACCTTCGACGACATCCATGAAGCGACCGACGCAATGGTGCACGGAATCG
Source organism: Mycobacterium sp. E740 (assembly GCF_001672895.1). Taxonomy (GTDB): domain Bacteria; phylum Actinomycetota; class Actinomycetes; order Mycobacteriales; family Mycobacteriaceae; genus Mycobacterium. The sequence goes on from NZ_LZKP01000032.1 coordinate 2,148, forward strand.
ACGAGATCCGCTGCGCCGCAGGACTTTCGGCACTTTCCACAGTCGACACGGCGATGGCCCCGGCGCCCGCGGCGCGCTAGTCGACCAGATCGAGAAGATCCTTGCGCAGCACCTTGCCCGTGCTTCCGCGCGGCAGTTCGTCGAGGGCGGTGATCTGCCGCGGCACTTTGTAGTTGGCGAGGTTGTCGCGCACGTGCTGCTTGAGGTCGTCGGGGGTGGTGCCCGCGCCGTCGTTCAGGACGACGAATGCCACCAGGCGCTGACCGTACTGTTCGTCGTCGACACCCAGCACCACCGCTTCCCGGACGTCGGAATGGGTGGCCAGCATCTTCTCGACCTCGATCGGGTAGACGTTCTCTCCGCCGGAGACGATCATCTCGTCGTCCCGGCCGACGACGAACAACCGGCCCGCGTCGTCGAGGTAGCCGACGTCCCCCGACGCCATGAAACCTTCGTGGAAGTCCTTGGTCTTGCCTGAGGTGTAGCCGTTGAACAGCGTGCCGCTGCGCACGAAGATCTGCCCGGTCTCACCGTTGGGCAGCTCGTTGAACTCGGCGTCGAGAATACGAATCTCGGTGCCGTCGGCCGCCGTCCCGGCCGTGTCGGGCGCCGCCCGCAGGTCGCTCGGCGTCGCGGTGGCGATCATGCCCGCTTCGGTCGCGTTGTAGTTGTTGTAGATGACGTCACCGAACCGGTCCATGAACTTGATGACCACATCGGGACGCATCCGCGAGCCCGACGCCGTGGCGAACCGGAGGGACTTGCCGCTGTAGCGGTTCAACACCTCTTCGGGGAGGTCCATGATCCGGTCGAACATCACCGGCACCACGGCGAGGCCGGTCGCGCGGTACCGGTCGACCAGCTCCAGCGTCGCTTCGGGGTCGAACTTGCGTCGCGTGACGATGGGACATGCCAGCAGCGCGGCGAACAGCAGCTGCGAAAAGCCCCATGCGTGGAACATCGGCGCGACGATGACGATCGGCTCCTCGGCACGCCACGGTGTGCGGTCGAGCACTGCCTTGAGATCGCCTGCGCCGCCGCTGCCTTCGCCGCGCTTGGCGCCCTTCGGGGTTCCCGTGGTGCCGGACGTCAGCAGGATGACGTCGCTCTTGCGTTCGGTGGCAGCCGGCCGCTTGCCGAGGTTGGCGTCGATGAGTTGGTCGAGCGTCAGGCCCTCGGCGGGTCCGTCGGTCCACGCGAGGATGCGGGTGGCGTCCGGCCTGTCGGTCATGGCTTGCTCGACGATCGCGGCGAATTCCTCGTCATAGATGACGACGTCGGCGCCTTCCCGATCGACCACCTCTGCCAGGGCGGGACCCGCGAACGAGGTGTTGAGCAGCAGCACGTCGGCGCCCATCCGGTTGGCGGCCACCAGGGACTCGATGAAGCCGCGGTGGTTGCGGCACATCACCGCAACGGTTTTCGGTGCACCGCCGGGCAGGTTCTGCAGACCGGTGGCGACGGCGTCGCAGCGGTCGTCGATCTGCTTCCAGGTCAACGTGCCGCGTTCGTCGACGAGGCCGGGACGGTCCGGACAGCGCTGCGCGGCCGCCGCGAAGCCGACCGTCGCGGTCATCCCCACCCGGCGCATCGCCGCGCCCATCCGCAGATATTTGTCGGGCCGCAGCGGCGCGATGAGGCCGGCCCGCCACAGCGTCTGCACGAGTCCGAGAACGTCGGCCATCGTCAGCCCAGTACCGGGAACCGGCGTTCTGTGGCCAGCTCGTCGAGCGCGGCCTGCATCACTGAGCGCACGTGCTCGTCGACCTCCTTCACGTCGGGGTTCTCCCCGAATTGCTCGACCACATCGATCGGCGGCAAGACCCTCGTCACGATCTTGGCAGGCAGCGGGAGGTTCGGCGGGAAGATCGCCGACAATCCGAACGGGAATCCGAAGGACAGCGGCAAGATCTCCATGCGCGCCTTCTTCAGGCCGAGGCGGCGCGCGATCGAGTCTCCGCGCGCGAGGAACAGCTGGGTCTCCTGACCGCCGATCGAGACCATCGGCACGATCGGCACGCCGGTTTCGATCGCGGTTCTGACATAGCCTGTGCGACCGGCGAAATCGATGACGTTCTCGGTGAACGTCGACCGGTAGGAGTCGTAGTCGCCGCCCGGGAAGACCAGGACGACGGCGCCGTCCCGCAGCGCTTTGGCGGCGTTCTCGCGGCTCGCCTCGATCACCCCGGCGCGGCGCAGTAGGTCGCCCAGCGGTCCCATGAAGATGCCGTAGTGCCCGAGCGTGTAGATCGGTCGGTCGAAGCCGAACTTCTTGTAGAACGCCGGGGCGAAGATCATCACGTCGGGAGTGAGCATGCCGCCGGAGTGATTGGAGACGACCAGCGCGCCTCCGGTGGCCGGCATTCCGCCCAGGTCACGCACTTCGGCTCGGAAGTACCGCTTGAAGAGCGGTCCGACCGCATTGACCACGCCGCGCGTGAACGCCGGGTCCCACTTGGCGACTTCCGGCTTCTCCGCCTCGCTGCTACTCATGCCGCACCTGTCATACCCGCCCGGTCCGCCTCTTATGCGATTATGCTACTTTCGGAAAAAGAGAATATCATATCCGCAGGTGGGAGGGGTTATGGCGGGGACTGTCTTGATCACCGGCGGCTTCGGGCTGGTCGGTTCCGCGACGGTGCGCAGGCTGGCCGAGCTCGGCCGCGCGGTGGTCGTCGCCGACCTCGACACCGCCGCCAACCGCAAAGCCCAGGAAACACTTCCCCGAGGCGTCACAGTCCGCTGGACCGATTTGACCGACGAGGGCCAGGTGCAGCGCTTGGTCGCCGACGTCGCGCCGGAGGCGATCATCCACCTCGCCGCGGTGATCCCTCCGCCCATCTACAAGAACCCGAAGCTCGCCCGGCGGGTCAACGTCGAGGCGACCGCGACGCTGGTGCGCATCGCCGAACAGCAGCAGCCGCCGCCGCGGTTCATCCAAGCGTCGAGCAACGCGGTCTACGGTTCCCGCAACCCGCACACCATGTCCGCACCCGTGCGCGCCGACGACCCGATGCGTCCGTGCGACCTGTACAGCGGAACCAAGGCCGAGGCCGAGTCGATCGTCCGGTCCTCGAGCCTGCCGTGGGTGGTGTTGCGACTCGGCGGTGTCCTCAGCACCGATCCGAATGCGATGCAGCTGAGCGCTGACGCCTTGTACTTCGAGAGCCTGCTGCCTGCTGACGGCCGGTTGCACAGCGTCGACGTCCGCGACGTCGCGTGGGCTTTCGCCGCGGCCACCACAGCCGACGTCGTCGGCGAGATCCTGCTGATCGCCGGGGACGACTCACACCGGATTCGTCAGGGCGAGGTGGGCCCGGCGCTGGCCTCGGCACGCGGCCTTTCCGGCGTGCTTCCCCCCGGCCGACCGGGCGATCCCGGGCGCGACGACGCCTGGTTCGTCACCGACTGGATGGACACCGCACGCGCGCAGGAGGCACTGCAGTTCCAGCACCACTCGTGGCCCGACATGCAGGCCGAGGCCGCGGCCAACGCCGGATGGATGCGGCACCTGATGCGGCTCGCCACGCCCCTCGCACCGGTCGTGCGCGAATTGCTGAAGCGCCGGGGCGCATACCGGAACACGCCCGGCCGATACGCCGATCCCTGGGGCGCGATCCGGGCCAGGTTGGGCGAACCGGCGTGGGATCAACCCCGGGAGCTGTCCTGACGGCCTAGTGTTCGGCGGGTGGACACGTTCAAGGGACGCGCGGCGGTCATCACCGGCGGTGCGAGCGGTATCGGATTCGCCGCCGCAAGGGAATTCGCCGGCCGCGGGGCACGCATCATGCTCAGCGACATCGACTCCACGGCGCTCGACCGTGCCGTCGCCGAGTTGCGCGCCGCGGGCGTCGACGCCCACGGCGTTGTCTGCGACGTACGAAAGCTCGACGAGGTCCAGCGGCTGGCGGATGAGGCCTTCGAGGTGTTCGGCGAGGTGCACCTGGTGTTCAACAACGCCGGCATCGCGTACGCGGGGCCGATCGCCGACACCAGTCATGACGACTGGCGGTTCGTCATCGACGTCGACCTATGGGGCCCGATCCACGGCGTCGAGGCGTTCCTGCCGCGGCTGATCGCGCAGAAGGCCGACAGCCACATCGCGTTCACGTCGTCGTTCGCGGGGCTGATCCCCAACGTCGGGTTGGGCCCGTACTGCGTCGCGAAGTATGGCGTCGTCGCGCTCGCCGAGACGTTGTCCCGTGAGGTGCGCGGCAACGGCATCGGCGTGACGGTGCTGTGCCCGATGATCGTCGACACGAACCTGCTGGCCAACACCGAACGCGTGCGCAGCGACGACTACGGCCCCGCCACGCCGTCAGACGCCGAGACCGTTCAGCAGTTGGCGTCGGACCCCAGCGACGACTCGGTGCTCGACGTCGACGAGGTCGCGCGCCTGACCGCCGACGCGATCGAGGCGAATCGGCTCTACGTGCTGCCGCACAGCGCGGCGCGCGGCTCGATTCGACGCCGCTTCGAGCGGATCGACCGCACCTTCGACGACCAGTCCGCCGAGGGCTGGAGTCACTGACCCGGCGGGCCCAACGTCGGGCGACCGGTCTGTGGGTGGTGATACCACCCGCCTGCGGACTGGGTGCCGCCGTCCACATGGATCGTCTGCCCGGTGATGTAGCTGGACATCGCCGACGCGAGAAACACCGCGACACTGGCGATTTCGTCGACATGCCCCGGTCGCCCCATCGGAATGCCCGGAGCGAGGTCGGCCCGCAGCGTGCCAGCGGAAATCTGCATCAGTCCCTCGGTCAGCGTGAGATCCGGAGCGATCGCGTTGACGCGAATCCCGTGCGCTGAGAGCTCGAACGCCGCGGTCTGCGTGTAGTTGATGACGCCCGCCTTCGCCGCCGCGTAGGCCGCGTAGCCGGGGGCGGCGCGCGCACCCTCGATCGACGTCACGTTGACGACGCTGCCGGGCAGCCCCGCGTCGACGAGTCGCCGCGCCACCCGCTGGGTGCACAACAGCACGTGGCGCAGGTTGGCCTTGTACAGCGCATCCCAGCCGTTCTCCGACGTGTCGAGCAGCGGCGAGTTGAACACGCCACCGGCGTTGTTGACAAGGATCGAAACCTCGCCGAGTTCGCTGACGGTGCGGTCGAGCGCGGCGTCGACCTGACCGGTGTCGCGGACATCGGTGACGATGCCCAGCGCCCCGGCCCGTTCCGCTGCCGCGGCGCATGTTTCGGGGTCACGCTCCCAGATCGCGACCGAGGCACCGAACGCGGCCAACCCTTCTGCGATGCCTCTTCCGATACCCGCGCCGCCGCCCGTGACCACCGCGACGCGTCCGGTCAGCAGGATGTCTCGGGGATCGATTGCCACGGCTCGAGTCAACCAGTTTTGGTCGTGCGAATGGTGAGACCCGCGGGTGCCGACCCAATCACGCCCTGGCTCTCCAACTCGGCGATCTCGTCCGCGCCGAGCCCGAGGCCCGTCAACACCTCGTGATTGTGCTGACCGAGCAGCGGTGCGGGGCTGCGATGGAATTGCGGTACCGACGAGATACGCATCGGCAGCGTGCTGTGTCGTGCGGTCGGGTTGACCGGATGGTCGACGCGTTCGTAGAAGCCGCGGTGCGCAAGTTGGGGCAGCTCGCCGACGCGGTGCGGTTGCATCACTTTGGCGACGGGAACCCCTGCTGCCCAGAGCGTTTCGACGATCTCGTCCCCGGTGCGCGTGGCGCACCACGCACCCAGGTGCTCGTCGACCGCGTCGTGGTTGCGGCGGCGGCCGTCGACGGTGGCGAGTTCGTCCGTCGCCCACCCTGGACGGCCGAGGGCGCCCACCAGCCCGGCCCACTGCTCGTCGGTGGCCACCGCGATCGCCACCCAGTCGTCGGGGCGGCCGAACTCGTCGCGTTCGCTTGTGCGATACAGGTTCTGCGGCGCGGCGGTAGGGCCACGGTTGCCCTGCCGCTGCAGCAGGTTGCCGTACGCCGAGTACTCGACGACCTGTTCGGCGGCGACGTTGAGGGCGGCGTCGACCATGGCGGCCTCGATCCGTACCCCTTCCCCCGTGCGTCGCCGGTGCGCCAGCGCGAGCAGCAGCGCGTTGAGCCCGTGCACGCCGGCGTTCGGGTCACCGACCGAATACGGTTCGACCGGGTTCTGGTCGGGATGGCCGGTCAGCCAGGTGATTCCGGAGCAGTCCTCGATCACGTAAGCGAACGCCGGCTTGTCCCGCCACGGACCGTCCAGCCCGAAACCCGGCATGCGCATCATGATCGCGTCGGGCCGCAGTCTCTTCACCGATTCGAAGTCGAGGCCGATCTGGTCGAGCACCCGAGGCGTGTAGTTCTCGACGATGACATCGCAGGTCTTGGCCAGCTCGTGCAGGAGTTCGACGCCACGCTTGGAGCGGATGTCGATTGTGACGCTCTTCTTGTTGGTGTTCAGGCCGGAGAAGATCGGCGACCGCTCCCACCACTGGTCTTCGGTGACCGGCACGCCGGCGATCAACCGGGTGCCGTCGGGCCGCGCCGTCGACTCCACATGGATGACCTCCGCACCGAGCAGCGCCATCATGTGTGTGCACGACGGCCCGGCCCAGAAGCTGGTCAGGTCGAGCACACGCAGACCCTCGAACGCTGAGTGCGCCGAAATAGCATTCCGGGTCGTGACGAGGGCCGATTCGCGACCAGGAATGCTATTTCGGTACACCTCGGTGTGCTCGCCGAGCCGGGGCGCCGGCTCCGGCGGGCGCAGCAGCGACGGGGCGGTCCGGTACGGCGTCCCGGGCTGCGTGAACCCGTCACGCGGGTTCGCGACGAACGTGCCCCGCTCGACGAAGTGGTCGAACGACGTGACCGTGGCGCCGTTTCCGACCGGCGCGTTCGGAATCCGGAACGCACTGGACAGATCGAGGATGTCCTCGACGCGGTTGTCGCGCACCCATTCGCAAATCTGCTCGGCGTGGATGTTGGCCTGCTCGGTGATCGACAGGTCCGCCTTCTCGTCGATCCACTCGTCGTGACCGACCATGGCGCACAGGTCGAACCACTGTTGCGCGGTGCCGCAGCCCAACGCCACAAGCCCGTCGGATGCCGACGCGACGCCGGGGACCGTCAGCCGGCGGCGGTCCCGGAACGGTCGGCCGAGCGCGTCGTGGAACGACACCGAATAGTAAGTGAGGCTCAGGATCTCGGCCTCCAACATCGACACGTCCACCAGGCCGGCAGGCACCGCGGTGGTGCCGGCCGCGGCGAATGCGCCGGTGAGCCACTCGCCGATCTGTCCCGCCACGAACACCGGCGCGCGGTCCGGCGTCCCACGCCCGAGGCCGATCACACCCCCCGACCAGGCCTGCACCGTGAACTCGGTGGCGGGCTTGTCGGCCCACGGCCCCTCGAGCCCGAACGGGGTGATCGCGGTGACGGTGAGTTGGCTGTATGCGTCGGCCATTGCGGCAGGCGCGAATTCGTCCAGCGCGGCGACGCTCGACCCGCGAGACCACACCACCGCATCCGCCGACCGCAGCAGCGCCCGCAGCATCTCGAGGTCATCCGCGCGCTGCGGGTCGACGACGACGCTGTGCTTCGAGCACGCCAGGAAGCTGAACAAGGCCCCGTCGCCACCGGACTCGATCGCTGCGCCCGACGCCGACCACCGGCGCAGCGAGTCACCCTCCGGCGACTCGACTTTGACGACGGTGGCACCACCGTCGGCCAGCAGCTTGGTGCAGTAGGCGCCCGCGATCCCACTCGACAGATCGACGACCGTGTACTCGTCCAGCGCCGGCACTAGTCCTTCTTCCTGCGGTTGTTCTTGCTCAGCCGGAACTCGGGCGGGAACTTGTCGTCGTTGTCGTTGACGGCGTCGGCGAGGCCCGCGTCGATCGCGTCGCCGAGCATGAAGTCGTCACCGTCGGGGCGTGCTACGCCGCCCATCGACTCGAACATCGCCGACAGCAGGCTGCCGAGATATTCGCCTTGGAACTGCTTGACCACCTCGAAGAACATCTTCTGCTGAAACACACTGTCGACGGGCCGGTTTCGCGCACAGGCATGGGCGTACTTGGCGACTTCCGCTTCCAGCTCAGCGCGCGGCACCACCTTGTTGAGGAAGTTGCACGCGAACATCTCATCGGCGGTGAACGGCCGCCCGGTGAACACCATCTCCTGAAACGGCCGCAGCCCCATCGTCATCACCCAGGTCCACATCCGCGGACCCCAGCCGAAGTAGCGGAACGACGGATGGCCGAACAGTGCGTCGTCGCTGGAGATCACGAGATCCGCGTCGGCACATTGATAGAAGTGCCAGCCGTAGCAGTATCCCTTCGCTTCGACGATGCTGATCTTCTTGAGTTCCTGTAGCGCCCGGTTGCCCGCGGCGGCGTTGGCGTACCACTGTCCCATCGTGGCTCCGTGCCGGAACGATCCTTTCGGCGGATACCTGACGTCGGGGTCGTCGACCCGCAGTTCGGCCAACCGTGCGTCGTCGTCGGCCGCCATGAAGTCCGGCAGATCAGCGCCGCTGCCGAGATCGTCGCCGGCACCGCGGATCACGACGACTTTGACGTCGTCGTCGACCGTGGCGCCGCGCAACAGATCGGCGTAGCGAAGCCGCGCTGCCGAAGTGGGCGCGTTCAGGTGTTCGGGCCGGTTGAAGGTGATGGTCGCGATCTTGGTCGCCGGGTCCTTCTCGTAGAGAACGATCTCCTCAGGGTCGGGCCGACTCCCGGAGTTCGACATGTTCAACCGATTCCGACGCCCGCACCACTCCAGAACGCACTGGAGGTCAGGACCTCGCCTCCCTCGGCGGTGATCAGCACCGCCTCGCGGCTGAACACGGCACCGACCCCCTGCTCCCACACATAGCCGCTGACTGCGAGCACCATGCCGGGTTCGAGCACCTCCTCGGCGACCGTCGCCCGCAGCGCAGGGGTGATGACCGGCGAGTCGTAGCCGAGCCCGAGGCCGTGCGCGACGGGCATCGTGGGCAGCGGTTCACCGGCCGAATCGTACGCGGCGAGCAGGTCGCTCGCCGGGTATCCCGGGCGGCAAGCCGCAATGAGCCTGTCCCATAGCCGATTCGATCGGTCGTAGAGTTCGCGCACTGCGCTGCCGGCTTCACCGACCGGCCAGGTGCGGCCCACCTCGCCGACGTAGCCGTCGGCCAGGGCGCCTGCGGAGAACGCCACCAGGTCACCATTCTCGATGCGGCCGTCGCTGCGCGCGCGGCGCCACGGGTGATCCTTACTGGTGACCCACGCGCCGTCCTGCGTGGCCGGGGTGGTGACGCCGCCGGCGGCCATCGCCTCCATCAGCGCGCCGGTCAGCGACCGCTCGGTCGCACCGGGGGCCAACTCGGCCCGGGCCGCTTCGAGCGCCGCGTCGGCCACTCCCAGTGCACCGCGCAGCACCGCGATCTCGTCGGCGGTCTTGATCCGGCGTGCCGCCCGCAGCGCGGGTTCGGCGTCGACGAGTTCGGCGTTGGGAAACGCCATCGGGAGCAGTTGGGCGAATGTCGGTGTCAGCGAATCGGTTCCGACCCGCTTGACGGTGGCCGCCCCCGGCAGGGCCTTGAGCACCTCGACGAGCGTCATCGGGTTCCAGGCCAACCCGTAGAGGTGGTCATGGGAGATCTCGTCGGGGATGCCCTCGTCCCAGGTGCTGTTGAGGTGGATTTCGCCGGTCGACCGCACCACTTCGCAGATCGGCCCGAACGGCCGGGTGCCCGCGACCCACAGTTGCGGCGCGCCGGTCACGTATCGCACGTTTGCTTGGCGGCCCAGCACCAGGATGTCGATGTCATGGGCCGCCATCTGTGCCAGGGCCCGCTCACGGCGTCCCCTGCGCAGATCGGCTGCGTCCGGCAGGATCTCGAGCGCCATCAGTTCCGTCCGTATGGTGTGTAGGGATAGTCGGTGATCGACTGGTAGCCGTCGTCGGTGATCACGACGATCTCCTCGCTTCGGTATCCGCCGGTGCCGTCTTCCCACACCACCGGTTCGAGCACCAGCAGCATGCCGGCGGGGAACACGAAGTTGTCGTCGAACTCCTCGCCGAGATCCGTTCCGATCATCGGCATTTCGGCGGCGTTGGTGCCGATGCCGTGGCCGAGGTAGAAGTGCGGCAGCCATGGCTTGCTGCCGCCGTTCGCGGCGATCGCGGCACGCGCGAGGTCACCGCTCGTCGCCCCCGCGCGGGTAACTGCGAGCACCGCGGACAGGATGTCGCGCCACTTCTCGAACTGAGCATGCTGACGATCGGTCGGCTCGTCGCCGACCAGCCAGGTCCGACCGAAGTCGGAACAGTAACCCCGGTACGTGATGCTCACGTCGGTCCACAACACGTCGCCGTGCTCGAGCTCACGTTCGGTGGTCAACAGCGGCAACGCGAGATCGCCCGTGGTGGTCCACACCGCACCGCTGGTCTTCGTCGTGGGCATCACCTGCCAGATGGCCTCGAGCATGTTGGCCGTGGCGCCGAGCTCGAACGCGCGCCGGGTGAACGCCGCCGAGAGGTCGACTTGCCGCACGCCCGGCGCGAGTGCCTTCTGCACGTCGACCATCGCTTGCTCGGTGATGCGGCAGGCGTTGCGCACGCACGAGATCTGGTCGACGGTCTTGACCAGCTTGGCGGGCCCGACGACCTGTGCGGCGTCCGACGGCAACCCGGACGGAAAAAGCGTGCTCGACGCGCGGCGCATCGCCCCGGTCAACTCGTCGACCGCGACCGTGCCGCCCGCGGGCACAAGGCCGGCGAGCACCTTCGCGAAATGCGCTATGCCTTCGTCGAACTCGAGGTACAACGGGTCGTGAATGTGGTCGGCGGGCACATGAGAATCCGTCGCCACCGATGCCGAGCCCTCGCGCAGCGGCATGAACAGATGCGGATGCGGGTCGTCGGCGAGCACAATCGCGACCGGCCGTTCCACATGGGACAGTCCGGCGTCCAGCAGCGGCCAGCTGACGCCGGTCGCATACACCACGTTGCCGTTGCCGATCAGGACGAGCGCGTCAATGCCCTTCTCCCACATGGAGTCCCGCAGCCGGGCACCGCACTCGCGGTACATCCGGGCACGATCGGGAAGCTCGGGTATGTCGATGGGCGTCGACTGCGCAGCGGTCAACGTCACGAGACCCCCAGGAAGTTCTTGATGTTGGTGCTGACGATCTTGGTTGCGTCCTGGGGTCCGACCGCATCGACGACGGTCTTGAGCGACTTCTCCGAATACCCGAACGTGGACTCGTTGTGCGGATAGTCCGACGACCACATCGCGTTGTCCACGCCGATCTTGTCGATGAGCTCGAGCCCGAGCGGGTCGACCATGAACGATGCGCTCATGTGGTTGTCCCAGTAGTGCCGAACGGGGTGCTTCAACTCGTGGTTGAACATGTGCCGGTAGGAGGCGAGCATGTGCTCGGCGTCCTGCAATGCGGTCGGCACCCAGGCGATTCCACCCTCGAACCACCCGATCTTCAGCGACGGATGCCGGTCGAGGATGCCGGAGAACACGTACTTGGCGAACTGTTCGCGGAACGAGTCGACGTTGACCATCATGCCCACGACGACGCTGTTGTGCTGGCACGGCGTCTTGGGCGGTGTCTCGCCGATGTGGTGGCTCACCGGAATTCCGGAGGCCTCGATCTCGTCCCAGACGGCGTCCATGTCGGTGCTGCCGTAGTCGTAGATGTTGCCGTCGTCGTCCTTGCCGGGGTTCAACGGCAGCAGGAACGTGCGCAGGCCCAGCGCTTTCAGCTCCTCCAATGTGCTTCTGGTGCCTTTAGGGTCCCACCAGTTGATCAGCCCGACCCCGTAGAAGTGCCCATTGCTGCGCTCCTGTAGGTCGGCGATGTGCTCGTTGTAGATCCGGAACACGCGCTCGCGCAACGCCTTGTCCGGATAGTGGAACAGCGCCAGCACGGCGTTCGGGAACGCGAGCTCCTTGTCGATGCCGTCCTCTTTGAGCTCTCGGACACGGGCCTCGATGTTGTTGGACGCGGCGCCGGCGAGGTCGTCGTACTGCATGAGCACCCGGCCGAAATCTCCACCGGTCCAGGCCTTGCCCTTCATGCCGACCATGTACGCGCCGTCCTCGTACCAGATGCGTGGCGCGGCGCCCTTCAGTTCTTCGGGGAAGCGCTCGTAGAAGATGTCGTCGGCGACCGAGATGTGATTGTCGGCTGAGAAGATCTCGGTGCCCGTCGGTAAGCCGAAATCACCTGTGGCGTGGCCCTTGCGGTGCTTCGGGGCGCCGAAGCCCTCGGGGGGATACAGAGTAGCTGTCGGGCTGGTCATCTTGGTACTCCAATCGGGCTATGGGTCGGACCTGGCTACCAGGCCACCGGAAGTTCGTAGACGCCGTACGAGAGGTGATCGTGTTTGAACGGCACCTCCTCGATCGGCACGGCGAGCCGCAGTGTGGGAATTCGCCGCAGGAGGGTTGAGAACACAATTTGCAGTTCTGCCCGCGCGAGCTGCTGCCCGACGCACTGATGACGCCCGTATCCGAAGCCGAGGTGAGCTCCGTCCTCACGTGTGAGTTCCAGGCGGTCGGGCTCGTGGAACGCCTTGGGGTCCCAGTTCGCGGGGGCGAGATCGAGAATGATGCCCTCGCCGGCACGGATGGTCTCGCCTTCGATTTCGATGTCCTCGGTCGCGATTCGCCGCTGGCCGTTCTGAATGATCGACAGGTAGCGCATCAGCTCCTCCACCGCGGTGGCCAGCACCTTCGGGTCTTCCGCATCGCGGATGAGGGCGAGCTGCTCGGGGTGTTCCAACAAGGCCAGCACGCCGAGACCGATCATGTTCGCCGTCGTCTCGTGCCCGGCGGCGAGGAGGCCGCTGCCCAACTGGGCGGCTTCGCGGATGTCGAGCTCGCCTGCCTTGACTCGCTCGGCGAGATCAGACACTGCATCCTCGGCTGGATTCTCTATCTTCGCTCGGACGAGCTTGGCGAGGTACTTGGCATTTTCGCCCGCACCCTTGAAAACGTCTTCGGCGGTTGCATACCGGCCCAGCGCGACATTGGCGTTGTGCTGGAAGAACTCGGCATCTTCATACGGCACGCCCAGCAGTTCACTGATCACAAGTGACGGGATCGGAAGCGCGATGGCGGGGACCAAATCGGCGGGGTTGGGTCCGGCCAGCATCGCGTCGATGTGCTCGTCGGTAATCTTTTGGATCGCCGGCCGCAAGCCCTCGACGCGCTTATAGGTGAACGGCTTGGACAACATCCGGCGGAACCGGGTGTGCTCTTCGCCGTCCGAGGTGAACACGGACCGCGGCCGTCTCTCCACAGTGGACAACATGAGTTCATTCCAGTGCGGGAAGCCGTCGCGGCGGTCGTCGACGCTGACCCGGGAATCCGAGAACAGCGACCGCGCGGTGTCGTAACCGGCGACCAGCCACGGCGTACTACCATCCCAGATCCGCACGCGGGAAAGCGGTTTGGAGGCCGCGATCTGGAGTACCTGCGGCGGCGGGGCGAACGGGCAGCGGGCATCGCGCTCCATCGGATACTCGGGGATATCCGCGGAGACGTCGGGAGTTCCGGTCAGGGTGTCGGACATGCAGGGTTTCTCATTCCTCGATGTGGATCGCGAGTGCGGGGCAGGCCGCGGCCGCCTTGCGGGCACCATCAGCCTGCTCCTGGTCCGGGCTGTCCTCGAGCAGGACGACGACACCGTCGTCGTCGCGCTGGTCGAACAGGTCGCCGGCGTTGAGCACGCACTGGCCCGACGACACGCATTTGTCTTGGTCGACACTGATTTTCATGTCACGGTCGCTCCGTGATCGGCGCCCGCCACAACCCGACGATCGCGTCGATCAGACCGGAGGCGACCGAGCTCCACGTCGTCCGCGGCATGTCGGCACCCTCGGCGAAGGCGCGCTCGAAGTCGGCGCAGGTGTGCATCATCAGGTTGCGCACCATGATGTTTCGCTCGGTGACGACGGGCATCGGCAGGTCGGGCAGGCAGCGTGTGATGCCGTCGACGACCTGCAGCAGAGACGGTGAGGCCAGCGCATCCTTGACCACGATCTTCTGGTAGGCCGGATCGGCCAGGGCCTGCGCGGCGAACCGCGCGTACCACGTCGGATTTCCCAGCTGGTCCAGGTGATCGGTGAGCGAGCACACCATGCATGCGATCCAGTCGCGTAGCTCGGTCGAGTCACCCTTCGCCGCCACCATGCGTGCAAGAAGGCGCTCGATCGAGACTCGGTGCTTCTGCTCGATCGCCCGGACCAGATCGGCTTTGGTGCCGAAGTGGTAGCCGACCGCGGCGTTGTTGCCTTGGTCGGCGGCCTCGCTGACTTGCCGGTTCGACACCGCGTAGACACCGTGTTCGGCGAACAGGCGCTCGGCTGCGGCCAGGATCGCTTCCCGCGTGATGCTCGCGCGCTCGGTGCGCACACTTCTGGCGGTGGTCACCTGATCAGTCAACCGCCGCCCCGCGGTTAAGTCAAGCACTTGATTTAAAGTAGTCACGGCTTCGGCTTGCGCACGATCACCTTGCCGGCGCTGGTGCCCCCGTCGATCGGTAACACCGTGCCCGTGACGTACTTCGACCGGTCGCTGGCGAGGTACAGCGCGGCCTCGGCGACGTCATCGACGGTTCCCTCGCGCTTCAGGGGCCGGTCGTTGCGCATCTGTTCGCGGATCTTCGCCTCGAACTGTTCGAGGCGTTGCAGGTCCTCACCGGTCGCCGACTTGCGCACGATCGCGGTCCGGATGTTGCCAGGCGCGAGCGCGTTGACGCGAATCTCGTGGTGCGCCAGATCGATTGCCGCCGATTTGGTGAACTGGATGACGGCCGCCTTGGATGCGCGGTACGTCATCACCCCGCCCCCGGCCTGAATGCCGCCGATCGACGTGAAGTTGATGATCGACCCGCCGCCGTGTTCGGCCATGTGCCGCGCCGCGTCGCGCGTTCCGGCCATCACGGCGAGCACATTGATCGCCATCACCCGGTGGAAATCGGCCAGATCGTCGTCGAGGAACTTTCCGAACATCTTTCCGGAGACGCCCGCGTTGTTGACCATCACGTGCAGCCCGCCGAACTCCTCGACAGCAGTCGCGACCAGCCTGCTGACCTGCTCGACCTCGGCCACGTCGGTCTCGACGAAGCGGATGGCGTCGCCGAGGTCGGCGACGAGTCGAGCGCCGCCGTCGCGATCGATGTCCCCGACGACCACGTTCGCTCCCTCGGCGCAGAACCGGCGGACCAGCCCTTCGCCCAGTCCGGAAGCCCCGCCGGTGACAACCGCAATCCTGCCCTCGAGTTCGCCGGTCATGTCGCCGCCCCTTCGTGTATCCCGGCGAAGAAGCCGAGCAGTAGTTCGTTGACCGCATCCGGTTGCTCGATCTGCGGACAGTGTCCGGCCGCCTCGATCACGGCCGAGCGGCCGCCGCCGATCTGGTCTGCTATCTCGGCGGCCCATCCCGTCGGCAGCAACTTGTCGTCGCCGCCTTCGACCACAAGTGTCGGCACGCCGATCCGCTCGTATGCGCGGTTGCTCGACGGCAGCGCCGGCGCGTCCAGCCCGGGCCGTCGAAACCTGGCGGCCGCCAATGCCTCCCACGCTCCCGGGGCGATGCTGGCGTCGTAACGGCGCTGCACGTAAGCCTCGTCGGCGGGATAGGAGGCGTCGTAGAAAAGGGCCTCGACGATCCGGCGCATCCCGGCGAGCGTCGCGTCGTAGTCGTAGAGGGCCGCGGAGTGCTCGTTGCGCTGGATCTCGCCGCCGCCGCAGATCGTCACCAGGCTGCGCGCCGGCAGCACCGGCGCGTCCGACGTGGCGTCGACGAACATGTTCACCGCGCCCATCGAGTTGCCCACGAAATGCGCCGCCTCGACACCGACGACCTCGCAGAACCGTGCGATATGCCGGATCCGCATGCCGCGGCCGTCGTTGAAGTCGATGACTTTCGCCGATTCACCGAAACCGAGCATGTCGAGCGCGAGCACGCGGTAGTGCGCGGCGAGAGCCGAGATGTTGCGTTCCCAACCGAGTTCCGCGCAGGCGCCGAACTCTCCGCCGTGCAGCAGTACCACCGGATCGCCCTGTCCCGCTTCGAGGTATCCGGTGACGAGCCCGTCGACGAAGACGGATTTGCGTTCGACCACGCTGCCGACTCCCCTGCTACTTGATGGCGATCGGGCTGACGGGTGCGCCGACCGCGCCGACGACTTTCAGCGGCGGCGCGATCAGCTGGAACTCGTAGACACCGTCGCCGGCGCAGTCCGCTGCGAGTTCGGTGAGGTTCCAGTACTCGCCGAACATCAGGCCCATGTCGCGCAGGCAGATCATGTGCATCGGCAGGAACGTGCCCTCGACTCCGTTGGCCGGGTCGGGATCTTCGACCATCAGGTTGTCGGCCGCGACCGCGGCGACGTCGTGGTCGTGCAGCCAGGACGCGCACGTCCAGTCCAGCCCGGAGCCGGGCTCGGCGCCGTCGCCCGTCGACAGGAACCTCGTCCACCAGCCCGTGTGTACGACGACGATGTCACCCGCGGTGATCGTGACACCCTGCGATTTGGCGATGTCGTCAAGTTCAGCTGGCGTGACCGGGTTTCCGGGCTCGAGGAAGACGTCGGCGCCGCGGTGGCCGACCACGTCGAGCAGCACGCCGCGCGAGGTGATGCCTTTGGCGTCGACCTTCTCGATGCCGCATCGGAAGGCGCCGAAGCTGGTCACCGAATCGGCGGCGAAACCGTTGTACAGCTTGTCCTCGTAGTAGACGTGCGACAGCGCATCCCACTGGGTGGCCGCCTGCAGCGGCATCACGATCATGTCGTCGTTGAAGCGGAACGGGTTGTCGACGAAGAACTCGCTGACCTGGTGTGCGACCGAGTTGCGCAGCCACTGCGGGCCGTACTGCGCCAAGGTGTTCGCGTCGCCGCCGTCCACCGTCATCACATGGGTGGGGTTGGGCCGGAACTGGAACGCCCCCTGCGGGCCGTTCGAGCCGAAGTCGCCCCCCAGCGAGATCACCTTGCCCTTTTTCACCAGGGCCGCCGCCTCGGCCACCTTGTCGGCCGTGATGAGGTTCAGGGTGCCCAGCTCGTCGTTGTCACCCCAGCGGCCCCAGTTACGCACGTCGTCGGCGACGCGCCGAAAGTCCTTCATGCTGGCCATTTCTCGCCCCTCATCGTGTCTGCACCAATTCGGCGAGGTCCGTCTCCCCCATTGCGCCGCCGTCCACCCAGATGACCTGCCCGGTCAAATAACTCGCGGCGGGGCTGTTGAGGAATGTCAACACAGAGGCCTGCTCTTCCGGTTCGGCGGCGCGGCCCAGCGGCGTGCGGAAGGAGTCGAGGAACTCTTGGCCGTAGGCATTGCGCAGCTGGTCGAGGATGGGAGTGTCGGTCACTCCCGGCGCGGTGCAGTTGATCCGGATTCCCTTGGCGCCCAGCGCGGCGACGTGCACCATGCCGTAGAGGACGATGGCTTCCTTGGACAGCCGGTATCCGCCGCCGTCGGCCAGCGCTTCGGGATTGCGCTCACACCAAGCGATTCCCTCGTCGACCGACGTCGTGTTCACCAGGCCCACGGTCACAGCTGCGTTTCGCCGGTAGGCGGAAGCGGCCAACGATGACACACTGGCGATCGCCGACCCGGGGGGCATCTTGGGGATCAGGGCTTCGGTGAACCGCCGCGTGCCGAGGAAGTTGATCGTCACCACACGCAGCGGATCACCGATCCCCGAGGACACTCCGGCGATGTTGAACAGGGCATCGACCCGGTCGCCGATATCCTCGACGGCCCGGTCGATCGACGCCGCGTCGGACAGGTCCATCCCGACGAACTCGCCGACTGCTTTCTCGGGCGGCTTGGCGTCGAGCCCGATCACCTCGGCGCCGAGTTCGGCGACCTGCCGGGCGACGTGGGCACCGATGCCCGAGGCGCATCCGGTCACGACCACCCGGCGCCCGTCATAGCGCCACAGTCCGTCAGTGCGGCCCATGGCTCATATCTTGCCGGTCCCTGTCACTGCGCACTTGTCGCATCGGCCTCCGGGTTGCGGCTCGTCCAGCCTTCTCCGGACTTGAGTTTCGCGGCCGCGGCCTCGATCCCGGCGTTCATCTCGTCCATCGCCAGCGAGACCTCGTTGGCGGTGTAGTTCTGGCGCCCGGTGGGCAGGCCGCCGAATGCGTAGCCCTCGTCGAAGACGGGTGCCTGTGACGCCGGCCGACGCGCCTCCACCTTCTCGATGATCGGCTCGAGGCGCTTGGCCTTCGCCGCCCGGGCCTTCTCATCGCGCTCGATGAACTCGGGCAGGACCTCCTTGCCCATCAACTCGATGGACTCCATCGTCTCTTCGTGTCGGCGAGGCGTCAGCAACAGGATCAGTTCGTCGACGCCACTCTCCTCGTAGCCGCGCAGGAACTTCCGCACGGTGTCGGGACTGCCGATCGGGCCGCGGTCCGGGCCGTACACGACGCTCGGATCCTTCTCGATCTCCTCGAGGTGCCGTTTCCACACCCCGGTCCGGCCCGGGGTGTGCATCCCGGTCATGTAGTAGTGCATGATGCCGAACGCGAAGAAACCGCCGCCCTTGCCGAGCCGTTCGATGGCCTGTTCGTCGGTGGGCGCCACCATCATCGACAGGTCGCCGCCGATGGCGAGGATGTTCGGGTTCATCTGCGGCGTGACGGGCGCGCCGTTCTCCTCGAACTCCTGGTAGTACCCGTTGACCCGCTCGGTGAGCGGCCCGGGACCCGTGTAGGCGAAGCTGAGGGCGCCGAGGCCTTTTTGGGCTGCCATCGCGACCGAGGCGGGTCGCGTGCACGCCACCCACACGGGCGGATGCGGCTTCTGCAGCGGCTTGGGCACGACGTTGCGAGGCGGCATCTCGATGTGCTGGCCGTTGAACCCGGTGAACGGTTCCTCGGTCATGCAGCGGATCGAAACCTCCAGTGCCTCTTCCCACATCGACCGCTTGTCGGCGGGGTCGACGCCGAAGCCGCCCAGCTCGCCGACCGACGACGACTCGCCGGTGCCGAACTCGACGCGACCGTTGGAGATGAGGTCGAGTGTCGCGACCCGCTCGGCGACCCGGGCGGGGTGGTTGACGACCGGCGGCAGGTGCATGATGCCGAAGCCGAGGCGGATGTTCTCGGTCCGCTGGCTGGCCGCGGACAGGAAGATCTCCGGCGCGGTGGAGTGGCAGTACTCCTCGAGGAAGTGGTGCTCGGTCAGCCACACCGTCGAGAACCCGGCCTTGTCGGCGAGTTCCACCTCGTCGAGGCCGTCCTGGAACAGCTTGTGCTCGTCGTCGTCACTCCAGGGCCGTGGCAGGGGGAACTCGTAGAACAGCGAGATCTTCATTTCGTAACCTTCCGATGTTTGTCGAGTGTGGAATCGGTACTGGCGTCGGCGCGGTCGCCGGTTTCGGACAGCTGCGCGGCGATGTGCTTGGCTGCGACATAGCCGAACGTCATGGCAGGCCCGATCGTCGCGCCGGCGCCCGCATAGCTGCGGCCCATCACCGCAGCCGACGTATTCCCCACGGCGTAAATACCTTTGACGATGTCGTCATCGGAGGTCAGCACCCGCGCGTGCTCGTCGGTGCGCAGACCGCCGGAGGTGCCGAGGTCGCCCAGGATGATCTGGAACGCGTAGTACGGCGCATTGCCCAGCGGGTGCAGGTTGGGGTTGGGCAGGGTCGGGTCACCGTAGTAGTTGTCGTAGGCGGAGTCGCCGCGGTTGAAATCGTCGTCGTGGCCGTTGCGTGCCAGTTCGTTGAAGCGCTCGGCGGTCTGGCGCAACTGTGCGGGCGGGACGCCGATCTTCTCCGCGAGTTCCTCGAAACTGTTTCCCTCGTGCACCACGCCTGACTCGAGCCACGCCGCGGGTACCTTCCTGCCGGTCGGCACGGGTGCGAACGGGATCTTCGGGATAGGAAGGTGCCCGGCGACCACGTAGCGGTGGAACGACCGCGTGTCGGTGACCAGCCAGCACGGGATGTGCGTCACGCCGGCGTTCTGGCCGTCGATCATCGCGTGGGCGAAATCCATGTAGGGCGCGGCCTCGTTGATGAACCGCCTGCCCGCACCGTTGACGACGAACTGCGACGGCATCATGCGCTCGTTGAGCATGAACTGCAACCGGCCGTCGGGCCAGCAGATCGCGGGAAACCACCAGGCCTCGTCGAGAAGATCGGTCGAGCCGCCCACTTTCTGCCCGGCGCGTATCGCATCACCCATGGACGCGGGATTGCCGAAGCTCCAGTCTTTTTCGAGTACCGGCAGATGCTCTCGGCGCCACTGCATGTCGTGGTCGAAACCGCCGGCGGCCAGGATGACCCCGTGGCGGGCCCCGATGCGTTGCTGGTGACCGTCGCGTTCGACCACCGCGCCGGTGACAGTCCCCTCCACGTCAGTGATCAGTTCGGTCATCGGGGAATTGAGCCATAGCGGGACGTCCTGTTGCTTGAGCGCCAGGCGCATCCGCGCCGCGAGCGACTGGCCGATGGCGGCCATCCGGTCACCGAACGCCCGCGCGCGGAACATCCGCCAGATCAGTTTGACCAGGACTGCTTTGCCCCGCCAGTTCTGGCGGACCTGGTAGAACAGCCGAAGGTCCTTGGGTGCGAACCAGATTCCCTTCGGCGCCAAAGCGAGCGGTTGCAGCAGGTGCTGCTCGTCGTCGCCGAGCTTGCGCAGGTCGATCGCAGGCACGTTGATCGTGCTGCCCTGCGCGGAGCCGCCCGGCACCTCTGGATAGTAGTCTGCGTAACCGGGCTTCCAGACGAATTCGAACCAGGGACTGAGCTTTTCGAGAAACTCCATCATCTCCGGTGCGGTGTCGACGTACTGGCGCAGCCGTGCTTCGCTGACCAGCCCACCGGTGATCTGGCGCAGGTATTCGACGACGCCGTCGGCATCCGGTACGTAGCCGGCCTTGCGCTGCGCCGGCGCGCCAGGCACCCAGATGCCGCCGCCGGACAGGGCGGTCGATCCGCCGAAATGCGCCGCCTTCTCGACCACGAGGGTGTCGAGGCCGAACGCGTCGGCGGCGAGCGCCGCGGTCATCCCGCCGCCGCCGGAGCCGACAACCAGCACATCGACCGTATGATCGAAGTCAGACATCCAGTACCGCCGTCCTGATCGCGAAGCCGGCGATCAACTCCGGTGCGGCCCGATAGAACCGCTGCTCGGTCCGATATCGTCCGTGCGCGGCGAGAGCGGCGAAAGCCGCTATCCACGTGCGGACTTCGTGGCCGGAATGGCCGGCTTCGCGCTCAATCCAGTCGTTCGACCAGCCGTCCACCTCGGGCAGCCGGTTGCCGTCGAGCAACTCGAGGAACGCTGCGTCCCAGTCGGGGTTGAGCGGCTGCAACGGGCTCTCGCCGTGCGCGAAGGCCTTGGCGGCGTCCATCACCGCCAGCTGGCGGGCCTGCCGTTGTTCGGTTGTCATCGGTATGCCGTGCACGATCCGCTCGAGCGCCGCCGTCGGTGCGGTCGCCAGGGTTGGCACCGGCGGATCATGGGACAGACCACCGGAGCCGACGACGAGCACCCGCTTGCCGAGCGTCGCGAGGAAGGTGCCGAGTGCGGCGCCGAGCGCGCGCACCCGGCGTACCGGTCCGAGTGGGGTGGCGACCGAGTTGATGAAGACGGGGATCACCGGTCGCGCGGTCGCGTCGCCGAACAGGTTCTCCAGTGGCTGGACGGTCCCATGGTCGACGTCCATGCTGGCCGAGATCGCCACATCGATTCCCGACTCGAGAACCGCTCGGGCACAGTCGGTCGCGACGTCTGCGGGGACGGTCAACGGCCCGGCGTGGGTGCCGTAGTCCCCGACGCCCTGCGCGGCGGTCCCGATGCAGAACGGTGGCATCGTCCGGTAGAAGAACCCGTTGTAATGGTCCGGGGAGAAGATGACGACGAGCTCCGGGTCGTAATCGGTGACGAAGCGGCGGGCATCGGCAAGCGCGGCCCCGATGTCGTCAAGAAGTTCCGGTGACGGTCCCGGAAGGTTCAGTAGTGGGCTGTGCGACATGCAGCACAGGGCCAGTGTGCCCATGAGAACCGGAGCCTCCTTCCCGGGTGAGACAAAGGACGTCGAAGAGCGACTCGCTGACTTCCGCGGCGCGCTGGGCGATGCAGGCACCCGCGATGCAGCGGTCGGGACGCAAGAACAGCACCGAGTCGGTGTAGACGTCGAACCACGACTTCAACGCGCCGGTCCGGTCCCCGACAACCACCACATCGTCGTCGTCGTGACCGGGCCAATGCAGCTGGGTCATCGGCCGCGCCTCGATGAACTCCGCACCCAGCGCCTTCCATCGGCCGAACGCCTTGTCGCCGAGGATCGCCCGCAGATTGTTGCTCCAGCACAAGACGGCGAAGCCCGGGCCGAGCACCTCGTCGAGCAACACGTTCTGCTGCGCACGGGTGTCGACCCGAGGCTGGATGAACAACGTGCCGGCGGGGGAATCATCTGCGCCGGTGTGAAACACCGCGCCCTGTTGGTAACGCGGCATCGGTTTGAACCGCATCTCGAGCACGTAGCGCTTGAGCGACGGCACCACCGAGGCGGCGTGGATCACCCTGTCGCGCACCGCGGCCACTCGACGGTTGGTCGGCGAGATCACGCGGCCCACCATGGTCGACAGGTCGATCATGGCGCGCGCATGCTTGCGGCGCTCGACGTCGTACGTGTCCAGGAGGGCGTCATCGGCCTGCCCGGTGACCACCGCGGCGAGTTTCCAGCCGAGGTTGGCCGCATCGCGGATGCCGCTGTTGTAACCCTGGCCCTGCCACACCGGCATCAGATGGGCGGCGTCACCGGCCAGCATCAGGCGGCCTTTGCGGAACGAACCGGCGATACGCGAGTGGTGCGTGTACACCCGGTGGCGGATCATGTCCACCCGCTCCGGATGCGGAACGCGTTGCGCCAGCATCCTTCTGACGAACTCGGGATCGTCGGCCTGTGCGTCGGTCTCGTGTGGGTGGATGAGGAACTCGAAACGGCGGATACCGTGCGCGATGGAGATGGACACATAGGGCCGCGCCGGATCCGCGCCGACTTCGCTGTTCGGATGGCCGAGCGGGTCGTTCGCGACGTCGACGACCAGCCAACGCGTCGATGAGGTGGTGCCGTCGAAGGAGACACCCATCAGGCGGCGTGTCACGCTGCGGCCGCCGTCGCAACCGACCACGTACCGGGCTGTCACCGGCGCCTTGCTGCCGGCGAACTGAACCGTCACCGCGTCGTCGGTTTCGACGCAGGACTCCACCCGCCACCCGAACCGGACCTCGACATGATCGAAACGCGCCAGGCCGCCGAACAATTCGGCGTCGACCATCGGTTGTACGAACCCGTTGCGTTTCGGCCAGCCGAACCGGGCGTCGGGTGGGGCCATCTCGGCCAGCAGGCGCCGCTTGGCATCGAAGAACCGCAAAATCTGGTTGGGCACAGTGTGCGGCAACACCCGGTCGACCAGGCCGATCGACTGAAACGTCCGCAACGCTTCGTCGTCGAGACCGACGCCTCGTGGGTAGTCGATGAGCGTGTCGCGTTCCTCGACGACCAGTGTCCGGACACCGTGTAAGCCAAGGATGTTGGCCAGCGTGAGACCGGACGGGCCCGCGCCGACGATCACCACATCCGCGTGTGTGCTCATCGACGTCCCGAGAGGAAGTCCAGGTGCAGCCGATTGAACGCCTTGGGGTCCTCGTACTGCGGCCAGTGCCCGCAGCCGGGCATCACCTCGAAACGGGCGCCGGGGATCATCGAGGCGATGCGTCGGCCCTCGGCGACGTCGGCCGTCGGGTCGTCGCTGGTCCAGACCACCAGAGTCGGTGCGGTGATGGATCCGTACTCGGCCGGCCCGAGCAGATTGCGCGCCCTGATCTGCGGGTCCTGCAGCGCCATGATGTCGCGCATCGCGTTGACGAAGCCCGGTTGGCGATAGACGCGCTGCCGGCTGGCGACGATGTCGTCGTAATCCCTTGACTTGTCGGCCATCAGCCACTTGATGCGCGCCTGGACGGTCTCCCAGGTCGGGTCCCCTGCTGCGGCCATGGACAAGGTGATGATCCGCTTCATCACCTCGGGGTCGGCCTGCGAGCCGCCGGCGGTGTTGAGCACCAACCGGTCCACGCGGTCGGGGTGATCGACCGCGGTCCGCGCGGCGACCCATCCGCCGAGCGACTCGCCGCTGATGTGGGCGCGGGCAGCACCGATGGCGTCGAGGAAGTCGATGAGGTGATCGACGTAGTGGCGAACTTCGAGCGGGTGGCCGGGTTTGTCGGTGTAACCGTGGCCCAGCATGTCGATCGACCAGACCGAGAAGTGTTCGGCATGCGCTTCGAGGTTGCGGACGTAGGCCTCGGCGTGGCCGCCCGAGCCGTGCAGGAAGACCAGTGCCGGTTGCGCGGAGTCCCCGGCGTGCAGGTAGCGGGTGCGTACCCCGCCGGCGTCGAGGTAACCCTGCGAGAACGCGACGCCCTGCAGATCGCTCCAGACACTCTCGAACTCCGCCGCCGGGGGACGGGCGTCGGGCGCTGCGGACGCAAGGAGCGAATCTGGCTCAGTCACGCCTGCCCTCTCTTGACTTCGAGAATCAAATTCTCGTAGTTTGTAAGCGCTCTGCTCATTTATCGCACACCTACGTGCACTATAGTCAGAGCATCACTCTCCCGGCTGGCCGATGTCAAGGGAAGTGAAGGAAGGGGGCGCCGTGTCGTCTCAGAGTCGGACCCGGCAACCAGCGGAGTCGGGCAGCGTCGTACCGAACGGTGCGCCCGGCTCTCAGACGCTGGCCCGTGGCCTGGCCGCGCTGCAACTGGTCGCCCGCTCTCGCACGGGGCTGACCGCCCAGCAGGTCGCGGACGACATCGGCGTACACCGGACGATCGCCTACCGGTTGTTGTCGACGCTGTCCCAGTTCCGGTTGGTGGCCAAGGGCGAGGACGGCCGCTACCGCTCCGCCGCGGCGCTGGCGGTGCTCGGGGCGTCGTTCGACAACAACGTGCGGCAGTTGAGCTTGGCCACCCTCCGCGGTCTGGCCGACGAACTCGCAAGCACGGTCTCACTTCTCGTCGCCGAGGGCGACCAACAGGTCGCGATCGCGGTCATCGTGCCGACCAACGTGTTCTACCAACTGTCGTTCCACGAAGGCAGCCGCTACCCGTTGGACCGAGGTGCCGCGGGGATAGCGCTGCTGGCGAGCATGCCGCCGCGACCCGGCGAGCGGGACCTGGTTCCACTCACCCGGGAGCAGGGCTGGGTCATCACCCACGGTGAGGTCGAGCCCAACACCTACGGCCTCGCGGTGCCCGTGCGTCGGCAGCCACCGGCGCCGCCTACCTGTATCAACCTCATCTCGCATCGCGAGGACGTCGTCGTGAACGGCCGCGACGCAGTCATCAAGGCCGCCAACGAGTTGTCCGCGATCCTCAGCTGAGGGTCGGCGAGCCCGAAGGGAGCAGCACGTGACCGATTGGGACCATGACGTCGATGTGGTCGTACTCGGCAGCGGTGGCGCCGGCCTGACGTGCGCGCTCACCGCGGCCGCCAACGGCGCTTCGGTGGAGATCTACGAGAAGGCCCCTACGGTGGGCGGCACGACGGCGGTGTCCGGCGGCATCATCTGGATACCCGCGCACGACCGGGCGGCAGACGGCGAACTGAGCGTCGAGGACGCGATGGCCTACCTGCGTGCCCAGTCGCTGGGCTACATGGACGACGCGCTCGTCGACGCCTTCGTGCGGACCGGACCGGAGATGCTCGATTTCGTTGAGGCGCACAGCGATCTGCGGTTCGAGGTGGCAGAAGGATTCCCCGACTACAAACCTGAACTTCCCGGTGGACGGCCGACCGGTGGGCGCTCACTCAACGCCAAGCCGTTCGACCTCGGCAGGCTCGGTGAATGGCGCGACCAAATCACGTCGTTCCCCGCGGACTTCAGCAATGTCGGCATCGACGCCGAGACCCGTGCCCGCATCCACGCTTCGGTGGACGACGAATCCGGCGACTACTGCGTCGCCGGCGCTGCCCTGATAGCCGGGCTCCTCAAAGGCCTGTTGGACATCGGTGTCACGCCGCGCACGAATGCGCGTGCCGTCGAACTTCTCGCCGATCCACTGGGTATCACCGGAGTGCGAATCTCCCAGGGCGGCAACCAGTTCAAGGTTCGTGCCCGGCGCGGCGTCGTACTCGGTACCGGCGGCTTCGAATGGGACCGCAGACTGGTCGAGGCTTATCTCCGGGGTCCGATGCGCGGCCCGGTCTCCCCACCGAACAACACCGGCGACGGTCTTCGGATGGCCATGGCCCACGGCGCCGATCTCGCCAACATGGGCGAGGCCTGGTGGGTGCCGATCGTTCAGCTGCCCGGTGACACGTTCCAGGGTCAGCCACGCAGCCGTAGTGTGCGGCTGGAACGTACGCGGCCGCGCAGCATCATCGTGAACCGCTCAGGTGAACGCTTCCTCAACGAGGCGGGCGAGTACAACTCGATGGCTGGGCCGTTCCACTACCTCGACCCGCGGCACGGCTATGCGAACGACCCAGCGTGGATCGTGTTCGACTCGCTGCACCTGAAGAAGTACGGATTTCTCGGTGTCGAGCCGGACGGCCCCGCACCCGACTGGTTCTCGCCGTCCAAGGACCTCGCCGAACTGGGCGAGAAGACCGGGATCGACCCGGAGGGACTCGCCCGCACACTGGCGTCGTGGAACGACAGCGTCACCCGGGACGAAGATCCCGACTTCGGCCGCGGGTCGAGTGCCTACGACGGCTACTGGGGTGACGACAAGGCGCCCACGCCCGCCGCGCGGACACTCGGCCCCATCGACACGGCCCCGTACTACGCGGTCCCCGTGTCGATCGGCGCGATGGGCACCAAGGGCGGACCCCGCACCGACAGCGACGGCCGCGTGTTCCACGTCAACGGATCGACGATCCCCGGATTGTTCGCGGCAGGCAACGCCATGGCGGGTGCGACCGGCAAGGCGTATGGCGGTGCCGGTGGAACCTTGGGTCCGGCAATGGTGTTCGGATACCGCGCGGGTATGGCCGTATCGGCGGGCTCCTAGCCGGCTGCGGCCGAGCCGACGAAGTAGCTGCCCAACAGACAGGCGGCGATGAGCACCACCCAGCCATCGGTGAGGCGGCACAACCAAACCGGGGCATGGCGCACTTCCATGAACTCCCGGAAGATGATGCGCACTTTGATGAGCGCGATCGCGATCGCGCTCACGGTGACCACGGTGCTGGCCTTGAGCGTCCCGTTGTGGTCGACTGCCTCGTCCAGCCAGACGTAGACCAATGTCAACAACGTTAGGATCGACCAGACGACCAGCAGCCTTTTGTTCGGCGTCTTGCTCACGATCACCTCACGACGTAGAGCATCGAGAAGATCAGCACCCACAGGAAATCGACTGTGTGCCAATAGGTCGCCCCCGTTTCGACCAGCTGCTGAGATCGGCGGCCCGGGCCTCGCAGCTGATACACGACAACGCCGAGCACGACGAATCCGATCAGCACGTGGATGCAGTGCAGCGATGTCAAGAAGTAGAAGTGCGAGAAGAACTCGTCGCTGGTGAACGTGTTGCCCATCCGGACCTCCTTGGTCCATTCCAGGACCTTGGAGACGACGAACACCACACCCAAGCCGACGGTCACAAACGCATAGGTCAACGCCGACCGGTAGGCACGCTTGCGCGACGCTCGGACACACCGGGCGATCGACCATGAACTCGACAGCAGCACAATGGTGTTGACGACCCCGATCCGCATGTCCAGATCGGCTTGTGACTGTAAGAACAGGTTCTCGTTCTGCGTACGCAACACGAGGTAGACCGAGAAGTACCCGGTGAACAGCAGCGCTTCGAACAACACGAACAGCCACATGTCCGGCTGTCCTGGCACGGACCGCGTCGGCGTTTCGTCGAGTCGTCGGGCGAGGTCGGTCATCGAACCGCCTCCGGTAGCGGGCCGGTACCGAAGTCTTCTCGTTCGATCATCTTCCGCAGGAGCACTATGAATGCGGCGGTGTAGGTGACGAATACGACCATGTTGATCCACCAGGCGATCGCACCGTTCCACGCGAAAGCGCCGCGATGAAAGATCCATGCAGGCGCGACGACGACCTCGGTGAGCGCATTGCACAGTCCCAGATACGCGAACCACTTGGGGAACACGTTGTTCTTGTCGAGCAAGATCGCCACCAGCCACACCACGGAGCCGACCAAGAAGACACCCATGGTTCCGCTGAACGACAAGAACGCGAAATCGTAGAGCCAGTGGATCAATTGGGGATCGCGGTCAGGCCGGAGCGCCGCGACGGTCATTGCTATGGCCATCACGAGCATGCCGGGCAAGGCGCTGAGCGAATACATGATGAGGTACGAGTACGCAAAGATTCGACTGACCGACATTCGCCGCATCGAGTATGCGAGAAGGGCATTCATCGGCGCGCACATGCCCGAGATGAGGAACACGATGCCGAAGCCCGCGAGTATGCCGTGGTGTCGGTCGCCGAACCACGCCACCACCAGCGGCGTGTCCCAGTCCGGACTCGGTGGCGGCTGCACCCGGGTGACGAGAAAGAACAACACCCCGTACAGCTGGTAGAAGACGACCATCACCCACCACGCGAACCACAGCTCGCGCTTGGGATGGTGACGGATGTTCCACACGAGGCGGCCGAGCCGTGAGTTTTCAGGAGCTGCGGGCTCGGTCACCGATTCAGCTGTAGCCGAGCTCATGCGGTGACGGCGGTTTCGGCTCGCTGCCGCCGGATGTTCTGGCAGAGCACTGTTCCCATGACGACGATCCACCCCGCGATCGCGATGTTCTTGACCCAGAACGACAACGCCCCGTCCCAGGCGATCGGTCCCGTGAAAGCCAGCGCACCGAAGGCGGCGGGTGCCAGCGCGATGGCGATGAGCAGGTTGAAATGTGCCACCCACGGCCGAAAGACCGGTTGCTCCTGGTGATCCCAGTAGATCGCCAGCGCCAGCACCAGGCACTGGGCGATGAGATAGGGAACCAGCACCGTGAAGGTGACCCAGGCGAGGTCGTTGAGCAACTGGGTGAGTTCGGGAGCACGCTCGGGCCGGAAAGCACCCAGCAGCCAGAACATGTTCGCAATGAGGAAGAGCGTCGGTGGTCCACCGGCGCAGGCGATCAGGCAGTACGACAGGATGGGCGTGCGATGAGCCATCCGGCGTACCTGCATCGCCAACAGGACGACAGTCGGGATCAAGCCGACGCCGAACCAGTTGAACAGGATCATGCTGTAGCGGATCCGCGCGGTCTCGTCGCGGTAGAAGTTCGCCACCTCATCGGCGGACATGGTCGGCGACATCGGATGTACGAAGCCAGGAAACAGAAAGAAGGCGGACACCCAGATGATGCCGACCGCGGGGAGCGCCCACAACATGATCAGCTCGCCATCAGTTCGTCTCATCGTCGAACCCTCTTCACGCGTACGTTAGTTGCCGATCGGCTACTGCACGGTAGCCGATCGGCAACCAAGCGGTCAATGCTCGACTACTCTCGTGCCTGTGACGTCGACGCGAGAAGTGCCCCGGTTCAGCGCGATCACGCGCACTGCGGCCCAGACCCGGGTGCTGGACGCGGCATTGAGGCTCATCGCCGAACATGGGGTCAGCGGAACGTCGCTGCAGATGATCGCCGATGCCATGGGCGTGACGAAGGCGGCCGTCTACCGCCAGTTCAAGACCAAAGAAGAGATCATCATCGCGATCACCGAACGGGAGATGAGCAGGCTGGAGGACGCGCTCGAGGCTGCCGAAGCCGAAGCCGACGGCCCCCGCGCACGTGAAGTGCTGCTCGACCGGATGATCGACCAGGCGGTCGATCGTCGCGGGGTCGTCACCGCGCTGCAGTTCGATCCCGTCATCATCCGTCTGCAAGCCGAGTACGAACCATTCCAACGGTTCATCGAACGCCTCTACGCGGCACTGCTCGGCACGGAAGCCGGTGTGGAGGCCCGTCTCCACGCCGCGATGCTGTCGAGCGCGATCAGCGTCGCCGTCATGCATCCGCTGGTCGCCGATGTCGACGGCGAGACACTTCGCGAGCATTTGAAGGACATGACGCGCCGGATGCTGGGCCTCGCCGATTGATGTCGACGATCTAGGGATCCGCGGGTCCAGCGAACAGCCGGCCGGCCGCGGTATAGGGATCACATCGACCGTCGGCTACCGACTGGGCGAGACGGTCGAGTTCTGCGTGACTACGCAGCAGCGTCTGCGCCAGCGACAAGATCTGCGAGCGGGCCCTGGCGGCCCGCCGTTCGGGGCTGTCGGCGCGGTGATGCGCTTCGATCGCCTCCACCAGATCGTCGAGGCCGTCGCCCTGCGCGGCAATGAGTTTCAATACCGGCACGTGGGTTTCAGCGCGCAGATCGCGGACCGTCCGGTCTGCACCGTCGCGGTCGGCCTTGTTCACCACCACGATGTCGGCAACCTCCAGCAGTCCAGCCTTGGCCGCCTGCACCGCGTCGCCGGCTCCGGGGTTGAGGATGACGACGGTGGGATCGGCGACGGCGGCGATCTCGATCTCGGACTGCCCGACGCCGACGGTCTCGAGCACGACGAGCCCGTAGGACAGCGCTGCGAGTACCCGGATCGCCGCGGGAACCGCCGCGGCCAGTCCACCGAGATGTCCGCGCGCCGCAACGGAGCGGATCATCACGTCGGGATCGTTGATGTGGGCGGCCATCCTGATCCGGTCACCCAGCAGCGCTCCGCCGCTGTAGGGCGACGACGGGTCGACCGCCAGCACCGCCACCCGCTCGCCGCGAGCGCGATACGCCCCGACCAGAGCGCCGACCGTCGTCGACTTCCCCGCGCCCGGCGGTCCCGTCACACCCACGATGCGGGGCGTGCTCACCTGGTCAAGCACATCGAGAACTTCGCTGCGCCTTGGACTTTCGACAAGGCTGAGCAGTCGACCGGCCGCGCGCGCCGAACCGCTGCGCGCCGCCTCGACGAGTTCTGCAATGCTGTCTGGACTGGCCATCGCTTCCGCAGTCTACGGAGCCGGAACCTCGATCACCGTGGCCGAGCCCATACCGCCGCCGGCGCACATCGCGGCCACACCGATTCCGCCGCCGCGCCTGCGCAGTTCGTGCACCAGCGTGACGATCATCCGTGCGCCGGTGGCGGCGACCGGATGGCCGAGCGAGCACCCGCTTCCGCTCACGTTCACCCGGGCCGGGTCGAGATCGAGAAGCTTGATCGTGGCCACGCACATCGAGGCGAATGCTTCGTTGATCTCGAAGACGTCGACATCGGCGAGCGAGAGCCGAGCCCGGTTGAGCGCCTTCGGAATTGCCTCGACCGGCGAGAGACCCGTCGAAGCCGGGTCGACACCGACCGAAGCCCACGACCGGATGGTCGCCAGCGCGGGCAGCCCCAGGCGCTCGCTGGCGATGCCGAGGATCGCCGCGCCGTCGTTTGCGCCGCAGGCGTTTCCGGCGGTGATAGAGAACCCCTCGATCTCGGGGTGTAGCGGCTTGAGCGACGCCAACTTCTCGATGCTGGTGTCGCGGCGTGGGTGTTCGTCGACCTCGAACAGCCCGTGCGGGGTCTCGATCGGCACGATCTCGTGCTTGAAGCGGCCCTCGTCGATCGCCTCGATCGCCTTGCGGTGCGACCCGAGCGCCCACTCGTCCATCTCTTCGCGCGAGACTCCCGCCTTGACGGCGGCGTTCCAGCCGACGGTGATTGACATGTCCATGTTGGGGGCGTCAAGGGTGTCCGGATGCGTGGGCGGGAACCAGTCGACGAGTTCGGCGTCTTTGTCGCTGCCGGCTCGGCGCTTGAAGCGCGGCGACGTCGACGCGGAGTTGACGCCACCGGCGAGGACGAGTTGGTCCATCCCGGCGCGGATGCTCGCCGCGGCCGCCTGCACCGCTGCCTGACCGGCGGCACAGTGCCGGTTGAGAGCCAGGCCGGGTACCGAGGTCAGGCCCGCGGTGATCGCTGCGTGGCGGGCGACGACACCACCGCCGTACAGCCCCTCACCGAGCACGACGTCGTCGACCGGATGCGAAGCCAGTTCACTCGCCGCCGCGGCCACCACATGCTCGGCCAGCTGATAGGCGTCGGTGTCGCGCAGCGTGCCCTTCATCGCGGTGCCGATGGGGGTGCGAAGGGCAGAAACGATCACGGCTTCAGGCATCAAGTGTCTCCGTCTCGACCGGTATGAGAATGCTATTCTCTCAGCTTGAGAGTGTCAGTTGCAAGAAGGGGAACCATATGCAAATCGCAGGTAGCTCGGCGATAGTGGTCGGCGGCGCCGGCGGCCTCGGCGAGGCGACGGTCCGGCGACTGCATGGCGCGGGAGCCAAGGTCGTCGTCGCCGACATGGCCGACGACAAGGGCAAGGCCCTCGAGAGCGAACTCGGCGTGCGCTATGTCCGCACCGACGCGACGTCCGAGGACTCGGTCAACGCGGCGATCGCCGAGGCCGCGTCGCTCGCTCCCCTGCGCATTTCGGTGGACACTCACGGTGGCCCGGCGAGCGGCGGGCGCCTCATCGGCAAGGACGGTTCGCCGCTGGATCTCGACGGGTTCAAGAAGACGATCGAGTTCTACCTGACTGCGGTGTTCAACGTGATGCGCCTTTCGGCCGCCGAGATCGCGAAGACCGAGCCGCTCGACGAGGGTGCCCGCGGCGTGATCATCAACACCGCCTCGATCGCCGGCATGGAGGGCCAGATCGGCCAACTCCCCTACTCCGCGGCGAAGGGTGGCGTACTCGGCATGACTCTCGTCGCCGCGCGCGATCTTTCGCCGCTCGGTATCCGGGTGGTCACCATTGCGCCCGGGACCATCAACACGCCGGCTTACGGCAAGGCTGCAGATCAACTCGAGCAGTACTGGGGTCCGCAGGTGCCGTTCCCCAAGCGGATGGGCCGCTCGACGGAATACGCGCAACTGGCGCAGAGCATCGTCGAGAACGACTACCTCAACGGAGAGATCATCCGCCTGGACGGGGCGCTGCGCTTCCCGCCGAAATGACCTTGCGATGACGTCGCGTTCGCTGGACGGCCGCGTCGCGTTCGTCGCGGGCGCCAGCCGTGGGATCGGTGCGACGGTCGCAGCAGCGCTGGCTTCTGAAGGCGCGGCGGTTGCCGTCGCCGCACGTTCCGACCGCGAGGGCAAGATCCCCGGCACGATTCATTCCGTCGCCGACGGCATCGTGTCCTCGGGTGGCCGTGCGTTGGCGGTCGGCTGTGACGTCACCAGCGAACAGTCCGTCGACAATGCGGTCGCTGCAACGGTTTCCGAGTTCGGCGGCATCGACATCCTCATCGCCAACGCGGGCGTGCTGTGGCTCGGCCCGATCGAGTCGACGCCGCTCAAGCGATGGCAACTCTGCCTCGACGTCAACCTGACCGGAGTGTTCCTGGTGACGAAGGCGGTGATCCCGCATGTCCGTGCCCGCGGCGGCGGCTCGCTGGTCGCGATCACCACAACGGGCGTCGAGATGGTCGACCACGGCGCCAACGCCTACTGGGTGTCCAAGGCGGCCGTCGAGCGGTTGTACCTGGGCCTGGCTTCCGATCTCGCGGCCGACAACATCGCGGTGAACTGCCTGAGCCCGTCGCGCGTCGTGCTCACCGAAGGTTGGCAGGCCGGCGGCGCAGGCATGCAGGTTCCGCCGGAGATGGTCGAACCAGCTGAGGCGATGGCCGTCGCCGCGGTGAAGCTGGCACGGCAGGACGCCAGCGGGGTGACGGGCACGGTGCAGCGTTCGGAGGCCCTCACCATCTAGCGCGAGCGTGCGTGTTTGCGCACGACACGCCGCGCGCCGCAGACTGTTTGTGCACGTTCGTGACAGGGTGACGGTGCTCAAACTGCCTTATTTAAGCGGCGTGTCGTG
>NZ_LZKP01000033.1 GCF_001672895.1 Mycobacterium sp. E740
GTCGCGGTTCGTGGCGTGTCCGTTCGGCGGCCCGGGGGATCGGATGTATCGCACCGGGGATCTGGTGCGCTGGGACGACGACGGCCAGCTGGTGTATCTGGGCCGCGCCGATGAGCAGGTCAAGATCCGTGGGTTCCGTATCGAGTTGGGCGAGGTGCAGGCGGCGCTGGCCGCGTGCGACGGGGTCGCGCAGGCGGTGGTGATCGCGCGCGAGGACCGTCCCGGCGACAAGCGTCTGGTCGGCTACATCACCGGCACGGCCGACCCCGCCGCGGCCCGCGCAGTACTGGCCGAGCGGCTGCCGGCGTACATGGTGCCCGCTGCGATCGTGCTGATCGACGCGCTGCCGCTCACGCCCAACGGCAAACTCGACAAGCGCGCATTGCCCGCGCCGGAGTACCAGGCCGTCGACCGCTACCGCGCACCGGCCACCCCGACCGAGGAAATCCTGGCCACGATCTACGCGCAGGTGCTCGGCCTTGAACGAGTCGGAGTGGACGACTCCTTCTTCGAGCTCGGCGGCGACAGCATCCTGTCGATGCAGGTGGTGGCTCGGGCCCGGGCCGCAGGGGTGTTGTGCCGTCCGCCGGACGTGTTCGTGGAACAGACGGTGGCCCGGCTCGCCCGCGTCGCGCGGGTCGCCGACGGAGAGGCCGGACCGGTCGACGAGGGCATCGGACCGGTGGTCGCGACGCCGATCATGCGGTGGCTGCACGGCATGGAAGGCCCCATCGAGCAGTTCAACCAGACCATGGTGCTGCAGGCCCCCATCGAGGTGACCGAAGCCGACGTCGTCGTCGTGCTGCAGGCCCTGGTCGATCGGCACGCGATGCTGCGGCTGCGCGCCGGAGACGACGGTGCCGGCGGCTGGTCACTCGAGGTGCCGGAGCCGGGATCGATCGATGCCGACGAGTACCTGCTCACGGTCGACGTGCTGTCCGACGACGCGTTGGTGGCGGCGCGGTCGCGGCTGAACCCGACCGCCGGGGTGATGCTCAGCGCGCTGTGGGTGACCTCGACGAGCCAGCTGGTGCTGATCATCCACCACCTCGCCGTCGACGGAGTGTCGTGGCGAATCCTGTTGGAAGACCTCAACATCGCGTGGGCGCAGCACAGCAGCGGACAAGCCATCGCGCTGCCCGCGCCCGGGACGTCGTTCGCCCGATGGTCGTCGCTGCTGGCCGAGCAGGCCCGTGCGGCTGAGGTGGTCCAGCAGGCGGATGCGTGGCGGAAGGTGGGGGCGGCCAGAGACGCGTTGCCGCCGCTGCAACCCGTGGAGGACACGTTCAACACGGCCGGGTTCCTGTCGGTGGAGCTGGAAGCCGAAACGACCCGCATGCTGTTGGGTGAGGTGCCGACGGCGTTTCATGCCGGCGTCCAGGACATTCTGCTGATCGCGTTCGGGCTGGCCTGCTCGGAGTTCCTCGGTAACGGCGGCGCCCCGGTCGGCATCGACGTCGAGGGCCACGGCCGCCACGAGGAACTCGTCGGCGATGTGGACCTGACCCGCACGGTGGGCTGGTTCACCACCAAGTACCCGGTGGCGCTGGCCGTCGGCGGGCTGGACTGGGCACAGGTCACCGCCGGTGCGGCCGAACTGGGCGCCGTGATCAAGAACGCCAAGGAACAGCTGCGCGCACTGCCGGACCCGCTGAGCTACGGACTGTTGCGTTACCTCAACCCCGACGTGGAGCTCGTCGACTCCGACCCGGCGATCGGCTTCAACTATCTGGGACGGCTCGGCGCGGCCGGCGCCGAGCTCTCCGACGACTTCTGGCGGATCAGCCAGGAGGGCTTGGCGCTGACCGGTGCGGCCGCCGCGATACCCGTCCAGCTGTCGCACACCGTCGGACTCAACGCCGGGACCGCGGACACCGAAGCCGGCCCCCGGTTGCACGCCAACTGGCGCTGGGCGCGATCGGCGCTCGACCGCGCACAGGTCGCCAGGCTGAGCCGGCTGTGGTTCGAGGCGCTGACCGGAATCTGCGCGCACGTCCGCGCCGGCGGAGGCGGTTTGACGCCGTCGGATCTCGCGCCCACCCGGCTGACCCAGCAGCAACTCGACGAGCTGTCCCGGCAGGACCGCATCGCCGACGTGCTGCCGCTCACCCCCTTGCAGGAGGGGCTGCTGTTCTATACGAGCAGCGCGGCGGGCGGCACCGACGACGTGTATGCCGTGCAGCTGGACATCACCGTCACCGGTCCGCTCGATCCGGACCGGCTGCACGACGCGGTGCAGACGGTGATCGGTCGCCACCCGCACCTGGCGGCCCGATTCTGCGCGCAGTTCGACGAGCCGGTGCAGGTCATCCCGGCCGATCCGGTTTCGCCGTGGCGGTACGTGGAGTTGGACGCCGCAGACGGAGATGTCGATGAGCAGGTGCGGCAGGTCTGCGCGGCCGAGCGGGCCGCCGTCTGCGACCTCGCCCACCCGCCGGCCTTCCGGGCCGCGCTGGTGCGGACCGCGGCGGATCGGCACCGGTTCGTACTGACCAACCACCACATCGTGATGGACGGCTGGTCACGGCCGATCCTGCTGCAGGAGATCATCGCCACCTACTACGGGCAGCGGCTGTCGACGGCCGCCCCCTACCGCAGCTTCGTCACCTGGCTGGCCGCCCAGGACCGCACTGCCGCGCAGGCCGCGTGGGCTGAGCTGTTCGCCGGTTTCGACAACCCCACCTACGTCGGTCCGCCCGGCGCGGCGGGGCTCGGGCGGCGCGACGTCGCGCTGCACCGGATGTCGGAGCAGACGACGCAGGCGCTCGTCGAGCTGGCCCGCTCGCACCACACCACCGTCAACATCGCGTTGCAAGCTGCTTTCGCCCAGCTGCTGGCCCAGATGACCGGCCGCGACGACGTCGCCTTCGGAATGGCGGTGTCGGGCCGGCCGGCCGAGGTTCCCGGCGCGGAGTCGATGGTCGGCATGCTGATCAACACGGTGCCGGTGCGGGCGCGCATGACCGCGACCACCACGACGACCGAGCTGCTCGAGCAGATGCAGAGCTCGCACAACCGCACCGTCGAGCACCAGCACCTGCCGCTGAACGAGATCCACCGGGCCGCCGGCCATGACCAGCTGTTCGACACGCTGTTCCTCTACGAGAACTACCCCATCGACACCGCCGAGTTGTCCGGCGACCACGAGATGTCGATCCCCGAGATCAACGCCTACGAGTACAACCACTACCGGCTGACCGTGGCGGCCCAGCCCGGCCGCGAGTTGGGTCTGCGCGTCGAATACGACACCGATGTGTTTGATGCTGTTGGTGTTGAGGGGTTGATTGGGCGGTTGGAGCGGGTGGTGGTGGCGATGGCTGCTGATCCGTTGCGGGCGTTGTCGTCGGTGGATGTGGTGGGCGCGGTTGAGCGTGGCCGGTTGGATGTGTTGGGGCATCGGGCGGTGTTGGGGTCGCCGGTGGGTGTGGGGTTGTCGATTCCGGGGTTGTTCGCTGAGCAGGTTGCGCGGGCGCCGGGGGCGGTGGCGCTCTCTGGTGGGGGTCGGTCGTGGACGTATCGGGAGTTGGATGAGGCGTCGAACCGGTTGGCGCGTGCGCTGATTGAGCGTGGTGTGCGCCGGGGTGGGTGTGTGGCGTTGTTGTTGCCGCGTTCAGCGCGCGCGGTGGTGGCGATTTTGGGGGTGCTCAAGGCCGGGGCGGCGTATATGGCGATTGATCCGATGCATCCGGATGCGCGGATCGGGTTCATGTTGGCTGATGCGGTGCCGGTGCTGGCGCTCAGTACGGCGGGGTTGGCGGGCCGGTTGGGTGGTGCGGTGCCGGTGGTCGATATCGATGATCCCGGTATTGAGGGGCAGCCGGGCGGCCCGGTGCCGGGGCCGGGGCCTGATGATTTGGCGTATGTGATTTACACGTCGGGGACCACGGGTGTGCCTAAGGGTGTGGTGGTGGCGCATCGGGCGGTGACGCAGATGTTGGGGGCGTTGCCGGCGGGTCTGCCGGTGGGCGGGGTGTGGTCGCAGTGGCATTCGTTGGGGTTCGACGTGTCGGTGCAGGAGATTTTCGGGGCGCTGCTCAATGGGGCGCGGCTGGTGGTGGTGCCTGATGAGGTGGTGCGCTCGGCCGATGATTTTCATGCGTTGTTGATCGCCGAGGGTGTGACGGTGCTCAGTCAGACGCCGTCGGCGTTGGCGGTGATTTCCCCGCAGGGGCTTGATGCGGTGCAGTTGTTGATCATGGGTGGTGAGGCGTGCCCGGTGGAGTTGGTGGATCGGTGGGCGCCGGGCCGGGTGATGATCAATGTGTGTGGGCCGACCGAGACGTCGGTGTTCGCCGCGATCAGTGCGCCGTTGGCGCCGGGGGCTGCGGTGGTGCCGATCGGTACGCCGGTGCCGGGGGCGGCGTTTTTTGTGTTGGATCAGTGGTTGCGTCCGGTGCCGGTGGGTGTGGTGGGGGAGTTGTATGTGGCCGGCCGGTTGGGGTGTGGGTATGTGCGGCGGGCGTCGTTGACCGCGTCGCGGTTTGTGGCGTGTCCGTTCGGTGGTGTGGGTCAGCGGATGTATCGGTCCGGGGATTTGGTGCGTTGGGGTGCTGATGGGCAGTTGGTGCATCTGGGGCGTGCTGATGAGCAGGTCAAGATCCGCGGGTATCGCATCGAGTTGGGTGAGGTGGCTGCGGCGCTGAGCGGTTGTGCCGGGGTGGATCAGGCGGTGGTGATCGCCCGCGAGGACGCCCCGGGCGATAAGCGGCTGGTGGGTTATGTCACCGGCAGTGTCACCGGGGCCGTGGATCCCGCTCGAGTGCGTGAGCAGCTCGGTGAGCGGTTGCCGGGTTATATGGTGCCCGCGGCGGTGGTGGTGCTCGAGGTGTTGCCGTTGACGGCCAACGGCAAGCTGGATCGCCGCGCGTTGCCGGCCCCGGAGTACGCCGATGTGCAGCGGTACCGGGCGCCTGCCACCCCGACTGAGGAGATTCTGGCCGGTATCTTCGCCCAGGTCCTCGGAGTGGACCGCGTCGGCGTCGACGACTCCTTCTTCGAACTCGGCGGCGACTCGCTGTCGGCGATGCGAGTGGTTGCCGCCATCAACGCCGGGATGGATGCCGCACTTTCGGTGCGCGCGTTGTTCGAGGCGCCGACGGTGGCGCAGTTGGCGCCGCGGATCGGTGCCGGCGGTGCGGCGCTCGAGCCGCTGGTGGCCGCCCCGCGCCCGGCGGTGGTGCCGTTGTCGTTCGCCCAGCAGCGGTTGTGGTTCATCGACCAGCTCCAAGGCCCCTCGGCGATCTACAACATCGCCGTGGCGCTGCGCCTGAGCGGACACCTCGACACCCACGCCCTGGGCCA
>NZ_LZKP01000034.1 GCF_001672895.1 Mycobacterium sp. E740
CTGGGCTATCACGGCCGGGAACAACTCGGCCACCGGCGTGCCGTAGGAGAAGTTGGGAATCTGCAATCCGAGTCGAATCGTCACCTCGGATGCAACGGCGCGGAACCGGCATCACATTCCTGCGGCGGGCAGATTCGACGGCCCCACGAGTGCTCACCTACATACGCTCTGGGGCCAGAAGGCGTTTCTAGTTGCGCGCTCGCGGCCCGCAGAAACGATCACGGTGAACGCATCTGCGGCATCTCTTCATCATCGAGCGTGAGCTGAGCGCGAGATTTAGGTGCTTTTTTCGCGCTGAACGCACGCTCGACGGTTCGCACCTCCGACCAACAAAACACCCCCGGTCTTTTGACCAGGGGTGCTTCGTCAGAAACGATCTAGTGCGCGTGGCCGTGATGGCCGTGGCCGTGGCCATCATCAGCCGGCTCTTCGGGCTTGTCGACGACGGCCGTCTCGGTGGTCTAGATTTAAGCCATGCTGAAGCAGGGGAAACGAGCACTTGTGGTTACTCGCCTCTCTCGAGTAACCGAGGCCACCACCTCCCCCGAACGGCAGCTTGCCATTTGCCGTGAGCTGATCGCACAGCGCGGGTACGACGAAATCGGAGTCGCCGAAGACTTGGACGTGTCCGGCTCAGTCGATCCATTCGACCGCAAAAAGCGGCCCCAACTGGCCAATTGGTTGCGTGAGCGCAGCGACGAGTTCGACGTCCTGATCTCGTACCGGGTTGACAGGTTCACCCGGTCGCTGCGGCATCTCCAAGAGCTTGTGTATTGGTGCGACGACCATGGCAAGACCCTCGTGTCGGCTACCGAACAGCACTTCGATACCACGACACCATTCGCCGGGGTCGTTATTGCGCTCATGGGCACCGTCGCTCAGATGGAGCTTGAGGCGATCTCAGAGCGCAATGCCTCCACGGCCCGTCACAACATCCGGGCGGGTAGGTACCGGGGGTCGCAACCCCCGTGGGGGTACCGACCCGAGAAGGTCGACGGTGACTGGCGATTGGTCCAGGACGACGAACAGGTGAAGGTGATCCATGAGGTTGCCCGTCGAGCAGTCGACGGAGAGCCCCTACAACGGATTGCCCACGATCTGACCCGTCGCGGTGTCCTCACCCCGAAAGATCACACCCTTCGACGGCAAGGCAAGCCAACGAAGGGAACTGCGTGGAGCGTGACCCCGCTCAAGCGGTCACTCCTTAGTGAGGCAATGCTCGGACGAGTAACCGGCGCCAACGGCAAGCCGATCCGTGGTGACGACGGCTCCCCTATCGTCCGTGCTGAGCCGATCTTGGCTCGCGAGATGTTCGAGCGGCTACGGGTTGAACTGGTCAGCAGATCCAAACGTGGTGAGCCGACCGAGCGCTCTTCGTCGCTGCTCCTGCGTGTCCTCCACTGCGGGATTTGTCAAAAGCCCGCGTACAAGTTCAACGGCGGTAGCCATAGCCAGTATCCCCGCTACCGGTGCCAGTCGATGACTCAAGCCGTCAAGTGCGGTAACAAGACGATTCGCGCGGACGAAATCGATGCGCTAGTAGATCGTTCGATCGTTACGTTGCTCGGTGAGTCCGAAAGGCTTGAGCGTGTATGGGATTCAGGCTCTGACAACTCAGCAGAGTTAGAGGAGATCAACGCCGAACTGGTGGAAGTGACGGGCTTCATCGGAACCCCCACGTTCCGCACTGGGACACCTCAATACGACGCTCTGATGGCTCGCATCGAGACGCTTGTAGCCCGCCAGGAGAAGCTATCCGCCGACGAGGTGAAACCCTCAGGATGGACGTGGCAGCCGACGGGCGAGAGGTTCGGCGACTGGTGGGAAACCCAGGACGTGACCGCGAGGAACGTCTGGCTCCGAACGATGAACGTGAGAGCCGAGTTCAGCCGTGGGGGAACCAATTTGGACCTTGGAGACCTCGGCACGCTCACGCAGCAGATGAACGCCCGCGGAGCTGCGGCTCAATGGCAGGAGATCTTCGAAGCCATGGGAAAGAACGGGGTAGCGGGTATGGAGCTGAGCGGCGACGGCGTGGTGATTGTCGGCCCCGACGGGCAGAGGTCACACACTCTCGACCTAGCGTCGGGTTCCCGACCGCCGAACAGCTGAGCGTCGAATAGTTCCAGTTCCTAGCGCAGAGGTCATCGGCCACAACTGCCGGGTTGTCTGGAAACCAGTTCTCCGGCCAAGGCCCGCCTGCTCCTGTCTTTCGTCCACGCATGCTAGGCACAGGATGCGCCTGAGCGATTCCAAAGGGAGCCGACAGGAGGGGACCTGTCCCCCGGACTGCTAATTTCGCAAGCGCTGGTCGTTTGTCACGACGGCACGCGTAAAGGGGTGGGTCTTTATGACGACTACTGATGGCGGTACAAACGCTGCGTACGGTTTCAACTTTCAGTTCGTGACGACGGCCGAGTACTTCTTGCGGTTCCTACGCGAGAATCTCGACAAGGTCGGCACCATAGCCCTGCACATCGAATCCGCCTCCCTAGGCGCTTCGCAACAGCACGACGACATCGTTGACTTCGCCATCGAGGTGGACGAAGCGATTGACACACGGGCGCAAGTGAAGTCGTCGCGCGTGGGACGGGAACTGATTCCCTCCGAAGCCAAGGAGGTGTTCGAAAAACTCAACGACGGAAAAGTGCCCAACGTCCGACTGAATACAAACAGGCCGTTGTCTGAAAAGCTGAGGGAGGCATGCCGAGTCGCTGGTGAAGACGGCCAGATCATCGAATACGCCGCAAATGAAGGCGAAAACCTTCGCCCAGGCAGTGAAACCATCACGGTCGATTCGAGGACCATTGGTGAATTGACCGATTCTGTTGTCGAACTTGTGAGGCAGTTTCGAGCGGAAAATGGTAAGAGTCAGGGCCGCGTGAGCTGCCGAATTGTGGCAGTGGTTCTTCTTCACAAGATCTTCAGCGCCGCAGCTGGTGAAGCCAAGCGCCGGCTAACTGCTCTTGAAGTCATCGAGGCAATGTCGATGCCTGATCGAGAAATTGCTGAGGCGGCAGGTGCTTTCGACTGGGGAGTGCCTGTAGCCGGGATTCCTACGTTCCAAGCGACGGTCCCCCGGCTCACGCTTCTGGAGCAACTCAACACGACTCTTCAGCAGAGGATGCAGGATCCGGATGGGCGCATTCCTTCAGTCGCGATCTTGGCGGGACGGACCGGCAACGGGAAATCCGCTCTGGCTGCGGACTTTTGCCATATCAAACACAACGGATACAGCGAAATTATGTGGATCGATTCGCGGACTCCATCGATCACGGCTGCACGGGTACGCTCGCTCACCCACGACCTGACCGGAAAGACCTTCGGGGAAGGCGCAGATGCGTCGGCGGACTTCGTGGGGGCGCTCGCAGCTCATCCTGGCCCCTGGTTGGTGGTGTTCGACAACGCGCCGTCCATGCTCGCGTTGCAAAAGTACATGCCGACCACGGGAAACGGCTCAGTCGTGATCACCACGACAAACAGCACCGGTAGTTGGTTTTCCGGGGCGCAGATGCTGCCGGTAGGAGAGTTTTCCCCGGAAGAAGCAATTGCCTGCTTCGCAAATTACGCAGATCTTCCGGATGGGTACGATAAGGATCTGGTTGGAGAAATCGTCTCACGGTTGGGCCTAATCCCACTGGCAGTGAGTATGGCTGGAGTGTATTTCCGTAATGCCGAGGGAACGCTAAACGATCTGTCAAACAGCTACTTCGAGAAACTCGATGCGCTCGACGATATGCGAGCCATACCCGCAGGCTTCGACCGCACCGCTTTTCAAGCCATCAAGTTGGCGGTCAAGAACCTGGGCCAGGGTTTAGTCTCCGCGGACGAACGTCGACAAGCCGAAGCCGTTCTTTATCATGGCGCTCTTCTCGCGCCTGAGTTGTTGCCACTCAACTTCATAATTTCATCAACTCCAAATTCGAGAAATATTGATCTCAGCAAGCTGCCGGGGCCCACAGTCGTCGATCAACGGGTATCGCGGAGCGTAATCTCTACCCTCCGTACGCAAAGCATCGCCCAACGAGCTATGAATTTGGACGCGTCAGGAAATCAAAATGCCGCCAGTGAAACTATCGCGATACACCCGCTAGTACACGAAATTCTCCGACTCACCTACTTGGAAGCCGTACCACCAGGTGTCTTACAAGAGCAGGCCCTGATGATTATGTACAACCTTCTCGGGTGGATCGACGGGATGCGGAACGCGTTTGAATTCTTCGCTGTCGATCAGCTCCTCTTACACGCAACTTCCCTGCTCGAACTTCTCGACTCACAAGAACCTTTGACGAGTCTCAGTGAGCGGCATCGTAGAAATTTCGGATATTGCCGCGCGATGTTAATGCTGGAGATCGGAAGGTGCTATCTGGCGCGTGGTGACATGACCGGCTCGATCGAAATGTCGAAGGCTGCGGTTGACGGCATGGACTTGCTGCCGAAAACTCCGGTCACGGAATTCCTTATGCTGCAGGCGTTGTCGTCGGTTCTGGTAGACCTGTCGTCCGCGGGAGAGTCAGTCGGATACGTCGCCCCGTTCGCTCAAATGAACCTCGCGCTACTGCTCAGCGTGGATCTCGACAAGAGCACCGAAACCTTTCGAGGTTTCATATTCGAGACGGCCAAGCTGGTCCGCACACATCTGAGAAACCGAGACGAGTACACGGCTAACGCATCGATTCAGATTGTCATTGATGAGTTGAACAAGCTCATCGAACGGGACGCAAGCGGCACCGTGAGCGCTCACGATCTGATGGACCAGGTCAACGGCTTCATCAGCAGTGGTCAGTACCGAGAGGCTCTGATAATGATGCCTGCGCTTGAGCAGGACGCCAACGAGTACGACAAGATCACCATGCGCTGCCTCCGCGTCTACCTGGAGGTATATGCCGGAGAGTTCGAGTCTGCTGAAAGCGGAATTG
>NZ_LZKP01000035.1 GCF_001672895.1 Mycobacterium sp. E740
GGGCTCGAATGCTGCCCGACCACGTCGAGACGCCGCCGGCGAAAGGCATCCGACTGAGTTGGCTGTCAACGGCGGCGATGACGGCGATCATCGCCTTGACGGCAGCTATGGCATGGGCGCTCATGCATGATTCCGGCCCAACACCGCCGCCGCCGGAAACCAGCTATCTGTCCGCGCTGAAGGACGCCGGACTGACGAACGTCGCCAACTCCGATGCGGGAGCCATCGCCCGCGGCAGACACGTCTGCCAACAGCTCGAAGACGGCGGAGCTGAGCAGGGCATGCCGGCCGACAAGTTCGCCGTCGACGCCTTCTGTCCCCAATTCGCCAAAGGCTTCCATATCCTCGAAAGCACCACCGCGACT
Source organism: Mycobacterium sp. E740 (assembly GCF_001672895.1). Lineage (GTDB taxonomy): Bacteria > Actinomycetota > Actinomycetes > Mycobacteriales > Mycobacteriaceae > Mycobacterium. The sequence goes on from NZ_LZKP01000035.1 coordinate 366, forward strand.
GGAACATTCGTGCTCAACGACAGCAACGGACTGGGCGAGATCGCCTCCGACGGGACCACATGCGAGGGCGCCACCGATTTTGCCGATGTCGACCGCGACACCCAGGTGACCGTCAAGAACGGCAAGAACGAATTCCTCAACACCACCACGCTCGGGCCGGGGAAGGGCGACAGCGCGACGTGCACCTTCTCCTTCAGCTTCCCGGTCATCGAGGGCCAGGATCGCTACGTCGTCTCCATCGGACGTCGAGGCGAGTTCAGCTACACCTTCGAACAGCTCCGGGCCCGCGGCGTGCATATACGCCTGGGTCAGTGACTTCTGATCCCCCCGCCGCTCAAGCGCCGTTGCGTGTCTCGATGACACGCTGCGCCACGTCGGCCAGTTTGACGTTGCTGTCCTGCGACAGCTGTTTGAGCATCTCGAAAGCCCGGACGTCGTCAACGCCGTAGCGCTCCATGATGATGCCCTTGGCCTGGCCGATGCGGTCTCTGGTGGACATCGCCGACTTCAGCTGCTCACCTTCGCGGCTTGCCAGGATGGCCGCCGCGGCGTGCGCGGCGAGGATGGTGCCGATCGTTTCGTCATCGGAGTCGAAGGCGTTCGGTTCGAAACCGAACATGTTGAGCGCACCGGCGGTGCGGCCTGCGGTGTAGAGCTTGATCGAGAGCCCGCTGAACACCCCGTGCTCGACCGCTGCCGCCGAGTACCGCGGCCAGCGTCGCTCGTCGCGGAAGTCGTCGGTCCGCAGAATCAACTCGTCCAGTGCCGCCTCCACGCAGGGGCCCTCGCCGAACTGCATCTGTACCTCGTCGAGCTGATGCGGCAGGTCAGACGTGCCGGCCAGCGATTCGAACTTGCCGCCGGCGGCGATCAGCAGCACACCCACCGTGTCCGCGCCAGGGATCAGCTCCTTGGCCGTGGTGGTCACGTCGTTCAGCACATCGCCGACAGTGCGGGGCGGAGCTGATGCCCGTGCCAGCTCCGCCATCCGCTCGGCCAGTTCATGAGTCCGTGGCGCAGTCATAGTCCGAAGTCTTCCCTATCGGGCTTTGATCCATACGGTTGTTTTGCCTTCTGGAGTTGTGGGCATGACCGTGTGCAAGCACGTGTGGCGGTCGACTGTCACCCGTGCCGAGGTCTCGTCGGTTCAGACTGCGAGCCGGCGGGGCCGCCCCCTTACGCGCAACCCGCCGCGTCACTCTGTTAGTTGTAGTAGCGTCCCGATCATGGGCACCGCGAATGTGGAGATCGTCGCCAAATACCTCTCGACGTTGCCCGACGACGACGACCACCCGTACCGCACCGGACCGTGGCGGCCCCAGAACACCGAGTGGGACGCCGACGCCCTCGACGCGGTGGAGGGCGAGATTCCGTGCGATCTCGACGGCGTCTACCTTCGCAACACCGAGAACCCGCTGCATCCGGCGCTGAAGTTCTACCACCCGTTCGACGGCGACGGCATGGTGCACATGGTCGGGTTCCGCGACGGTGAAGCCTTCTACCGCAACCGCTTCGTCCGCACCGACGGACTGCTCGCCGAGAACGACGCCGGCGGACCGCTGTGGCCCGGTCTGGCCGAGCCGATCCAACTCGCCAAGCGTGACTACGGCTGGGGCGCACGGACCTTGATGAAGGATGCGTCGAGCACTGACGTCATCGTGCACCGTGGCGTTGCCTTGACCAGTCACTACCAGTGCGGCGACCTGTACCGCATCGACCCGTTCACCGGAAACAGCCTCGGCAAAGCGGACTGGCGCGGTCGATTCCCCGGCTGGGGGGTATCGGCGCACCCCAAGGTCGACGACCGCACCGGCGAGCTGCTGTTCTTCAGCTACAGCAAGCAGTACCCCTACCTGCGCTACGGCGTCGTCGACGACGGCGACCACCTCGTCCACCTCACCGACGTCCCGCTTCCGGGTCCTCGGTTGCCGCACGACATGGCGTTCACCGAGAACTACGCGATTCTCAACGACTTCCCGATGTTCTGGGACCCCAAGCTGCTCGAAGCCGACATCCATCTCCCGGGATTCCATCCGGACATGCCGTCGCGGTTCGCCGTGATCCCACGCCGGGGAGGCGTCTGCGACGTCCGGTGGTTCGAGGCTGATCCGACGTTCGTCCTGCACTTCACCAACGCCTACGAGGACGGCGACGAGATCGTGCTGGACGGGTTCTTCGAGGGCGACCCCTCCCCCGTCGACACCGGTGCGGGCGACCCTTGGCAGCGCGCGTTCCGGTTCCTGGCACTGGACCGTCTGCAGACGCGGCTGCGCCGCTGGCGGTTCAACCTCAAGACCGGGCAGACCACCGAGGAACAGCTGACCGACACGATCACCGAGTTCGGGATGATCAACGCCGCATACGCCGGACTCCCCTACCGCTACGCGTACGCGGCGACGGGAAGGCCGGGATGGTTCCTGTTCGACGGTCTGGTCCGACACGACCTGCACACCGGGGCCGAGCAGAGGTTCACTTTTCCCGACGGCGTCTACGGAAGCGAGACGGCGATGGCCCCGCGTGCGGACGGCACCGCCGAGGACGACGGCTATCTCGTCACGCTCACCACCGACATGAACGCCGACGCGTCCTTCTGCCTCGTGTTCGACGCCGCCCGAGTGGCCGACGGCCCGGTATGCAAACTGGCTCTGCCGGAACGCATCTCGAGCGGTACCCACTCGACATGGGCGCCGGGGCCGGAGCTGCGCCGCTGGCGGCAGACCGATACGGCGGCCTCGTCCATCGGGCTGTAGGTGCCGTCGCCGGAACCGAACGCCGTCGCCCGTATGCTCGGGCTGCTCGGCGACGAGTGGACACTGCTCGTCATGCAGCAGTCGCTGCTGGGCGCGGCACGGTTCGGCGAGTTCAGATCCCGGCTGCCGATCTCCAACTCCGTTCTGACGGCACGGCTCCGGACCCTGACCGCCGAGCGCCTCCTCGAGCGGCACGAGTATCAGATCAACCCGCAGCGCTTCGAGTATCGGCTCACCTCACGGGGACGCTCGCTGTGGCCGGTGCTGCTGTCGATCTGGGAGTGGGAGCGCCACTGGGTTCCCGACCACGCCGCCCCACTGCCCGGTATGCGCCACGCGGCGTGCCGCGCAGACTTCGCACCCGCGGTCAACTGTCATTCCTGCGGCCGGGCGGCTCGCGGCAAAGATGTTGTCGCACAATGGGGCCCGAGTGGATCGTGGCAGCGATCGATACCTTCGAGCGTCACACGCCGCCGCTCGGAACCCGGACAGCACGCCGGTGCCAGCCTGTTCCCGCAGACGATGAGCGTGCTGGGCAACCGCTGGGGTTTCGCGCTGCTCGTGGCGGCGTTCGTCGGAGTCCGGCGGTTCACCGACTTCCAGAGCCAGCTCGGCGCGCCGCCCGGCTCGATCGCCGACCGACTGTCGATCTTCACCGGCAACGAAGTGATGGTCGCCGCCGGCAGTCGGTACGAACTGACCGAGAAGGGCGCCGCACTGTTCCCGGTTCTGATCACCGCATTGCAGTGGGCCCAGCGGTGGTTCCCTGATCCCAAGGGGCCCGCTGTCGTGCTGACCCACCGGGCATGCGGCGGCCCATTCACCGCCGCGCTGGTGTGCGACCGATGCGGCGAACCGCTGCGGGGAACGCAGGTCTGGACGACCGAAATTCCGGAAAAAAAGTTCTGGCACTCTCGCATTACGAGTGCTAAAGTCGCTGGTGCACAGTGATTTGGCTGCCCGCCAGGGTGGCGGGCTCTGGATGATGTAGGAGGTGGATTGCTGTGCTTCGCTTTGATCCGTTCAGTGAACTAGATGCTCTGACCCGGGGCCTGCTGACGAGCCAGACCGGATCAAATCGTTCTCCCCGGTTCATGCCGATGGACCTGTGCAAGATCGACGACCACTATCTGCTGACCGCCGATCTGCCCGGCTGCGACCCCGGTTCGGTGGACGTCAACGTGGACAACGGCACGTTGACCATCTCGGCGCACCGCACGGCACGATCCGACGACGGTGTGCAGTGGCTGGCCAACGAGCGGTTCTTCGGCACCTACCGCAGACAGCTGTCGCTCGGGGAAGGCATTGACGCGTCAGCCATTTCGGCGACCTACGAGAACGGCGTGCTGGCCGTGACCATCCCGATGGCCGAACGCGCCAAGCCGCGCAAGATCGACGTCGCTCATGGCGGAGGCCAGAAGTCGATCGAGACCACAACCGTCGACTCCGGCTAGGTCTGCACCGGTCCGCACCGCGTCGAGACTGCGGGCAGATCGCGTTCCGGTCCGATTCCGCGATCTGTCCGCAGTCTCGGCACGCCTACGCGCGTCACGCGTGACGGTCCAGCCGGTACCGCAAATTGTTGCGTACCGCCGGCCATTCGACGTCGAGGATCGAGTACACGACCGTGTCTCGCCGTGAGCCGTCGGCAAGCAGTTGATGGCTTCGCAGGATTCCGTCCTGTTTGGCGCCCAGCCGCTCGATCGCCGCCCGACTGGCGAAGTTAAAGAGGTGCGTGCGGAATTCGACTGCAACACAGTCCAACTGGTCGAAAGCGTGGCCGAGCATCAGCAGCTTCGTCTCCGAGTTGACTCCGCTGCGCCGCGCCGGCCGCACATACCAGGTGTTGCCGATCTCCAGCCGGCGATTCGGCGCATCGACGTTGAGGTAACTCGACGAGCCGATGAACGACCCGTCGAGTCGACGGACCACGAACGTCAGCCCGCGATCGGGCGCCTGCGCCGCGAGCCGGTTCTCCACCCACTGCTCGACCGCGCCGGCCGCGGGTGCCGCAGTAAACCACAGCCGTCCCAGCTCCCCGTCGTCGGCGGCCGCCGCGATCTCTGGAATATGGTTGCGGCTCAACGGCTCCAGCGTCACCCAGCGCTCGCCGGTCAGTTCGACCGGCTCCACGAAGCCGCTCATGCCACCCGCGGGGACGCGGCCCAGGCCGCGACCATCGCCCAGACCGACGCCAGCACCGCGACGACACCGACCGCGCCGCCGAGATACAGGCCGTAGCCCGCAGCGACCGGCGCGTACACGTACAGCCGGTAGAACCACACCGTCAGAACGATAAGCAGAACCGAAATCGTCAGCGCCACAACGGATGCCAGGCGCGGCGAGAATCCCCGCGCCGCCATTGCCCCGGCGACGATCAGTGTCGAGGCCAGCAGCACGATGAGCTGTCCCACCCCGAAACCGGGCGCGGGACCGGGCAGCTCGCCGATGACCCCACCAATCGCGCTGAGGCGGCCACCGCCCGAGGTCAGCCACGGCAGCCAGCCGCAGACCGACGCGATCGCCCCGCACAGCGCGACCAGCCATCCGGGGGTCCGACGCGACATGCTCCGAGCCTATCGGCTGTGTCTACGCGATCCGGTCTCTACTGTGGAGTGTCCGACACCGAAAAGGCGGTACTGGGATGACCGGACTTCCGGACTGGGCGCGTCGCCTCGACCTGACGCCCCACCCCGAGGGCGGCTGGTTTCGGGAGACCTGGCGCAGCGACCTGACCGTGCCGCAGTCGGCGTTGCCACCCGATTACACCGGGCCCCGCAATGCCGGCACGGCCATCCTGTTCCTGTTGCTGCCCGGCCAGCAGTCGGCCTGGCACACCGTGCGCAGCGCCGAAATCTGGCTCTACCACTCCGGCAGCCCGCTACTTCTGGAAGTAGGCGCCGAACAGCACAGTGCGACAACGTACTTGCTTGGTGCCGACCTTGCGTCTGGTGAACAGCCGCAGTTCGTCGTGCCGCCCGGGCACTGGCAGCGGGCGCGGCCCCGCGACGACGAGCCGAGCTTGGTCAGCTGCGTGGTTGTGCCCGGCTTTGACTTCGCCGACTTCGCCCTGGCCGCGCCGACTGACTGAACACGATGCCAGCCGCGACCTTATTGTTACCTTAGATAGGCCTTATTTTTCTTAGAAACCCGTGTACGGTGGGTCCATCGTGGGGCGCGGCAGCGACGGAAGGAGCCCGACATGGATCACCAACCTGAACGGATCGTCCTGGTCACCGGCGGTTCGAGAGGACTCGGCGCGCGGGTCGCGCGCAAGATCGGCGGCGCCGACGCCCACGTCGTCGTGACCCGCGACATCTCCGACGAGTTCGAGTCCGCGCAGGTTATCGACACCATCGCCGACCGATTCGGGCGGTTGGACACCTTGATTCTCAACTCGTCGGATGCGCTCGACCCCGGCTGCGCGATGCGCCTGAACCGCGATGCCCAGCGACGGCTGGCGCTGGCGGCTCTGCCGCTGATGCCGTCGGGTGGACGGATCGTCTACGTCACCAGCCACCAGGCCCACTTCTTCCCCGACAAGGCGGTTCCCAAGGGCTACACGGCCGTCGCCGCGAGCATGCGGGCCGGCGAGACCGCATTGCACGTCCGGCGTTCGGAGTTCGACCGCGCCGGTGTGCATCTCACCGTGGTCTCCGGCGACATGGCCGACGGGGCCTTTGCCGACGCAGTCGTCGACGCCGCCACCACTTCGACTCCGGCGAGCATCGTGTTCGTCGGCGGCGCCGACTACCTCATGACGGCCTGAGCCGCCTCAGGTCGGGAACTCATCGCCGCGCCCATGGGCCGGGAACCCCTATCAACTTTGCCCGCGTAGCGAGCGACAACTGGGCCGGCATCGGAAATTGTCGCTCGCTACGCGGGCAATCCGGCAACTAGCTTCGGCCAGCTGCCTCAAGCGGCGACTCCGAGCACCCGTAGCGCGTTCTGCTTGTAGATCAACGACTGGACCGCCGGGTCGATGTCGAGGGTGTCGAAGTCGCTGCGCCACCGGTCGAGCTGGATATACGGGAAATCGGTGCCGAACAACACTTTCGTGCGCAGATGCCTACTCACCGCGCGGACCAGTTGCGGCGGGAAGTACTTCGGGCTCCAACCGGACAGGTCGATGTAAACGTTGGCCTTGTGGGTGGCGATCGCGATCTGGGAGTCCACCCACGGCACCGCGGGATGGGCCATCACGATCGTCAGGTCCGGGAAATCCGCGGCGACGTCGTCGAGCAGCATCGGGTCCGAGTAGCGCAGCTTGATCCGGTGCCCACCCGGCAACCCCGACCCCATCCCGGTCTGGCCGGTGTGAAATAGCGCGGGGACACCCGCTTCGGCGATCGCCTCGTAGATCGGATAGAAGCGACGATCGTTCGGCTCGAAAGCCTGCATGCTCGGATGGAACTTGAACCCCTTGACCCCGTAGTCGCGAACCAGTTCGTGGACGCGGTGCACCGCGCGGCGCTCGTGCCACGGGTCGACGCTGCCGAACGGGATCAGCACGTCGTTGTTGCGCACCGCACCCGCGACCAGGTCCTCGATCGAGTTCGGCGCGTGGCGCATCGCGGTGCGCGCGTCGATGGTGAACACCACCGCCGCCGTGTTGTGCCTGCGGTACAGGTCGGCTACCGCGTCGACACCGGCCATCGCGCCCGGCGGCATCTTGAAGTACTTCTCGGTCGCCTCGACGAGCTCGTCGACGTAGGCCTTGTGGCCGTGGCGGTCGATTTCGACGTGGGTGTGGATGTCGATCGCCGCGATGCGCTCGAAATCGACGCCGTATTCGTACTTCTGGCCGCGTACCGTCACCTACGTGACGATATATGCGCTGAACCTCTTCGACATCGCCGATCGCGACGAGTATCTCGCCTACTCGAGACGCTCGCCGCAGGAGGTTGCCAAGCACGGCGGTCGCGTCGTCGCGCTTGGACAATTTCGGGAGGCGGTCGTGGGCGACATCGAACCGCGCAAGGTGCTGATCCTCGTCGAATGGGACTCCAAGGAAGCCTTCGACAGCTACCGCGACGATCCCGACCTGGCGGACCTGCACCCGCATCGCGAGGACGGGTCGTCGTCGTACATCTGGCACCTGTTCGACCGCTTGGACGATCTGCGGCCGCTGCTCAAACCGTGAGAGCCGCGACTATCCTGCGGCAGCCTCCGGGGCGTAGCCGAGCGCGGCCTTGATCTCCAGGAACTCGTCGAACGCGAACGGCCCCCATTCGCGGCCGTTGCCGCTGCGCTTGTACCCGCCGAACGGGGCGGCCATGTCGAAGCCGTGGTTGATCGCCACCGATCCGGCGCGGATCCGCCGCGCGACGGCACGGGCCTTGTCCAGGTCGGCGCCCGAAACATAGCCTGCCAGACCGTATTCCGTGTCGTTCGCGATCTCGAGCGCCTGATCGAGATCGTCGTAGCCGAGGATGCACAGGACTGGGCCGAAGATCTCCTCGCGGGCGATCGCCATGTCGTTGGTGACTCCTGTGAACACCGTCGGCCTGACGTAGTAGCCCTTGTCGAGGCCCTCCGGGCGCCCGGGACCGCCGACGGCGACGGTCGCGCCCTCGTCGATGCCCTGCTGGATCAACCCCTGGATCTTGTCGAACTGCGCCTTGGATGCGACGGGCCCGATCGCGGTCTTGTCGTCCGGATCGCCGACCCTGACCGCGCCCGCCACCTCTTTGGCGATCGACGCCGCCTCGTCCATCCGTGAGTTCGGCACCAGCATCCGGGACGGCGCATTGCAGCTCTGGCCGCTGTTCATCATCATCACGGACACGCCCGCGGTCACGCTCTTGGCGAAGTCGTCGTCGTCGAGCACGATGTTCGGGCTCTTGCCGCCGAGTTCCTGAGTGACCCGCTTGACGGTCAGCGCGGCGTTCTTCGCGACGTCGATGCCGGCCCGCGTGGACCCGGTGAACGACACCATGTCGATGTCGGGATGAGCCGACAGCGCCGCCCCGACACCCGGACCGTCGCCGTAGACGAGGTTGTACACCCCGGCGGGAACGCCTGCGGCGTCGATGATCTCGGTGAAGATCTGCGCCGAGTACGGCGCGACCTCCGACGGCTTGAGCACCATCGTGCAGCCGGTCGCCAGCGCCGGGAACACCTTGCACGCGATCTGGTTGATCGGCCAGTTCCACGGCGTGATCAAGCCGCAGACACCGATCGGCTCCTTGACCACCAGCGTGGCGCCGTGCTGCTCCTCGAACTCGAAGTTCTTCAGCGCGTCGATCGCGGTCGCGAGGTGACCGAGGCCGAGGTTGACCTGCGGGCCGGCCGCGAGTGAGGCCGGTGCCCCCATCTCCTCGTTGACCGCGTCGGCGAGGTCACCGGCGCGCTTCTGGTACTCCCCCATGATGGTCTGCAGCAGATCGAGGCGTTCCTCCCGACTGGTCTGCGACCAGGTCGCGAAGGCGCGGCGGGCGGCCTGGACCGCCACGTCGACGTCCACCGACGATCCGATCGCGATTTTGCCGGAGACTTCCTCGGTGGTCGGGTTGTCGACGTCGAGCGTGTTCGGCCGGACCGGATCCACCCACTGGCCGTCGATGTAGAACTTCAGGTATTCGCGCATGGCTCTACTCTTCCTCAGATCGCCGGTCTACTGGGTGCCTTCTGCATACCAGGTGCGGAATCGGTCGTACTTCGGCATCTCCTCGGAGTTGGCCTTCGGGTCGATGCACACATGGACGACGGCGGTCTTGCCGCTGGCGAACGCCCGCTTGATCGCGGGGCCGATCTCGTCGTCCTTCTCGACGTACTCGCCGTGGCAGCCGAAACCCTCGGCGACCTTGTCCATCCGGACGTCCTTGCTCCAGTGCACCCCGGGTTGCGGCGACGGCTGTTCGAACGTGCGCTTGTAGACACCGACTTCCAGGCCCCACTGGTGGTCGACGCCGACGACGCAGACCAGCGGCAGGTTCTCCCGGACCGCGGTCTCGAGCTCGGCGATGTGGAACAGGAAGGCCGAGTCGCTGGTGAGCAGCATGACCGGGCGTTTGCGGCCCTCGGCCACCGAGGCGCCGACGGCGTATGGCAGGCCGGTGCCGAGGTGACCGAAGTTCTGGTTCCAGATGACGTCGCGCGGCTTGGTCTGCGAGTAGGTCCACTGGAAGATCACCGTGGCGCCGCCGTCGCGGACCAGGATGCCGTCCTCGGTGCATTCGTCGAACGCCTTCGTGGCTTCGACGACGTAGCGCGCCGGGTGGATCGGAGCCCGACCGCTCGGGGCTTCCTCGGCGACCCGGGCCAGCTCGGCGGCGTCGGCTTTGATCAGGGTCTCGAGGTTGGCCGACGGTTCGCGCGGAGCCTCGCGCAGCGCCTCTACCAGCTGCGGCACCACGCCGCGAAGATCGCCCACCAGCGGCACGTCGATCGGCCGGTTCACGCCGATCGCGGTCGGATCCTGTTCCACCAGAATCCATTTGCGGTTCGCGTCGTTGTCGGCCCAGTGCTGGGTGCGGCCGTAGTGCATGGGCTCGCCGAGTTCGGTACCCAGCGCCACGCACAGATCGGACTGCTCGACGGCCTCGTTGGCCGCCGGGGAGAACAGGTACGGGAAGGTCCGGTCCTGCAGGCCTGGGATGAACGAGGTGCCGCCCGACGTCTGGATCACCGGGCACGCCATCAGCTCGGCCAGTTCCCGGACCTGTTCCTGAGTGCGCGACGTGTGAACCCCGTGACCCACCAACAGGATCGGGCTCTTCGCCGCGCGAATCAGCTCGACCGCTTCGGCGACCTCGCGCTCACCTGCGCCCTGGTTGACCAGGCGATAACGCTCCGGCGGCAACGGGTCTGGCACGTCGAGTTCTTCGAGGATGACGTGCGAGGGGAACTCGACATAACTCGGGCCGGGGGTGCCGGACATCGACCGGCGGATGGCTTCGCGAATGATCTCGTCGGTCTGGTCGGCGTACTCGATCGAGCTGCTGTACTTGACCGACGGCGCGAAAAGGCTTTCCTGCTGGACGAATTGGATGCGGCCGCGCCGCACCCGGCGTTCGGTGATGCGGGCGCGCTGACCGCCGAGGAAGATGACGGGCGAGTTCTCGACCAGCGCGCACATCATCGCGCCGGCGATGTTGGCGACGCCGGGGCCCAGGGTTCCGATGCACAGGCCCGGCTTGCCGGTCATCCGCGACGCGGCCTCGGCCATGAAGCCGGCGCTCAGCTCGTGGTGTGGCGCGACAACGGACCAGCCGCGGGCGTCGGCCTCGGTGAACATGTGCACGAAGTTCGGGTCGGGGATGCCGAACAGAGTGTTGACCCCCTCGGCCTCGAACAGGTCGAGAATGCGCTTGTATACGGGTACGCCCATGTGAAACTCCTTTTACTGGTAGCGCTTTGCTAGTCGCTTGCGGTGTGCTGCCGGGGAACCGAACAGCGATCGGTTGAGGATGGCGCGCTTGAGGTAGACGTGGATGCCGCTCTCCCACGTGTAGCCGATGCCGCCGTGCAATTGCATTGCCTTGCCTGCGATGTCGACGGCCGCACTTGTCACGTACGACTTGGCCATGGCCGCGGCGGCCTCGGCGTCAGGCCGGTCGTCGACGATGGCATGGACCGCGGCGGTGACGAGTTGACGCGACACCTCGGTGCTGACCGCCATGTCAGCGCACGCGTGTTTGACAGCCTGGAAAGATCCGATGGCCCTGCCGAACTGGTGGCGCGTCTGGACGTAGCCGACGGTCGCGGAAAGCATGGCCTCGCTGATACCCAGGCTGTCACAGGCGATGGCCACTGCCGCGCGGTCGTTCGACCGCTGCACGGCCGCGTCGTCCGCGAACGGAAGTGTCTCAGCCGCCGGGGCGTTCGGGGCGACGGCAGCCAGCGCGCGGGTCTCGTCGACCACCGGTCGCGGCGTGGCCTGCTGTTGCGTCACTATCAGTCCCTGCTCGGTGACGACGAGGATCCGGTCCGCGCCCTCGGCGTCGGGTACGAAGTCGTACGAGTCGAGCGCGACGGCGATCCTGATCCGGCCGGCGGCGATGTCGGCGAGCAGCGCGTCACGAGTGTCGCTGGGCTGCAGGGCGTTCAGTGCGCCGACGGCGAGGACCGCACCGCCGAGGAAGCTCGTCGCGCTCGCGGCGCGGCCGAGCTCCTCGCAGATGACCGCTGCTTCGGCGAACGTCGCCCCCGCCCCGCCGAGCTGCTCGGGCACCTCCAGCCCGACCCAGCCGGCGTCCACCAGCTTCGACCAGTCGACGCTGCGATCCTTGGCGAGCAGATCGCCTGCCACCGAACGCAGCTCGTCGTGGAACTCGGTGAAGTCGGCCATCAGACGGCACTCGGTTCCCGAGGCAGCCCGAGGCCCCGCTCTGCGATGATCGTCCGCTGGATCTCGCTCGCTCCGCCGGGGATCGTCCACTCCCACGAGCCGATGAAGTCGAGCACCCACGCACCCGACTCCCAGCCGCTCGACATCGGCTTGGTTAGTTCCGTCTGGGCGGCCAACCCGCCCAGCTCGGCGCCGAAGTCGGTCATGCGCTGCAACAGTTCGCTGTAGAACAGCTTGACGATCGAGGCGTCGGCCGGGCCGGAACTCCCCGTCTCGTTGTCCTGCACCACTTTTCGGCACAGTCCGCGCAGCCCGGTGATCTCGGTCTCGAGTTGCGCCAGCCGGTCGGCGACGACGGGGTCGTCGACCGGAGCGGTTTCAAGCAGCCAGCGAAAGCCTGCGTTGCCCAGTCGCTCGGCGAGTTCGAGCATCGTCATGCCTCGCTCAGCACCCAGAGTCGCTTGTGCCACCTGCCAGCCGGTGTTCTCCGCGCCGACCAGGTTGGTGGCCGGAATCGTCACGTCGTTGAGGAAGATCTCGCAGAAGTGTGAGTCGCCGATCGCGTTGCGGATGGGGCGGACCTCCACACCGGGCGTCGTCATGTCGAGCAGGAAGTACGAGATCCCTTTGCGTTTCGGTGCATCCGGGTCGGTGCGGGCGAGCAGCAGGCACCAGTCCGCGTGCTTGGCTCCGCTCGCCCAGAGCTTCTGCCCGTTGACGACATATGAGTCGCCCTGTTTGCGTGCCGTGGTGCGCAGGCTCGCGAGGTCGGAGCCGGCCTCGGGTTCGGAGAAGCCCTGCACCCAGATCTCGCCGTCGAGGATGGCGGGCAGATGCCGGCGCCGCTGTTCCTCGGTGCCGGCCACCAGCAGTGTCGAGGCGGCGTGGTGGATGCCCACGAATGCGAGCACCAACCGCGGGGCGTCGTGGGCGGCCAGCTCCTGGTACAGAATCACCTGTTCGGCCACCGAGAGTCCGCCGCCCCATTCGGCGGGCCAGTGCGGGACCGCGAAGCCCGCCTCGTGCAGCTCGGCGAACCAGGCTTTCTGGAAGGCCACGAATTCGTCGTCGCTTGCACGGGTCTGCTTTTCGCGCCAGTCGGGCGGAATGTGTTCGGCACACCACCGCCGCACCTGCTGGCGGAACTCGTCGAGGCCTGCGCTCACAGCCGCACCGCCTTGGTCCGCAGGGCGTCCATGGCGTGCGCGGCGGCGAGACCGTCGGCGAACGACGGGACGATCTGTGTCCCGGTCCGCAACGCCTCGGCGACGCGGCCGAAGAAGGTTGTCAGCGCGGGCGGCGGCGACCGGCGGGGTGGCGGGGCGAACTCGGTGGTCTCCGGATCGGAGCCGGGCCGTCGCACGACGAGCGTGGTGTCCGCCGTCAGCTCGGCGGTGCCGTCGCTGCCGAGCAGCGTGACGGACGGCGCCGACGGGACGGCGGCGGCGAACCCGGTGTCATGTGTTGCGGTGCAGCCGTTCTCGAGGCGGAACCACGCCGAATACCCGTCCTCGGCGGTGGCACCGGGGATGTCGGTCCGGGTGACGCCACCGCAGTCGGCGATCTCGCTGCCGAACAGCCAGCGGGTGAAGTCGATCAGATGCGAGCCGTAGGCGCCGATCCACCCGCCGCCCAGGGCACTGTCGTTGATCCAGCCGAGCTTGCGGCCCCGCAAGCCGCTGCCGAAGAACGCCCAGTTCAGGTGTCGCGGTGTCCCGAGCGCTCCGCCGTCGGCGAGTTCCTTGAGCCGCCGCCACGACTCGTTGAACCGGAACTCGAAGTTGAGGAAGTGCGGCACACCGGCCTCGACAGCCCGCTCGTGCATCAGCGCGGCCTCGTCGGCGTTGCGGCCGAACGGCTTGTCGCACAATACCGCATGGCCGTTCGCGATCGCACCGGTCACGTGTTCGACGTGCAGGAACGGCGGCGAGTGCACGGAGACGAGGTCGACGTCCGAGGCGAGCGCGGGCTTCACCGCGGAGTCGTCGCGCGGGCTGACCACCTCGACGTCGAAGCCGGCCTCCGCGTACGCGGGCGCCGCCGCGTGCTTGCCGAACCCGGTTCCGATCACCGCGACCCTCATGCGAAGATCCCCGTCAGCCCTGCGCTGCCCGCGCGGCGGGTCAGCTCGTCGCGGGTCGCTGAGAGGCCCAAGGGAAGTCGCCGCAGCGGCTGGCTGTAGCGCGACAGCCACGACAGCGTGGTCTCGTCGCAGAACCCCACCGCGCCGTGCAGCTGATGGCAGACCCGGAAAACGACCTCGGCTGCCTCGAGCGCCGACATCCGAAGCGAAAGAGCGTCGTTGAGCGCCTCGGGGCGGCCGGCCGCGATGCTCCACAACGCGTACTTGGCCAGGATGTCCAGGCCGCTGCGTTCGACTTCGGCGTCGGTCAGCTGGAACTGCACACCCTGGAACGCCGACAGGGGCTGCCCGAACTGCTTGCGCAGCTTGACATGTGCCACCGTCAGCTCGATCGCCCTGTCGAGCATGCCGAGCAGAGTCCAGCACGGCAGCACCAGTCCCAGCGCGATGTCGACGGCGCCGTTGTCGTCGACATGGGTCGTCTCGAGTTCGGCGACGAAGCCCGGGCCGCCGGGTCCCCAGCCGGTCACGCTGCTGCGGGTACCGTCCAGCGTCACTGCGGTCCAACGGGTTTGAAGCCCAACGATTGGGGCGGACGGGCGATTGCGTGCGACCACGAGCAGGCCGTCGGTGTCCAGGTCGGCCGGGGCGGCGAGGCGTTCGGCCACCGGATACGGGAGCGCCCAGTAGCCGGCGCTGCGGCACAGCGCGGCGGCGGCTTCGAGCCCGTCGGCGTCGCGGCGGGGGTCGAGGTCCCAGGCGCCCAGGCCTGAGAGGATCGGTCCGACAGCCGACTCCCGGGTGTCGGGCTCCAGCTCCGCCTGCTGCACGAGGCGGTCGCCGCCGGCGCCCTCGAACGCCCGAAGAGCCTCGCGCCCATACTCTTTGGCGTCGTCGGACAGGTCCAGGATCATGTCGCTCACTTCGTCGCCCCCAGCAGCGCGCGCGACAACAGGATGCGCTGCATCTCGATGCTGCCCGACGACACGGTCGAGGCCTGTGAGTAGCGCCAGTGGTCCTCGACCTCGCCCAGGAACCAGGACGCCGCCGGGTCGTCGTGCGCGACTTCCGCCGCGATGTCCGTCAGCACCTCCGCGCTGTCCTGGTCCAACTTGGTGACCGCGATCCGGTACGCGGCGGCATCGCCCGGCTGGATGCGTCCGCTGCTCTGCAGCGACACCACCCGGTAGGCCATCAGGCGGGCCCGGCGGCAGTGCGTCAACATCCGGACCCAGCGGCCCCGCAACTCCGCGGGTAGCTCGTCCCAGCGATCGCCGAGCACCGCTGGAGCCGCCGCCAGCAGTCGTTCGCAGCGGGCGTACCGCGCGATGCCCACCCGTTCGTACGACATCACGTCCTGCACGACCGACCAGCCATGATCGACGGTGCCGAGGACGTCGGCCTCGGTGACACGCAGGTCGTCGAAGAACACCTCGTTGAGGTGGTGGGGGCCCATCATGCATCCGATCGGACGCACCGTGATGGCCGGATCGTCCATCGGCACAAGGAATATCGTCAGGCCCTGTTGTTTTTTCTCGCCTTTCGAGGTGCGCGCCAGCAGGAAGCACCACTGCGCCATGGTCGCGTAGGAAGTCCAGATCTTCTGCCCGCTGACCAGCCAGCCGCCGTCGTCCGGGCGCGCGGTGGTGCGCAGCGACGCGAGGTCGGAGCCGGCCTCGGGCTCGGAAAACCCCTGGCACCAGATCACCTCACCGCGCGCGATCGGCGGCAGATGCTTGCGCTGCTGCTCCTCGGTGCCGTGCCGCATGATGATCGGGCCGACCCAGTTGACACCCATGTACTGCGCGCCGCGCGGTTCGTGATGCGCCCACATCTCCTCGCGCACCACGGTCTGCTCCCACACCGACGCGTCACCGCCGCCGAACTCCTTGGGCCACGACAGGCACAGCAGTTCGCGTTCGGCGAGGACACGGCAGAACCGTTGCGCGACCTCCAGATCGGCGGGGTTGTCGGTGAATGCCCCCAGGTAGTCCTCGGGCACATGCTCTTTCACGAGGCGACGCAGTTCGCTGCGCAGTTCGCCCGCGGCGGGGCCCATGTCGAAGTCCATGACTACACCGGCTCCGCGGGGGCGTTGAGGCCGAGTTCGTCGAGCACGGCATCGGTGTCGGCGCCCAGCGTCGGGGCGGGACCCGTCACCTTGCCCGGGGTGCGCGAGAACCACGTCGGCACGCCGGGGAACCGCACCGGGCCGTGCGGCGTGTCGACGGTCTCGAACAGCCCGACCGCGTTGAGGTGGGCGTTGTCGAACAGCGCGTCGGGCGTGTTGAGCGGTGCTGCGGGGATCTCGAGCTCACGGAACAGCGTCAACCATTCGGCGGTCGTGCGCTCCCTCATCGTCTCGGCCAGCAGCCCGTAGACCGCGTCGATGTTGCGGGCCCGCATCTCCAGCGTGGCGTGGGATTCGGTGACCCATGGCGGCTGCACCGCGTCGATGAACGCGTTCCAGTGTTTGTCGTTGTAGATCAGCGCGGCGATGTACCCGTCGCTGGTGCGGTACGGCCTGCGGTTGGGCGCCACCGTGCGGGGATACACCGCGGGCCCCAGCGGAGGGTCGAACATGGCGCCGTTGGCATGTTCGACCAGCATGAAGGATGCCATGGTCTCGAACATGGCGACTTCGACCTCCTGGCCTTCGCCGGTGCGCTCCCGGTGGAACAGCGCCATCGTCGTCGCGTAGAGGGCGGTCAGGCCGGCCACCTTGTCGGCCATGATCGTGCCGACGAAATCGGCCTCGCCGGTCAATTGCTGCTGCACAGCGGGCAATCCGGCTTCGGCCTGGATCGTGTCGTCGTAGGCGGGCCGATCCCGGTCCGGGCCGCGGCGGCCGTAGCCGTAGCAGTTGGTGTACACGATCGCCGGGTTGATCGCCGCGACGTCGTCGTACCCGAAGCCGAGCTTGGCGATCGCCTTTGCCCGCATCGAGTGGATGAACACGTCGGCGCGTTCGATCAGCGCACGCATCGCGGCCTTGCCCGGCTCGGTTTGCAAGTCGAGCACGACGCTGCGCTTGCCGCGGTTGACGTTGACGAACACGCCGCTCATTCCCGGGGCGGGCCCGACCGAGATGAACCTGGTGTTGTCGCCTTGCGGCGGTTCGACTTTGATCACCTCGGCGCCCATGTCGGCCATGATCTGGGTGCAGTACGGCCCCATCACCATCGCGGTGAGATCAACGACGCGCACGCCGGTCAGCGGTCCGCTAGGCATGCTGGCTCTCCTGGGCGGCCATCGCGAAGCTGTACCGGATGTGATCGGCGTGGCCGTCGGGCACGACGGGAAAGACCAGCGGTTGGGTGTCGTCGCGGATCGCAGCGATGTGGTGGCCGACGTCTTCGATCGTCCACGACGGCCGATACACGCCCGGGGTCTCCGCCACGACCGCGGTCGCCACACGGCCCGCCAGCGCGATCAGTACCTCCCCTGTGACAGCACATGTTTCGTGTGCGAGCCAGGCGACCGCGGGGGCGACGAGCTCGGCTCCCATCGGCGGATAGGCCGACGTGTCGATGCCCTCGGCCATCCGCGTGACGGCGGCGGGCACGATCACGTTGCTCTTGACCCCGTGCGCGGCGCCCTCGATGGCTGCGACGTTGGACAGCCCGAGGACGCCCGCCTTGGCGACCGCGTAGTTCGCGATGTCGTGGTTGCCGTACAGCCCGCCGATCGAGGACGCCAGGACGATACGCCCGTAGCCGGCGTCGCACATATGCGGGAACGCCGGCCGAACGACGTGGAACGCACCCCGCAGGTGCACGTCGAGCACGGCCTCGAAGTCCTCGTAGCTCATCTCCCGAAGCGGCGCGCGCCGGACGATGCCCGCGTTGTGCACGAGGATGTCGATGCGGCCGTAGTGCTCGATCGCGGCGTCGACGATCGCCTGACCGCCTTCCGGCGTGGCCACCGAGTCGGTGCTGGCGACGGCTTGCCCACCGGCCGTGGCGATTTCGCCGACCACGTCGGCGGCGGGGCCGGTATCAATGCCATCACCGGACAGCGCGCCGCCGGGGTCGTTGACGACGACCTTCGCGCCTCGCTCGGCCAGCAGCAGCGCATAGGAACGGCCCAGCCCCCGGCCGCCACCGGTGACGACCGCGACGCGGCCGTCGAACCTCAACTCAGCCATGCGCCGACTGCACGCGTGATGTACGAAAATCGCGAGAAACTGTGCACGGGGCGTGCACTCGGCGGGAGGAAGGGATCACGTCCTCAACTCCAGGCCATCGAGATCGCCCTTGTCGCGCCACTGTTCGAGCAGATCTCCGAACGCGTAGAAGCCCGGCCCGTAGGGCTCGCCGAGATGCGAGCGGATGCCCTCCCCGCCGCCACCGCCCTCGTTGTTGTAGTAGCCCGGCGTGCAGGACGCGTCGAAAGCCGAGTTGTCGATCGCGGATTCGCGGATGGTCTGGCACCACTGCTCCTGGGCTTCCGGCGTCGGCTCGACGACCGTCGCCCCCCGCTTGAGCGCCTCGGCGATGATGTAGGCGATGTGCTCGCCCTGCAGTTCGTAGTTGGCCGCGATGTTGGCCGAGATGCCGACCTGGGTGAAGCCGGTGAAGAACTGGTTGGGAAAGCCGCGGCTGGTCATCCCGTGCAGGGTCTTGTAGCCGTCGCGCCAGTAATCGTAGAGCGACACGCCGTCGCGGCCGTCGATCGCGTCGATCGAGTAGCGCCTGCTGATCTCGGTCGTGATCTCGAAACCGCTGGCGTAGATGATGCAGTCGACCTCGTATTCCTTGCCGCCTGCGATCAGCCCTTTCTCGGTGATCCGTTCGACGCCTTGGGAATCGGACACGTCGACCAACGTGACGTTGTCCCGGTTGAACGTCGGCAGGTACTCGTCGTTGGACAGCGGCCGCTTGCACAGGAAGCGGTAGTAGGGCTTGAGCGCCTCTGCGGTGTCGGAGTCCTCGACGATCTCGGCGATGCGGCGGCGCAGCCGCTCCATGATCTTGTAGTCCTCTTCTTCACGGATCGCCATGAACTGTTCGGGTGTCAGCGAGGCCGGGTCCTCCAGCGCCAGCACCCGAGCCGCAGTGTTGCGGCCGAGCTCGGTCCAGAAGTCGCACACCAGATCCGGCTGCCCGAGCGCCATGCCCTCGAACGTCCAGGAGTGGAAGTTGCGCTGCCGTTCGGCCTGCCAGCCGGGCTGCAGCGTCTTGACCCATTCCGGGTCGGTGGGCGCGTTGTTACGCACGTCGATCGACGACGGGGTGCGTTGGAAAACGAACAGGTGCTTGGCGTCTCGGGCCAGGAACGGCACGACCTGGATGCTGGTGGCGCCGGTGCCGACGATCGCGACGCGCTTGTCGGCGAGCTTGTGCATGCCGCCGGTGGCGTCACCGCCGGTGTAGTCGTAGTCCCATCGCGACGAGTGGAAGCTGTGCCCCGTGAAGTCCTTCATTCCCGGGATGCCGGGCAGCTTCGGCCGGTGGAACGGCCCCGACGCCAGTACGACGAACCGGGCGCGGATGTCGTCACCCCGGTTCGTCGCAATGCGCCAGCGCTTGATCTCGTCGTCCCAGCGCATCTCGCGAACCTGGGTGGAGAAGATCGCCGAGTCGTACAGACCGAAGTGCTTGCCGATGCGCCGGCAGTGCTCGTAGATCTCCTGACCGTCGGCGAACTTCTTGCTCGGAATGTAGTCCAGCTCTTCGAGAAGCGGCACGTAACAATAGGACTCGTTGTCGCACTGGATGCCCGGATAGCGGTTCCAGTACCACACACCGCCGAAGTCGCCGCCCAGTTCGATGATGCGGACGTCCTCGACGCCGGCCTTCTTCAGCTGGGCCGCCGAGAGCAGTCCGCCGAAGCCGCCGCCGAGCACCGCGACGTCGATGTCCTCGGTGATCGGGTCACGCGGTGCGACCGGGGTGTACGGGTCGACCTCGTAGTAGCCGGCGAAGTCGTCGGACAACTCGACGTACTGCTTGGAGCCCTCGGGGCGCAGGCGCTTGGCCCGCTCCTGGGCGTACTTCTCGCGCAGCGCGTCGATGTCGATGTCGCTGGGCGTGTCCGTCGGCCCGCATGTGTGGTCAAGTGCCGTCATCAAAGCTCCTGGGGTTCGCCGGTGCCCATGTACTTGGACAGTTGATAGTGCAGGTTCACGGTGCTGCGTTCGCGGTACGGGTTCGGTTTGGTGCCCGGAAATCCGAGTGACTTCATGCCCTGCTGGACCGCGGCCATGTTCGAGAAGTCCTGGGGCAGCACCGACAGCCAGTTCGGGCTTTCCTTCGGCGTGTACTGCCATTCGGTCAGCGGCGCTTGGTCTTTCGGGTACAGCTCGTAGGTCGCGACCTCGAAGATGCACTTGTTCGGGTCGTAGCTCGGATGCGGCCTGGCGCTGTAGCACAGCGCGCTGGTCAGCCCCTGGCCGATCTGGAAGTTCGGGAAGATCTGCCACGCGGTGCCGCTCTGGCCGAGGATGTCGGACGGAATCGTCGGCCAGACCACGCCGCGGGCTTCGTCGTCGCGGCGCGCCGAGGCCAGCCAGTGCTGCAGCACCTCGTCGGCGGGAGTGCCCTCGGGCAGTTCGTCCACCAGCCGCTTGGCGGCGTTCACCAGCGTCTGGGTGGTGGTGGCGTTCGTCTCTTCCATTGTGTAGACCTGCATCTCGGCGGTGGAGATGCGCGGATCGCCGATGCCCAGGCGGATCTTCGACTTCGTCTCGTCCAGACCCTTGGGCGCGTCGTAGCCGATGTTGCTGTGCCGCCCTTGCGCTTTCGCCCAGCCCTTGAACTCGCCGAACTTGTTGAACTCCGGATGCGTGGTGAAGACGTGGTAGGTCTCGTTGAACGCCTCCATCGCGACTTTCCAGTTGCAGTCGAAATACAGCCACTTGCGCCACTTGTAGCGCATGTTCTCCAGTCCGAACGGGTCGAGGATCTTGGCGGCCGGGAACAGGAAGTCGGCCAGCGGCTCGCAGTCGGGGTCCATGTTGACGAACAGCCAACCGCCCCAGGTGTCGACCTGAACCGGGACGAGGTGGGTGTTCTGCGGCGTGAGCGCACCCTTCCAGTCGTCCTGTTCGCGGATGTGCGTACAGGCACCGTCCAAACCGTATGTCCAGCCGTGGAATCCGCAGACGAACGACTTGCGTGCCCGCCCGACGGCGTTCTTCGCACCGTCGGGGGTGTCGACGAGGCGCCGGCCGCGGTGCATGCACACGTTGTGATGTGCCGCAAACTCGTCAGGACCGGTTCGTACGACGATGATCGAGTCGTCGAGGATGTCGTAGGTCAGATAGCTGCCGACCTCCGGCAGCTCCTCGACGCGGCCGACCTGCTGCCACACCTTGCGCCACAGCTTGTCCCGTTCGGCGCGGGCGTAGGTCTCGGAGATGTAGGCCTCGACGCCAACGGTGACCGGTTCCGAGAGTTCCTCGGTCACCGCAGGTTCGGTATCGGTCATCACATCTCCTTGATCGCGGTGCGAAAGGTCTCGTCCTTGAGGAACAGCGAGGTGTTGTCGGCGCCGAGGTGCGTCCACTTCAAATTCAGGCCGCCGTCGACGAGAAGCGTCTGCCCGGTGATGTAGCTCGACAGATCGGACAGCAGGAACAGAATCGCCCCGGCCTGCTCCTCGGGCGTGCCGCGCCGTCCCATCGCGATCGCGGTTCGGTCGCGGTCGGGATCTTCGTCGACGTAGGTGCGCGACGCGGCCGTCTCGGTGACCCCGGGCGCCACCGCGTTGACCCGGATGTTGTCCTGTGCCAGTTCGACCGCCATGGTGCGCGTCATCGCGGCGACCGCCGCCTTCGCGGTTCCGTACGCGATGTGAAACGGTGCGGTGTTCATCCCGCTGATCGACGAGACCGACACGATCGATCCCGGCAGGCCCTGTGCGCGCAGTTCCCGGGCCACGGCCTGGCTCATGAAGAACGCGGTCTCCAGGTTCGCCGTGAACAGGGCCCGCCAGTCGTCGCGCGTCACCCGCGTGGCGGGCATCCACGTCGCCGGCGCGGCCCCGCCGGCGATGTTCACCAGGCCATGGAGGTCGCCGTCGGCGTGCCGGACGTGTTCGATCACGGTCGCGATGCCGTCGTCGGTGGACGCGTCGGCGGCCACGGCGACGACTGGCAGCCCCCGGTCGGCCAGCGGTGCGACGTGTTCGTCGAGATTGGCCTTCGACCGGCTCACGGCGACGACGGTGGCCCCGGCCTCCGCGGCCATCCGGGTCACCGTGGTGCCGATGCCGCCGCCACCCGCGCCAGAAACGACGACGATGCGGCCGGCCAGGCTCAGAAGGTCACCCATACCATTTGTCCGGACAACGAATGCTGCTCTCCATGTTGCAGAACACTATTGCGCAGGGGGAATCAGCTCGTCAAGGGCAGGGCGCGTCCTTATAGTCCCTATTGTCTGGACCAGTGAGCCTTGATAACGTGCCAGCTCATGACGCAGTCTGCGACGGGGTCCCTGCCAAGCCGCTATCCGGTGTCGGAGCCGGCGCTCGCCGAGGGCTGGCGGCTGGAGAGGCTCACCGCGCCAAGTCGGCTGTTCGGCGCCAACGGTCTGCGCACGGGCGCCGATGGGCGCATCTACGTCGCCCAGGTGACGGGCAGCCAGATCAGCGCGCTCGACCTCGGAACCGGTGAGTTGCACACCGTCAGCGCCAAGGGCGGCGACATCGTGGCGCCCGACGACGTCGCCTTCGATTCCGGCGGCAACCTGTACGCGACCGAGGTGATGGACGGGCGGGTCAGCGTCCGCGACGCCGGGGGCGGCACCCGGGTGCTGCGCGACGACCTGCCGTGCGCGAACGGCATCACCGTGCACCAGGACCGGCTGTTCGTCAACGAGTGCCGCGACGGCGGACGGTTGATGGAGCTCGATCGCGGCAGCGGTGCGGAACGCGTTCTGCTGGAGGGTCTTCCGTCGCCGAATGCGATGGAGGTCGGTCCCGACGGATTGCTCTACTACCCGCTGATGACGGCGAACGAGATCTGGCGTATCGACCCCGACCCAGACAAGCACGGTGAACCGCAGCGGGTCGCCACCGACCTCGGCGTGCCCGACGCGGTGAAGTTCGACGCAGCGGGCTTCCTGGTGTCCACCCAGGTGGCGACCGGTCAGGTGCTGCGCATCGATCCGCGCAGCGGCGAGAAAACCGTTCTGGCCCAGCTCAACCCGGGGCTCGACAACCTCACGTTCGCCGACGGGCGGCTCTTCGTCTCGAACTTCACCGGTGAGATCACCGAGATACTCGGCGGCGGCGAGACGCGCGCACTGCTTGCCGGCGGCCTGAACTGGCCGTTGGATCTCGCGGTGAGCGACGGCGAACTCTACGTCGCCGACGGTACCTACTTCTACCGCGCCGGCGGCGACGGGTCGCTGCAGACGGTCGGGATGCTCTTCTCCCCCGGCTATCCCGGCTTCCTGCGCGGCCTGGCGCCTGCGGGCACTGGCGAGTTCGTGGTCACCACCTCGGGCGGGCAGGTCGCGCGCTATCGTCCCGGCGCCGGTGAAACCGACTACCTGGCAGACGGCTTCGACCAGCTCTACGGAGTTGCCATCGGCCCTGATGAGCAGATCGTGTTCGCCGAACTGGGGACCGGCCGGGTGCATTCGTTGCGCTCAGGCGCCGCCGAGGTGCTCGCCGCGGGCCTGCAGGAGCCGGTCGGCGTCGCGTTCGACGCCGCCGGGCGCCCCTTGGTCGCCGAGTCGGGGGCCGGGCGGGTGGTCGCGGTGGGCGGTACGACGGAGACGGTGGTCGACGGTCTGCAGCGACCGCAGGGCATCGCGGTCGCCGGCAACCAGCTTTACGTCGTCGACGCCGGCGCCAAGGAAGTCCTCGCGATCGACCTGAACACCGGCGCTCGCACGACGATCGCGTCGCGCCTACCGGTCGGCCCGCCTCCGGGTGTGGAGCCCAAGCCGCTGCGGGGAATGCCGCCGTTCTCCGGGCCGCAGGGCCCGTTCGCGGGTATCGCCGTCGCCGCCGACGGCACCCTCTACGTGTCGGCCGACGGTGAGGGCAGCGTGCTGGCGCTGCGGCGCACATGACGACCAGCACCGACCATCGCTACCTGCAGGTGGCGCGCACGCTGCGCAAGGAGATCGTCGACGGCATCTACCCGGTGGGCTCGCAGCTGCCCACCGAACAGCAGCTGTGCGAACGGTTCGCGGTCAGCAGGTACACCATTCGCGAGGCGCTGCGACGGCTGCGCGAGGACAACCTCGTCGCGTCGCGACCCCGCGCCGGGACGCTGGTGGTTCCGCGCGCCGCGTCGAACTCCTATGCCCAGGACGTGGTTTCGATCAACGACCTGCTCGCGTTCGCGGCAGGCGCGCAGTTGACGATCGAATCGAACGCGATGGTCACCGTCGACGACGAACTGGCCGCCCGCACCGGGCTTGCCGCCGGATCGCAATGGCTGGCGGTGCGTGGGCGGCGGCAGCCCGACGGCAGCGAAGCACCGGTCTGCACGACGGAGTACTACATCAACCGCGCGTTCGCAGCGGTCGGGCGCCTCCTGCAGCGGCACTCCGGCCCGATCTTTCCCTTGATCGAGGATCTGTTCGGTGTGAGCATCGTCGAAGTGCATCAGGAGATGGCGGCCGTGACGGTCACGGCGGAACTCGCCGACGCGCTCAAGGTCAACCCCGGCAGCGCGGCGCTCGAGATGCGCAGGACCTACACCACTTCCGACGGCGAGGTCGCGCAGGTCACGATCAACACGCACCCGTCGTCGCGGTACCGGCACTCGATGACGATGCGCCGGATCAAAGGCTGACCGGTGCGGGTCGACGAGAAGCGCAGCGCCGACGCCTACCGGCGCGGGCTGTGGGTGCACGAGACGCTGGCCGACTCGCTACGTGACACCGCCGCGTCCACTCCGGATCGAATCCTGTTGGTGGACGGCGACATCCGGCTGACCTGCGCTCAGCTACACGACCAGGCGGTGACGCTGGCGCAGACCCTGATGTCACGGATGCCGGCGGGCAGCGTGGTGTCGTTCATGCTGCCGAACTGGCACGAGGCGGCGGTCGTCTACCTCGGTGCGACGTTGGCGGGCATGGTGGTCAACCCGATTCTCCCCTCGCTGCGGGAACGCGAACTCTCGTTCATCCTGGCCGACGCGGACTGCCGGGCGATCTTCGTGCCGTCGAGGTGGCGGGACCACGACTACGTCGCGATGCTCGGCCGGGTGACTGCCGCAATGGGCGGTCCGCCGGAGGTGGTCGTGGTTCGCGGCGATGCCGGCGAGCACACCCCGTACGGATCGCTGCTGTGCGATCAGGGCACCGCCGTGTTGCCGGTGCTCGACGCCGACACCGTGCGAATGATCCTCTACACCTCGGGTACCACGGGGCGCCCGAAAGGCGTGCTGCACAGCCACAATTCGATACATGCGCTGATCCGGCAGATCGGCGCGCAGTGGCGGGTCGCCGATGGTGACACCTTCCTGGTGCCCTCACCGATCGCGCACATCGGCGGGTCGATCTACGCGTTCGAGTGTCCGCTGCTGCTGGGCAGCACCGCCGTGCTGATGGAACGCTGGGACCCCGACGCCGCCGTCGAGTTGATGCTCACCGAGCGCGTCACCCACATGGCCGGGGCGACGCCGTTCCTCGACGGCCTGCTCGCGGCTGCTCAACGGGCCGGCACCCGGCTACCCGACCTGAAGGTGTTCATCTGCGGGGGGGCGTCCGTACCACCGTCGCTGATCCGCACCGCCACCGCCTATTTCGAGGGCGCTGCGGTATCGCGCGTCTACGGGTCGACCGAGGTGCCCGTCACCACCGTCGGCGCGCTGGACGACGCGGACCATGCGGCCGACACCGATGGCAGGCCGGGCATCGCCGACGTGCGGCTGGTCGACGGCGAGATCCGCGCACGCGGCCCGCAGATGCTCGTCGGCTACCTGCACCCCGACGACGAGACCGCAGCATTCGACGCCGAGGGCTACTTCCGCACCGGCGATCTCGGCCGCTGGGTGGACGACGGCTATCTCGTCGTCACCGGCCGGGCCAAGGACATCATCATCCGCAACGGCGAGAACATCTCACCCAAGGAGGTCGAGGACGTCCTCATCGGCCATCCGGGTATCGCCGAGATTGCGATCGTCGGGCTGCCCGACGAACGCACGGGTGAGCGGGCCTGCGCCGTCGTCGTGGCAGGCGACCAGCCTCCGCCGGACGTGGCGGCCATGCGCGCGCTGCTGGCCGACCACGGCGTCGCGCGGTTCAAAGCGCCCGAGCAGGTGGAGGTTTGGGACGCGTTGCCGAAGAACGACGCCGGGAAGGTATTGAAGCATGCGATTCGAGCGGAGCTGACATGCAGGTAGCGATCGTGACGGGCGCGAGCAGCGGTATCGGGTTCGGTTGTGCGACAAAGCTCGCCGAGGCGGGGATGGCGGTGCTCGGCACCGGTCGTGACGAGTCGCGGCTCGCCGCTCTTGCGGATGCGGTCGGCGATCCAGAACGCGTCGCGACGGTCGCCGTCGACCTGACCGCCGACGACGCGCCGCAGCGGATCGTGCAGGCGGCGCTGGACCGGTGGGGCCGCATCGACTTTCTGGTCAACAATGCGGGCGTCGGCAGCCCTAAGCCGTTGCACGAGACCGACGACGAATCGCTGGACTACTTCCTGGGTCTGATGTTGCGCGCGCCGTTCCGGTTGGCGCGCGACGTGATTGTGCACATGCAACCGGGTTCGGCGATAGTCAACGTGACTTCGACGTTCGCGGTGGTCGGCGGTCTGCGCGGCGGGGCATACTCGGCGGCCAAGGGTGGCTTGACGTCGCTCACGGCGCACATCGCGTGTCAGTATGGGCCGCAGGGCATTCGGTGCAACGCGGTCGCGCCGGGCGTCACGCTGACCCCGATGGTCGCGACGCGCCTGGAAGACGAGCGCTTCCGCAAGATCAACACCGAAATGACGCCGTATCCGCGCCTCGGTGAGGTCGATGACATCGCCAGCACCGTGGCGTTCCTCTGTTCGGACGGCGCCGGTTTCATCAACGGGCAGACAATCGTGGTCGACGGCGGATGGAGCTCGACGAAGTACCTGTCGGAGTTCGCGCTGAACTCCGAGTGGGTGGCACGGCAGTGAACCTGTTCGCGCTGCTCGACCAGGCGGCCAGCCGATTCGGTGACCGAGGGGCGGTGTATCACGGTGATCGGCAACTGCATACGTGGGTGCAGCTGCGCGAGCGGTCCCTGCGGTTGGCCGCCTCGCTCGGCGAGCCCGGCACCCGGATAGCCGTCGCGAGCGAGAACCGGCCGGAGATCATCGAGCTAATGTTCGCGGTGTGGGCGGCCGAGTGCGTCTACGTGCCGATCAACTACAAGCTGCATCCCCGCGAGATGGTGCAGATCCTCGAGGATTCGGGCGGCGCGCAGGTGTTCACGTCACCGAAGATCGCGTCGGAACTCGAACCGGAAACCACCGTGCCGATCGACGTCATCGGCTCCGACAGTTACGAAAGCCGGTTGGCCGCAGCGGCTCTGACGCCACCATCGACCGACCCCGCGAAGCTGGCATGGTTGTTCTACACCAGCGGGACCACCGGGAAGTCGAAGGGCGCGATGTTGTCACACCGCAACCTGATGGCGATGACCGTCTCGCACCTGGCCGACTTCGACTCCCCCGACGAAGACTGCAGCCTGGTGCACGGGGCGCCGATGTCACACGGCTCGGGGCTGTACATCCCGCCCTACGTGCTGCGTGCGGCGCGTCAGGTGATTCCGGAGTCCGGGGCGTTCGAACCCGACGAGTTCCTGGATCTGTGCGAGCATCATCCGGGCTGCAGCGCGTTCCTGGCGCCGACCATGGTGCAGCGCCTGGTGCAGACCGGGCGATCCTGTCCGGCCAACCTGCGCACGGTCGTCTACGGTGGCGGGCCCATGTACGTCGAGAGCCTGAAGAAGGCGATGGCCGCGTTCGGCCCGATCTTCGTGCAGCTGTACGGCCAGGGGGAAGCGCCGATGACAATCACCGGCCTGCGCCGGCGCGACCACCTCGACGCCGACGATGCGGTGCTCGGATCCGTCGGTTATGCGCGCTCCGGCGTGGACGTGGCGGTGCTGCGGGCGGACGGAACACCGGCGACGACCGGTGAGATCGGCGAAATCGTCTGCCGCGGAGACGTTGTCATGTCCGGCTATTGGAACAACCCCGAGGCGACGGCCGCCACGCTGCAGGACGGCTGGCTACGCACCGGCGACATGGGATCGTTCGACGACCGCGGATTCCTCACCCTGCGCGACCGGTCCAAGGACGTGGTGATCAGCGGCGGCAGCAACATCTATCCACGCGAGGTCGAGGAAGTCCTGCTCGAGCATCCCGGCGTAACCGAGGCCGGCGTCGTCGGCGCGCCCGACGAGGAGTGGGGCGAGGTGGTGGTGGCGTTCATCGTCGGTGACGTGTCGGCCGTTGAGTTGGACGCCCATCTGCTCGAGCGCATCGCGCGGTTCAAGCGGCCGAAGCGCTATGAGTTCATCGACGAGCTGCCGAAGAACAGCTACGGCAAGGTGCTCAAACGCGAACTGCGGGCGCGACTTTCCTAACGCGGCGTTGTGCCGTTATCGGCGATGTGGGTGGGTGACTGCGTGAAGCTCCAACCGTGGGATTCCTGCGAAGTCGTCGGGATTGCAGGTGTATAGCGGCACCGCGCGCGCGATTGCGCTCGCTGCGATAAGCGCGTCGTAGGCGCGGGCCGCCGGCTTGCGACCCGATGCGCGCAGCGCCGCAGCGACCCCGCCAAAAGCCCGCGCGCACTCACCATCGAATGGAACAACGCTGAAGTCCGCCTCCGCCTGCTGCAAGTGCTGCTGGCGGGCGCTGCGCTCAGCATCGTCATGCGCGACATGCGGACCTACGGATAGTTCGGCCAGTGTTATCGCGCTTATCATCGACTCGTCGGGAAGCTCTGTTGCATCGGCTATTTCACCCAGCAGAATCACCGTGGAGGTGTCGAGCATCCCCCGGCGTGGTGCTGTTGTCACAGCGACTGATCGATCAGGTTGTCAATGTCGCGCCTGAGGGCGTCCGGGTTCACCCGCGGAAAATTCCTGCGGCGACGAATGAGTTCAGTCGGGCTCACACTGGGGCGGGGTAAGGGCCGGAGTTCGGCCACAGGTGTGCCGTCACGTGTCACCACGATCGATTCCCCACGCTCCACGCGACGCAGCACTTCTCCTCCGCTGTTGCGCAGATCCCGGACCGTCACCGCTTCCATGACGACAGTGTATCACCGGTGAGACGGGCGCCGGAGCGCGTTATTTCGGGCCGCCGATTCCCTTCGCGGGACCGCGTGGTCGAACCACAGCAGGTCAAGCCGCCGGCGCGAACACGCTCTTGAACCGGTTCAGCGACTCGCGGATGTCGCCCTTGAGCGCGCCCGCCACCACCATGCCGATCGGGCCGAACAGCGCGGGACCGCCCAGGTGCACGTCGAACGTGACCGTCGACCCGTCACCCGACGGCTTGACCTTGCCGATCAACTTCACCTTGACACCGCCCACACCGTCGCCGTTGAGCGTCATGGCTTCCGGCGGGCGGTAGTGGACGATGGTCCACCTGATCCGGTTCGGCATACCCTTGACCTCGACGATGGACCCGAGCGTCGTGCCCTTCTCCAAGGTCTGCGGTAGCTTCGAGCGCCACACGCGGTGGATGCTCAGCCACTCCTTGTAGCGCCCGAGGTCCGACGCGGCCGCCCAAGCCTGCTCCGGCGACAGTGGGACGTCGACGGATACGGAGAGTTTGGCCATCTACCGCGGGTTCTGCGGATTGCTCTTGTCGACGGCCTGCTTGGCGGCTTCCTGCACCTTGTCGACATGCTGGGCGTACTTGCCCTGCGTCTTCTTGTCGACGAGATCACCGGCCTTGTCGATC
This sequence comes from Mycobacterium sp. E740, assembly GCF_001672895.1. Classification (GTDB taxonomy): domain Bacteria; phylum Actinomycetota; class Actinomycetes; order Mycobacteriales; family Mycobacteriaceae; genus Mycobacterium. Next base: position 30,355 of record NZ_LZKP01000035.1, read on the forward strand.
GCGGTGTCCACCTTGTCGGCGTTGCGGGCCACCAGATTCTTCACCTTGTCGAGAAATGCCATGCGCCCAACCTTACTCGGCGCGCCACAGCCGGCGGTGCTCTCCCAGCACCGCTCCCTGCGCCCACCAGAACACCTCGATTGCTGCGGCGCCCGCCACCCCGATGGCCAGTGCGATCGACGTCGTCTTGAGGTTCGAGATGTCGAGCATGAAAACCCGCTGCGCCAGCGGGATCGAGAAGATCACCACATACGCCAGACCCGAAACGGCGACCAGCGCCACCCGCCACCACTGGTAGGGCCGCGCGACGACCGCGAGCACCCAGATCGCCCCGACCAGCAGCGTGATCAATGCCGCCGTCGACGCCTGCGTCTGCTCGGTCGCCGTGGCCTGCCGCCCCTGGTAGGCGACCAGGTACGACGCGAACGTCGCAATGCCCACGACCAGGCCCGACGGCAACGCAGCAGTCATCACCCGCCGCACGAACCCCGCGTGCGCGCGCTCGTTGTTCGGCGCCAGCGACAGGATGAACGCGGGAATGCCGATCGTGAACCACGCCGCGATCGTGACGTGGATGGGCTGAAACGGGAACAGCAGGGGGTCGGTGCCGAAGAACCTCGACGCCAGCCCGGCGAGGCCGACGAACACCGCGAGCAGCACCGAGTACACGGTCTTGGTGAGAAACAGGTTCGAGACCCGTTCGATGTTGCCGATCACCCGTCGGCCTTCGCCGACGACGTACGGCAGCGTGGCGAACCTGTTGTCCAGCAACACAATCTGAGCCACTGCACGCGACGCCGAGCTGCCTGATCCCATCGCGACGCCGATGTCGGCGTCCTTGAGTGCAAGGACGTCGTTGACGCCGTCGCCGGTCATCGCGACGGTATGGCCGCGCGTCTGCAGGGCGTGCACCATCGCCCGCTTCTGATCAGGGCGCACCCGGCCGAACGTCGTGTACACCTCGAGCGTGTCGGCCAGGTCTTCGGGCGCGTCCGGAAGCCGACGGGCGTCCATCGTCTCGCCGGCCAACCCGAGCGAGCCGGCCACCGCCCCGACCGAGACGGCGTTGTCGCCGGAGATCACCTTGATCGAAACCCGCTGCGAAGCAAAGTAATCCAGGGTGTCGCGGGCATCCGGGCGCACGCGCTGCTCCAGCACCACCAGCGCCGCCGGGGTGACGTCACCAGGTGCGTGCGGGTCGTCAACGGAAAGGTCGGTGACGCCGAGCAGCAGCACGCGCAGCCCCGAAGCGCCGATCTGCTCGGCTTGTTCGGCGACCTCCGAACCCGGTTCGAGCAGGACGTCGGGCGCGCCGATCACCCAGTTGCCGTGCTCGGCATAGGAGGCGCCGCTCCACTTGGTGGCCGACTTGAACGGTGCCACCGCTGTCGCGGTCCAGCCGGGCGGCATCTTGTACGCCTCGGCGACGGCCTGCATGCTCGCGTTGGGCCGGGCGTCGTCGGCCGCCAACTGGGCGAGGATGTTTCCGACGTCGTTCTCGTCGAGCCGCTTGATATCCGACACCCGCATTCCGTTCTCGGTGAGGGTGCCGGTCTTGTCCGCACAGACGACGTCGACGCGGGCCAGTCCTTCGATCGCCGGCAGCTCGTTGACCAGACACTGCCTGCGGCCCAACCGGATCACGCCCACCGCGAACGCGATCGACGTCATCAACACCAGGCCTTCGGGCACCATCGGCACCAGCGCACCCACCATTCGCAGCACCGACTCGCGCCAGCCGGCACCGGTGGTGAACAGCTGCGTGTAGATGATCAGGAGGCCCGCCGGGACCAGCAGGTAGGTGATGAACTGCAGGATCTTGTTGATGCCGCTGCGCAGTTCGGAGTTCACCAACGTGAACTTGCTGGCCTCGTCGGCGAGCTTGGCCGCGTAGGCCTCCCGGCCGACCTTGGTCGCGCGGTAGGCGCCGGTGCCGGCGACGACGAAGCTGCCCGACATCACAGCGTCGCCAGGGCCTTTCGCGATCGGGTCGGCTTCGCCGGTGAGCAGCGACTCGTCGACCTCGAGGTGGGCCTGCTCGACGACTTCACCGTCGACGACGATCTGATCGCCGGGCCCGAGCTCGATGATGTCGTCGAGCACGACCTCGCGGGGCAGCACGGCGCGGGTGCCGGATCGCCTGCGCACCAGCGGTTTCGCCTGCCCGACGATCGCGAGCTCGTCGAGCGTCTTCTTGGCCCGCAACTCCTGGATGATGCCGATTCCGCTGTTGGCGATGATCAGCAAGCCGAAGGCGCCGTTGATCACCGAACCGGTGGACAGCACGATGACCAACAGCACACCCAGGATCGCGTTGATCCGGGTGAACACGTTCGCCCGCACGATGTCGGACACGCTGCGCGCCGCGCGGGTCGGCACGTCGTTGGTCTTGCCCTCGGCGATGCGCTGCGCGACTTCGGCGTCGCTCAGCCCGGCAGCCTGCATCTCGCGGGTGGTGGTCACTTGACGAACGTGCCCTTCTTGAACGTGTCGTAGTACTCCAGGGTCAGCTTGTCGCCGTCGAACTTCGCCGTGGAAGTCGTTCCCGGCGGGGCGTTTTCGCTGACGAACGAGAACGTGAAGGTGTCGCCGGACCAGTGGTCCAGCGGCACGTCGAGCTTGGAGCCGAGTCCCAGCCTCAGCTTGCCGTCGCGCTCGGTGACTGTGGCCGGCCCCCAGTAGTCGTTGCGGTAGACCCCGACGTATCTCGACGGCGGTGCAGCAGGCGCGGCGTTGGCGGGCGGTTTCTTGCCGACCAGCGAACCCACGGGTTTGGCCATCTCGGCGAAGATCCCGCTGTACAGCTTGTACCAGTCCTCGCGCACCTCACCGAACTGCACGAGGTCGGCGAACTGGGCGGTCAACGACTCGGCGACCCCGGCGGGCGTGGCGTTGGTGAGCGCGATGATCGCGACGTCGGCCGATGGCAGGATGACGAAATTCGTTCCCGCGCCGAGCTCGAACGCGCCGGAATGGCTGATCTCGGTGCGCGCCGCCGACGTCGACCCCACGTTGAAGCCGAAGCCGTAGAAACCCGACCGCATCGCGGGCTCGGTCGCGCGACTCGACACGATCTGCGGGGTGACCGCCGGCAGCAGCGCCTTCGCGTCGACGATCTGCTTGCCGTCGTGCTTGCCGTCGGCCAACATCATCGCCAGCCAGCGGGTCATGTCGTTGACCGACGAACTCGCGCCGCCCGCAGGCGATTCCGCGTCGGCGTCCCGAACATAGGTGGGTTCGTAGCGGCCGTCGACGTGGATGTGGCCGACGGCACGGTTGGCCCTGGCCTGATAGTCGGTGAAGCGGTAACTCGTCGCGGCCATGCCGAGCGGCCGGAACAGCACCTCGTCGGCGAGCAGCTCCCACGGCTTTGCCGCGTTCGCCGCGACCGCCTCCGCACCGGCGGTGAACCCGAAGTTGGTGTAGGCGTACGAGATTCGGAACGGATCCAACGGAAGCTGGCGGAGCCGCTCGAGCACCTGCCTGCGGTCGAAGCCGAGGTCCTCGAGCATGTCACCGGCGTGGTCGGGCAGGCCGGAGCGGTGCGACATCATGTCGCCGATGCTGACCATCGGCGTGACGACCGGGTTCGACAGCGCGAACCACGGCAGTTCGGAGACGATCGGGGTGTCCCAGTCGACGGCGTTCGTTCCGACCTGGTGGGCGACCACCGTCGACGCCAGCGACTTGGACACCGACGCGAGCTGAAACACGGTGTCGGCGTCGACCCGGTTCTGCTGATCGGCGTGCGCTGCGACGTTCTTGACACCGAAACCCTTGGCGTACAACGTCTTCCCGCCATGCACCACCGCGACCGCCATGCCGGGTATCCCCGACTTCTTCATCAGGTCCTCGGCCATGCCGTCAAGCTTCGCCACGGCGTTGTCCACCGCGTTCTCGGGCAGCGGCATGGCGGGCACCAGCGGCGGCGGGACATCGGCCTGCGCGGCCGGCGGCGTGGGTTCAGCGGGCTGCGCGGGCTGTGCGGTCTCGGCGCCGCAACCCGCGACCAGCAGCAACCCCAGCGCAGCCACCTTGGCCAGTGCGTTCATGAGGTGAACGGTAACGCCTCAGAGCCGCCACCACGGGTCGACAAGCGGTGCCGCGTCCGGGTTGACCCGCTGCCCCGGCTTGGGCACCGCCACCTGGACATGTTCCGCGTCGGCGGCGCGCAGCAGCCGCTCCACGGGTTCCGCCCACGGGTGCGGGGCGAGCCGGAAAGTCGCCCAGTGCACGGCCACCAGCAGGCCGCGATCGGCCTCGGCGACGTCGAGATGGGCCCGCACCGCTTCCTCGGGGTTCATGTGGATGTCCGGCCACGCGGGGTGGTAGGCGCCGACCGGCAGCAGCGTCAGGTCGAACGGTCCGTGCTCCTCGCCGACCTGCGCGAAACTCTTGGTGTAGCCGGTGTCGCCGCCGAAGAACGCCCGGTGCTTCGGCCCCAGGATCACCCACGAGGCCCACAGCGTGGTGTTGCGGGAGAACAGCCGGCCGGAGAAGTGCCGCGCCGGCGTGCACACCAGGGTGAGATCGCCGATGGTGTGGCTCTCGTTCCAGTCGAGTTCGACGATCCGGCTCTCCGGTATGCCCCACTTGCGCAGGTGTGCGCCGATGCCGAGCGGCACCACGAACGGCGCGCGTTGCGTGCGGGCCAGCCCGATGACCGTCTCCATGTCCAGGTGGTCGTAGTGGTCGTGGCTGATCACCACGGCGTCGACGGCGGCCAGCGCCTCGAGCGGGGCGGGCACCTCGTGCATGCGTTCGGGCCCGACGGTCTGCGACGGCGAGCAGCGGCGGCTCCACACCGGATCGGCCAGCACCCGGTAGCCGTCGACCTCGACGAGCGCAGACGAGTGGCCGAACCAGCACGTCGACAGCCGCGTCGAGGCGGGTTCGGTGGCCGACGGGGTGACGACCGGGATCGGGCCGCCCGGCTTCGTGTCGCCGCGGGAACCGATCAGCTCGCGCACCAGCAGCCGCTGCTGCTCGTGGTCGATGCTGAGCGTCGACGCCGGTTCGAGGTTGACGAACACGCCGTCGCGGTAGTTCGGCGAGCGCCGGGCGGCGAGTTCGATCTCTGCGGGCGAGGCGCCCAGCGCCGCGGGGGCGCCCCGCAGCGCGCGCAGCACCCAACCGCCGGCCAGCAGAGAGGCGGTGCCGAAGCCGATGCGCAGCGCTCCGCGGATCATCAGGCGCCCTGGAACCTCGGCGGGCGCTTCTCGATGCGCGCGACCTGCGCCTCGACGATGTCCTGGCTGGCCCACGCCTTGTCGAACAGTTCCTGGTGCTCCGGCCACGGGTCCTCGTAGGCGCCGTCGTCGTTGAGCACCCGCTTGGCGTGCTGCAGCGCAAGCGGCGCGAACCCGGCGATCTCGGCGGCCCACGCCTGGGCGTCGGCGAGCGTGCCGATGCGGTTGGCCATGCCGGTCTGCATCGCGTCGTCGGCGGTGAGCCGCTGGGCGGCCAGCAGCATGCCGCGGGCCCGGCCCGCACCGACCAGCGACGTCAGCCGCCGGATGCTCCAGTTGTCAAGCGCGAGACCATATTTCGCGACGGGGAACTGGAAGTAGGCGTCGGCAGCGACGACGCGCAGGTCGCAGATCATCGCAAGGATGACGCCGGCTCCGATCGCGGGCCCGTTGATCGCGCCGATGACCGGCACGGGCGCCTTGTCGATGGCGATGTTCAGATTCTTGGCCTTCTCGGGCAGTTGCTCGGCCAGGCCCGAGGGGTCGGAGAGGTCGGCGCCCGCGCTGAACACGTGGCCGGCGCCGGTGAGCACGATCGCCCGGACGTCTTCGGCGGCGGCCCTCTCGACAGCATCCCTGAGCGCGTCGACCAGCTCGACGTTCAGCGCATTGCGCCGCTCGGAGCGTTGCATCTCCAGGGTCATCACGTGGCCCTCGCGGGTGACACCAATCATGGGGGCAAGCCTAGCGAGCCTCGTTGGACGCACGCGCCCGCCGATACGCTGCCACCGCTCTCGAAACCGACGCAATGGTCGATTCGACGGCCGGAAACCAGCCAAAACGTCGGTCTCGGGCGCCAAATCGATCGAGGCGTGTCGGTGCCGGCAGGGCTAGCCTTCGGGGGTGAGCCGGATCGGTGCCCTTGCGCTGCGCGACGCCGTGCTGGACGACGGGTCGTTCCGCAGCTGGGACGGCCCGCCGCTGGATGTCGGCGCCGGTGAGCGCTACCGGCGCGAGTTGGCCGCGGCGACCGCAAGAACCGGCCTGGACGAGTCGGTGCTGACCGGTGAGGGCACCGTGTTCGGTCGGCGTGTCGCGCTGGTGCTGTGCGAGTTCGACTTCCTCGCGGGTTCGATCGGGGTCGCGGCGGCCGAGCGGATCACCGCGGCCGTGCGACGCGCGACGGCCGAGGGGCTGCCATTGCTGGCATCGCCCAGTTCGGGTGGTACGCGGATGCAGGAGGGCACCGTCGCGTTCCTGCAGATGGTGAAGATCGCCGCGGCGGTCGAACTGCACAAGCGCGCGCACCTGCCGTATCTGGTGTATCTGCGGCATCCCACCACCGGCGGGGTGTTCGCGTCCTGGGGATCGTTGGGGCATGTGACCGCCGCCGAACCGGGTGCGCTGATCGGGTTCCTCGGCCCCCGGGTCTACGAGCACCTCTACGGCGAGCCGTTTCCCGACGGCATCCAGACCGCCGAGAACCTGCACCGGCACGGCGTCATCGACGGCGTCGTCCCGCTCGAGGCGCTGCGCGCGACGCTGGACCGCACGTTGACCGTCGTCGCGGATCCGCCGGGGCCGCCGCCACCGACACCGGAGCTGGGCAACCTGCCGGATGTGCCGGCATGGGACTCGGTGGAGGCGTCGCGGCGGCCGGACCGCCCGGGCGTCGGCTATCTGCTGCGACACGGGACGACCGATCGGGTGCTGCTGTCGGGAACGGGCCAGGGCGAGGCTGCGACGACGCTGCTGGCGCTGGCCCGGTTCGGCGGTCAGCCGGCGGTGGTGCTGGGCCAGCAGCGGGTGGTGGGCGGCATGGTCGGACCGGCAGCGCTGCGCGAGGCGCGGCGAGGCATGGCGTTGGCGCAGAGCCTGCAACTGCCGCTGGTGCTGGTGATCGACACGGCCGGTCCGGCGTTGACCGTCGAGGCCGAACAGGGCGGCCTGGCCGGTGAGATCGCGCGTTGTCTGGCCGAACTGGTCACGCTGGACACTCCGACGGTGTCGGTGCTGCTGGGCCAGGGCAGCGGCGGGCCGGCGCTGGCGATGGTGCCGGCCGACCGGGTGCTGGCCGCGCTGCACGGCTGGCTGGCTCCGCTGCCGCCCGAGGGTGCCAGCGCGATCGTGTTCCGGGATCTCGACCATGCCGCGGAACTCGCTGCGGCTCAAGGCATTCGGTCGGCGGACCTGCTGCGTGACGGCATCGTCGACGTCGTCGTACCCGAACTACCCGACGCCGCCGACGAACCGGCGCAGTTCACGCAGCGACTGTCGGCCGTGATCGCCGGCGAACTGCACTCGCTGCAGTCGGTTCCCGCCGATGACCGGCTGTCGGCCCGGCTGCGCCGCTACCGCCAGATCGGCCTGTGAGTCAGCCGCCCAGCTCGGAGACCGCGGTGTCCAGCTGGGCAGCCTGCTCGTCGACCTCGCGCTCGGACGGGCTCTCACCGATGCGCCGCACCAGGTCGTCGCGCGACACCACCTCGAGGGCACCGCGGTAGTCCGCCGACGCGAGCTTGCCCGCGCCGATCACCTCGGCGCGGCCTTCGATCACGACCAGCACCGCATCCTTCTCGTCGGACCGCAGCAGCCCGCGCACATCATCGGCGGAGATCATGACTCCCGTCCTGTCTGTTTCTGCAGCGCTCACTCATGCCCTAGCTATGCCCGCTGATCGACCGGTCTATGCGAGTGAGGGCGCAGTCGGATCCCGTGGCAGGATCCCGACATGGCAGCGATCCGCCCCTTCCGAATCGCGGTGCCCGACGCCGACCTCACCGACCTGCAGGACCGGCTGCACCGGACGCGCTGGCCCGAAGCGGAATGCGTCGACGACTGGAGCCAGGGCATCCCGCTGGCCTACACCCGCGAACTGGCCGAATACTGGGCCGACGAGTACGACTGGCGGGCCCGCGAACAGGCGCTGAACCGGTTCGACCAGTTCGTCACCGAGATCGACGGACTCGACATCCACTTCATCCACCAGCGCTCGTCGCAGCCCGACGCGTTTCCCATCCTGATCACCCACGGTTGGCCAGGTTCGGTCGTCGAGTTCGGCAAGGTCATCGAGCCGTTGACCGAGCGCGGGTTCGACGTGGTGTGCCCGTCGCTGCCGGGATACGGGTTCTCGGGCAAGCCGACGCGGACCGGGTGGGGTGTCGAGCGGATCGCCGCGGCGTGGCACACGCTGATGGGCCGGCTCGGCTACGACCGCTACGGCGCGCAGGGCGGGGACTGGGGCGCCGCGGTGACGACGCAGATCGGCCGCGATGAGGGCACGTGCGTGGGCATTCACCTCAACATGCCGATGGGCCGTCCGCCCAAGGGCGTCACCGAGTTCAGCGCCGAGGAACTGGCCGCGATCGAACGCCTCGAGTACTACCGCAAGCTGGATTCGGGCTACATGAAACAGCAGTCGACGCGGCCGCAGACGCTGGGATACGGCCTGGTCGATTCGCCGGCCGGGCAGTTGGCCTGGATCGTCGAGAAGTTCTGGTCCTGGACGGACTGCGACGGGCACCCGGAGAACGTCCTGCATCGCGACGAGATGCTGGACAACGTGATGCTCTACTGGGTGACCGCGTCGGCGGCCTCGTCGGCGCGGCTGTACTGGGAGAGCTTTTCCACCTTCGGCGGCGGCGACGCGGTGCGCCTGCCCACCGGCATCGCGTCGTTTCCCAAGGAGATCCTGCGCGCACCGCGAAGCTGGTGCGAGGACCACTACAACATCACCCACTGGACGACGATGCCGCGCGGCGGACACTTCGCAGCCTTCGAACAACCGGAGCTCTTCGTCGACGACGTCACAGCGTTCTTCGCTAGCGTGCGATAGATGAGGACTCTGCAGGCCGACTATCTGGTGGTCGGTGCGGGCGCGATGGGGCTGGCGTTCACCGACACGCTGGTCGCCGAGACCGACGCCACCGTGGTGATGGTCGACCGCAACGACCGGCCGGGCGGGCACTGGACCACCGCGTACCCGTTCGTGCGGCTGCACCAGCCGTCGGCGTACTACGGCGTGAACTCGCGCGGCCTAGGCAGCGACACCATCGACCACGCGGGGCTCAACGCCGGCTTCTACGAGCTGGCCAGCGGCGCCGAGGTGTGCGCGTACTTCGACGCCGTCATGCGCCAGCAGCTCCTGCCCAGCGGGCAAGTGACTTACCTGCCGATGAGCGAATACCTGGGCGAGGGCCGGATTCGCACGCTCGGCGGCGAGGACATCGCGGTGACCGCGCGCCGCGTCGTCACCAGCCACGTCGAGATCATCGTGCCGTCGATGCGCAAGCCGTCCTACTCCGTCGCGCCCGGCGTGGAGTGCGTGCCGCCCAACAACCTGCCGCTGATCCGCGAGCCGCGCGACCGCTACGTCATCGTCGGGGCGGGCAAGACCGCGATGGACTCGTGCCTGTGGCTGTTGCGGCACGGCATCGACGCGGCACGGCTGACGTGGATCAAGCCCCGCGAATCGTGGGTGCTGGACCGGGCGGCGATCCAGCCCGGCCGCAAGTTCGCCGGCACGGTGCTCACCGACGTCGCCAACCAGATCGCCGCGGTGAATGAGGCGTCGTCGCTTCCCGAACTGTTCGAGCTGCTCGAGGACAAGGGCTGCCTGATGCGCATCGACCAGTCCGTCGAACCGACGATGTTCCGGTGCGCGATTCTGTCGCAGACCGAGCTGACCGAGTTGCGGCGCATCACCGACGTCGTGCGCATGGGCCATGTGCGGGCGCTGGACCCGGGGCGGGTGACGCTCGACGACGGCGTGCTCGACGTCGACGGTTCCGTGCTCTACATCGACTGCAGCGCAGACGGTTTGGCGCATCGCGAACCGACGACCGTCTTCGACGGCCAGCACATCTCGTTGCAGACGGTGCGCACCTGCCAGCCGGCGCTCAGCGCGTCGCTCATCGCGCACGTCGAGGGCGCCTATCCCGACGACGAGACGCGAAACGCGTACTGCGGTCCGGTGCCCTATCCCCGCGAGCCGATCGACTGGCTGCGAATGATGTACTCGTTCAATAAGAATCAGCTGCAGTGGTTCTCCGATCCCGACATGATGGCCTGGATGGACGCCGCCCGGCTCAACGTGCTGCACCATGTGGCGTCGGCGGTGAGCGAGCGGGCCCGCGAGCGGATCATCTCGGTGCTGACGTCGACGTTGCCCACGACCAACGAGAAGCTGGAAACGCTGTTGGCCTCAGCCGGCTAGCTTCAGCCGTCCCGCCGCCGGCGTCACCGGGCGCGGCGCTCAGGCCAGCGACTCGACCCACGCGCGGTGCAATGCGGCGTAGCGGCCGCCGTCGCGCGCGATGAGCTCGGCGGGCGTGCCGTCCTCGACGATGCGGCCGTGTTCGAGCACCAGCACCCGGTCGGCGATCCGCACCGTCGAGAGCCGGTGCGCGATCACCAGCGCCGTGCGGTCGGCGAGCACCGTCTCCAACGCGCGCTGGACCATCCGCTCGCTCGGGATGTCGAGCGACGACGTCGCCAAGCGGGGCGGCCGGCTGTCGGCGGGCCAGCGCCAGCTCGTCGCGTTCGCGCGGGCGTTCCTCGCCGACCCCGCGGTGCTGATCCTCGACGAGGCGACGTCGTCGCTCGACATCCCGAGCGAGCGGATGGTCCAGCGCGCGTTGGAGACGGTGCTCGCCGACCGCACGG
>NZ_LZKP01000036.1 GCF_001672895.1 Mycobacterium sp. E740
GCCGCGCCGGCCAGCCGCGCCACGATGCCGAGCTGCTCCTTGGCGCCACCGGACAGCGAGTCGTAGGGCACCGTCCGACCCGACAGTGTGCGACTGCAGATTTTCAACGCACTGTCGACCTCCACCTCGAAGCTGTCGCCGAACACCATGCGGCCCAGCCGCTCCACCTCTCCGCGGAACGGCTCGACGTACCGGAGCCGGGTGGCGTCGCGGTGCCGGGTGAGCACCGAGCGCAACAGCTCCGCGGCCCGGGCTCGCCGCTGGACCCGCGAGTGCTCCGCGAGGGCGTGCTCGCGTTCGGTTTCCGCCTCGTCGAGCGTTCCTTTGCGGCCTTGGGTTCCGTACACCTGCAACCGGACGGTGCCCTACGACTCGCTGTCCGGTGGCGCCAAGGAGCAGCTCGGCATCGTGGCGCGGCTGGCCGGCGCGGCGTTGGTGGCCAAGGAGGACAGCGTGCCGGTGGTGATCGACGACGCGCTGGGGTTCACCGACGCCGACCGGCTGGTCAAGATGGGGGCCGTGTTCAACGCGGTCGGCGGGGACGGCCAGGTCATCGTGCTGACGTGCAACGCCGGCCGCTATGCCGCCGTCGACGGCGCTCACCACATCGAACTGGCCGGCTGATCGCGCCGGAGAATCTAGACTCCCGCGAATGGAGGCCGACTACATCGTCGTGGGAACTGGCTCGGCCGGGTCGGTGGTCGCCGCCCGGCTGAGCGCCGACCCGTCCGTTAGCGTCATCGCGGTGGAAGCGGGCCCACATGACAAGGACAAGTTCATCCGCATACCCGCCGGGTTCCAGCGACTGTTTCGCGGGCCGATGGACTGGGACTACCTGACCGAGCCGCAAAAGGAACTCGACGGCCGCGAAATCTACTGGCCGCGAGGCAAAATGGTGGGCGGCTCGTCGTCGATGAACGCGATGATGTGGGTGCGCGGCTTCGCCGCCGACTACGACGAGTGGGGCGAGGCGGCCGGCGAGCAGTGGGACTACGCGCACCTCGAGCCGTATCTGCGCCGCATCGAGGCGGGGCCGTTGTCGATCACCGCGCAGCGCAGCCCACGCAGTTCCACCGCCAAATGGCTCGCGGCCGCCCAGGAGTGCGGCTATCGCGTCGAGAAGCCGAATCAGGCGTCCCCCGAAGGCTTTTGCGAAACGCTCGTCACGCAACGGCGCGGCGCCCGGTGGAGCGCCGCCGACGCCTACCTCAAACCCGCACTCAAGCGCGGCAACCTGACGCTGCTGACCGAGGCGCTGGCGGGGAAGGTGATCTTCGACGGCCGGCGTGCCACCGGGATCGAGGTGCAGCACGGCGGCTCGCGTCGCACCATCACCGCGCGCCGCGAGGTGGTGCTGTGCGGCGGTGCCATCAACAGCCCGCAACTGTTGATGCTGTCGGGGATCGGCGACAGCCCTCGACTGGCCGAGCACGGCATCGAGACGCTCGTGGATGCGCCGGATGTGGGAGCCAACCTGCTGGACCATTTCATCGCCGCGCTCGGCTTCGACGTGCCCGACGATTCCCTGTTCGGCGCAGAGAAGCCGCTGCAGCTGCTGAACTACCTGCTTCGCCGCCGCGGCATGCTGACCTCGAACGTGGGAGAGGCCTACGGCTTCGTCCGCAGCCGCCCCGACATCGCGCTGCCGGACCTCGAACTGCTCTTCGCGCCCGCGCCGTTCTTCGAGGAGGGGATCGGCGACCCGTACGACACCCATGCCGTCGTGCTGGCCGCGATTCTGCTCAAGCCGCGCAGCACCGGCATCATCGCCTTGCGCTCGGCCGACCCGAAGGACAAGCCGATCATCGACCCGCGATACCTCACCGACCCCGACGGCGCCGACCGCGCGGCGCTGATGGCTGGTCTGCGCATGTGCGCGACGATCGCGCAGGCGTCGGCGCTCGAAGGGGTCATCGGCAGGATCGCCCGCCCGCTGAACGCCACCAGTCTCGACGATGAGACTCTCGAGCGCGCGTTGGCGACGTTCTCGCACACCTTGTATCACCCCGTCGGCACCTGCCGAATGGGGCGTGACGACGCCAGCGTGGTCGATCCGCAGCTGCGCGTTCGCGGCGTCGAGGGGCTGCGGGTCGCCGACGCGTCGGTGATGCCGACGATCATCCGCGGTCACACGCACGCGCCGAGCGTGCTGATCGGTGAGAAGGCCGCCGAGCTGATCTCGGCCGGCTGACCACGCCAGTGCCAAGATGGGGCATGGCCGATCGTGACCGCGACGACGCCGGGCGGCCGAAGAACTCCCGTCCGCGCGACGAGCTGGGCCGCCTACTGCCCCCCGGCAGCCGAGGCGTAGCAAGGATTCCCGACGACCTCGAACTTCCGCCCGCCGAGACGCTCGCCTATGCCCAACAGCTTCTCGACGACGGTCGGGCGTTCCATGCCCACGAGGTGTTCGAGGCGGCGTGGAAGAACGGCCCGCAGCAGGAGCGGCCGCTCTGGCAGGGGCTCGCTCAGCTCGCCGTCGGCATCACCCATGTGCAGCGCGGTAACGCCAAAGGCGCGATCGGCGTGCTGCGCCGCGCATCGGCTCGGCTATCCGGCGACCGCCATCCGGCGTCACATGGTGTCGACGTCACCGGCTTGGTCGCCTATGCCGGTGAGCTGATCGACGACCTCGAGGCCGGCATTGCGATCACCCCCGACAGTCTGCGCCCCCGTCTCTTGTGATTTGTGAGTGATTTCGTTCGCTCACCGATCGAAATCACTCACAAATCACCGGATCAGAAGTAGGCGTTCGCCGGAATCGGCGTGTCGTGCAGCAGGTTCTGGCCGATGACCTTCGCCTTGTAGGCGACGGGGTTGTGCAGCGTGATCGTGCGGATGTTGCGCCAGTGCCGGTCCAGGTTGCGCTTGCGGCTGGCGGCGCTGGCCCCGCCGAGCTCGAGCAGTCGCGTGGCGGCCTCCGGCGCGACGTGATCCAGGTGCACCTTCACTTTGGCGACCTTCAACTGCGCCTCGGTGGCGAGGTCGGCGTCCGGCACGCCGCCGCCTTCCGACGCCGCGCCGATCGCCGCGGCCGCGTCGAGCACCGCAGCCCTGGCGATGTAGGCCGTACTGGCTAACTCGCCCAACAGTTTCTGGTAGAGCGGGTCGTCGCTGGGGCGCTCGGTCAAGGCGTGGCTGAAGCTGCGGTCGCGCGAGCGCAGTAACGCGATCCCATCGTCGACGACTGATTCGAGGATGCCGGCCACCACCGCGTGGATGAACAATTGCAGGGTCGCGTACTGCACCGTCGGCTCGGGATCGGCGTCGTACGGCGTGTCGCTGAGCACCTCGTCCGCGGCGACGGCCACATTCGTGAAGACGGTCGTGCCGGTGCCGGTGCGCCGCTGACCGAAGCCGTCCCAGTCGTCGATGAGCCGCACACCCTCGCGGTCGGCGGGCACCACCACGGTGGCCACCGAGTCGTGGTCGGTGGTCGTGGCGACGGTGAGGTAGTCGGAGAACAGCGTGCCCGTGCTGTAGAACTTCTCGCCGTCGAGTCGGTATCCGCCGGCGGTTCTCGGCAGCAGGCGGGTGTTGAACACCAGGCTGCCGACGGCCAGCGAGCCCTTCTCGCTGAACGCATTACCGAAGATCTTGCCCTCGGCGACCCTGCTCAGCCACCGCGCCGACTGCGCGTCGGAGGCGGTGCGCAGTCGTTCCTCGACGAACCAGAAATGGGTGCGGAAGATGTGCGCGACGATCGGGTCGGCGTGCGCGACGTCGATCACGCTCGAAAACAGTTGCGGCACCGTGAAACCCGCGCCACCGAGCGCAACGGGTAGCCGGAGCGTGCCGAAGCCCGCCCGCTTCAGCGCAGCGACCTCGTCGAAAGGGTTCTCGTCGTTGAGGTCTCGCTCGGTGGCGCGCTCGGCGATGCGAGCGAGCAGCTGCGTCCATTCCGGCGTGCCGGGAAGTGTGCGTGTCGGGTGGTCGGCCGTAGTCATGGCACTGTTCTACCGACGCCCCGCTTCGTCAGCACGGCTTAGACTCAGCCCGAACCTAAGAAGCCTCAGGACTTCAGGAAACCGATCGTCGTGTAGTCCGCGTCGGCCAGGCCGAACGCGCCGAAATTCGCGAGATTGCTTCGAACGGCGACGTTTCCGGTCGACTGGGTCAGTGGCAGGCTGAACACCTCGTCGAACAGCAGCTTGTCCAACTCGTTGGCAAGCGTGCGCGCCTTGGCGAAATCGAGCTCACCGACGGTCTGTTCTATCTTGGCGTCGATCTCGGGGCCGCTGATCTTGCCGAAGTTGCTCTCCGCCCCGGTGCGGTAGATCTGCGTCAGGCTCGCGAGCGGGAAAGCGTCGCCGCTCCAAGAGAATTGCGCGATGTCGAAGTTGCCCACGGTGACGTAGTCGGTGAAGAAGCCCGCGGCGGGGCGCACGTCCAGATCGAGTTTCACCCCGATCTGGGCGAGGTTGTTCTGCGCGATCTGCCCGTACTGGCGCGTGCCCAGCGAGTCGAACAGCACGTCTCGGATCACCAGTTGGCGCCCGTCCTTCTCCCGGAACTGGCCGTTGAGCCGCCATCCGAGCGCATCGAGCTCCTGCTTGGCCTGCTCCGGATCGAACGCCACGGTGCCGCTGTTGTCCTGATAGCCCTCTTGGCCGGCGACGTAGATGTGGTTGTTCAGCGGCGCGGGATTGTCCGCGAGCCCACGCTGGGTGACCTCGGCGATCGTCTTGCGGTCGATGCCCTTGGCGATCGCCCGCCGCAGCGCGGGATCGGCCAGGATCGAACCGGGGGAGCCGTTGAACGTGAAGTGGTACCAGGCCAGGCCCGGTGCGCGCCGGATGCTCAACCCCTGCGTGCGTCGGGCGATCTGCATCTCGTCGAGCGTGGCCAGGCCGCTGGCGTCGATGGTGTTGTTCTGCAGGGCGGGCATGCGCGCCGCGTCGTCGAGGACGAGGAAGGTGATGCTGTCCAACAGCGGCGGCGCACCCCACCATTTCGGGTTGCGGCTCAACGTGATCCGCTTCGCTCCGCGGTCGAGGTTGGAGACGATGAACGGCCCCGCCGACGGGCCGGCAGCGGTCAGCTGACCTTTGTTGAAGACCTCCGGGTCCGCGGTCGAACTCTTGGGCAACAGCATCGAGGTGCCTGCGAACATGCCCTGCCAGTCCGACCACGGCTTGGCGAAGGTGATGACGGCCTGGCGGTCGTCGACGCCGCGCTCGACCTTCGCGACCCGGTCGCTGCCGTTGGTGGCGGCGATCGCGAACTTGCCGTCCTTGCCGCTGGTGGCGTTGATCTGCGACTGGATGTCCTCCCATGTGATCGGTGTGCCGTCGCTCCACACCGCTTTCGGGTTGATCGTGTAGGTGACGACCTGCGGGTTCGTGCTTGTCAGTTTGACGTCGGTGAAGTAGTCGGTGTTCACGGTCGTAGAGCCGTCGGCGCCGATCCGGAACGCCCGCGGCATCGTCGGCTTCATCAACGAGTTGTTGTCGCCGGTGTTGCCGTCGATGTGCAGGGGGTTGAAGTTCGGCGGGAAGGCGGTGAGCGCCAGCCGTAAGGTGCCGCCCTGCTGCAGGTTCGCGACGTCCTGGGGGTTGATGTCGTTGCTGGTGCCGACGGATGCGTCTCCGCCCGCGGACGGTGCTTCGTCGGTGCCGCCGGAGCAGGCGGTCAGGGTCAGCGTGGCGATCGCGGCGACGGCAGCGAAGCGTCGGAAGCTCATGCGCACCGACTCTAGCTGCGATTCACTTCCGGCTGCGGCACCGCAGCGAGCAGGCGTTTGGTGTAGTCCTGGCGAGGATCGGTGAAGACCCGGTCGCCGTCGCCCTGCTCGATCACGGTGCCCTTGTACATGACGACCACGCGGTGCGCGAGATGTCTGACCACCGAGAGGTCGTGGGAGACGAACAGATAGGACAGCCCGAATCTCTGCTGCAGGTCCAGCAGCAGGTTGATGATGCCGGCCTGGATCGACACGTCGAGGGCCGACACGGGTTCGTCGAGCGCCAGGATCTTCGGTTGCAGCGCCAACGCCCGGGCGATCCCGATGCGCTGCTTCTGCCCGCCGGAGAACTCGGCGGGGTACCGCGCGGCGTCCTCCCGTCGCAACCCGACGACGCCCAGCAGCTCGGCGACCCGCTCCTCGCGCTCCTGCTTGCCGAACCCGTTGGCGCCCAACGGTTCTGCCAGCACATCGAACACCGGCAGCCGCGGGTCCAACGAGGCCACGGGGTCCTGGAACACGACCTGCAGATCGCCGCGCAACGCCTGCCTGCCGCGCCGGTCCAACGACGCGACGTCGTGGCCGAGCACCTCGATGGTGCCGGCTTCGGGGGCGGACAACTGCAGGATCTGGTGCAGTGTCGTCGACTTGCCCGACCCCGACTCTCCGACGATGCCGAGCGTGCGGCCCGCCGACAGTTCGAAGCTGACCCCGTCGACCGCGCGCAGCTCGCCGACCTGGCGGCGGAACACCACGCCTTTGGTCAGCTTGTAGGTCTTGACCAGGTCCTGGACTCGCAGGACCACCGGCGCGCCGGCATCGGGTGCCGTCTCGGGCGGCGCGGTCGACACGCCGTAGATGTCGGCGGCGCTGCGGCCGACGACGTGCTCGGTGCGGATGCAGGCCGCGCGGTGCCCGCCCGGCCCTACGGCAAGCAGCTCCGGTTCGGCGGCGCGGCACGCGTCGATCGCCAGCGGACATCGCGGGGCGAAAGTGCAGCCCGGCGGCAGTGCGGCCATCGACGGCGGCGCGCCCGGTATGGGCACCAGCCGCGCGCCCTGGGCGGCGTCGAGGCGCGGGACGGAGCCCAGCAGGCCGACGGTGTAGGGCATCCGCCGGTCGTGGTACAGCTGCTCGACGGTCGCGACCTCGACCGCCCGGCCCGCGTACATCACCAGCGCGCGGTCGGCGAACTCGGCGACCACGCCGAGGTCGTGGGTGATGATCAGGACGCCGGCGCCGGTCACGTCGCGGGCGGTCTTGAGCACCTCGAGGATCTGCGCCTGCACGGTCACGTCCAGCGCGGTGGTCGGCTCGTCGCAGATCAGCAGATCGGGATCGTTGGCGATGGCGATGGCTATGACCACCCGCTGGCGTTCGCCGCCGGACAGTTCGTGGGGGAACGACCTGGCCCGTCGCTCGGGTTGGGCGATGCCGACCAACTCGAGCAGTTCGACAGCGCGCCTGCGGGCCGCCTGCCTGCCGATGCTGCGCTGATGTATCTGGATCGCCTCGGCGATCTGGTCGCCGACCGTGTAGACGGGGGTCAGGGCGGACATCGGGTCCTGGAACACCGTGCCGATCGTCTTCCCGCGGATCGCCGACATCCGTTGATCCGATAAGTCGATCAGCTCGTCGCCGTGCAGCCGGATGGAGCCGGACACGTCGGCGTATTCGGGAAGCAGGCCGACGACCGCCATCGCGCTCGCCGATTTGCCTGCGCCCGATTCTCCGACCAGTGCGACGACCTCGCCCTTGTCGACGTCGAACGTCATGCCGCGCACGGCATTCACCGGCGCGGCGTCGGTCGGGAACGCGACGGTGAGGTCGCGGACTTGCAACAGGCTCATCGTTGCCTTCTGCGACGCAACCGCTGTGCGCCCGGATCGAGGGCGTCGCGCAGGCCGTCGCCAACCATGTTGGCGCACAGGATGATCAACACCAACACTCCGCCGGGGAACAGGAACAACCACGGAAAGGTCGTCGCGGACTTGGTGCCGTCTGCGATCAGGGTGCCCAGTGACACGTCGGGCGGCTGGACGCCGAAGCCCAGGAAGCTCAGCCCGGTCTCGGCCAACACCGCCACGCCGACGTTGAGCGCGGTGTCGATGATGATGATCGACGCGACGTTGGGCAGGATGTGGCGGAGGATGATGCGGCCTCCGCTGACGCCCATATAGCGTGCCGCGACGACGAATTCGCGGTCGCGCAGGCTCATCGTCATACCGCGGACAATCCGCGAGCTGATCATCCAGCTGAACAGCGACAGCAGCAGGATCATCCAGACGATGTCACCTTTGGTGCGCTGCACGACAATTGAGATCAGCAGGAAGCTGGGCACGACCAGCATCAGGTCGACGAGCCACATCAGCACGGGGTCGCGCCAGTCGACGAAGTACCCGGCGATCGTCCCGACGGTGGCCGCGATGATCGTCGAGATGAACGCGACGCAGACGCCGATGAGCATCGATTTCTGCATGCCGCGCAAGGTTTGGGCGAACAGGTCCTGCCCGAGGGCGTTGGTGCCGAACCAGTGGTCGAGGCTGGGCGGTTGCTGCAGCGCGTAGTAGTCCAGGTCGCTGTAGCTGTGCGGCAGCAACGGGGGCAGCGCGTAGCAGCCGATGAACAACACCACGAGCAGAACCAACGAGACGACCGCCGCCCTGTTACGCAGAAACCGGCGGAACACCAGCGAGCGGCGCGACGCGAAACCTTCGGTGTGCAGGCCGGATTGCGCGCTGGTCGACGACTCGTCCGTCACGGGCGAATCGGCATGGGCCACGGGTTCGGTCACGATCGGCGCACCCTCGGATCGAGGGCCGCATAGACGACGTCGGAGAGCAGGCCGGCCAGCAGGATCATCACCGCGGACAAGATGGTGATCGCCGCGACGATGTTGATGTCCTGACTGCCGATGCCGGTGACCACCCATTCGCCGACGCCGTGCCAGGCGAAGATCTTCTCGGTGAACACGGCGCCGGTGACCAACGCCGCCACGCTGTAGGCGAACAACGTCGCCATCGGGATGAGGGCCGTGCGCAGTCCGTGTTTGACCAGCGCGCGTCGTCGCGTCAGTCCCTTCGCGCGCGCCGTGCGGATGAAGTCCTGGCCCAGTACGTCGAGCATCGCATTTCGCTGGTAGCGGCTGTAGATCGCGATCGACGACAGCGCGAGCGTCATGCTGGGCAACACAAGGTGCTGCAACCGGTCGACGAACTGGTTCCACGCTCCGTGGACCGGATACGTCGACGTCTCGCCCGTGTACTCGAAGATGCGCACACCCAGCACGTTGTTGACGCCCAGCGCAGCGAGGATGAACAGGTTCGCCAGCACGAATATCGGTGTGCTGATCACCAGCAACGACACCAGCGTGATGAGGCGGTCGCTGAGCCGGTACTGCCTGATGGCCCCCCAGGCGCCGACGGCGACGCCGATCACGGTTCCGACGACCGATCCGATGACCAGCAGCCGCAGGCTGACTCCGACCCGGCGCCACAGCTCGTCGGTCACCGGCTGACCCCCGATGGTGACTCCGAAGTCGCCGCGGATGGCGCCGGACGCCCAGTGGACGTACTGCTCGAGCACCGGTTTGTCCAGGCCCAGCTCGACGCGCTTGGCCTCGATGACGGCCTGCGGCGGCCGCGGGTTGCGGCTCTCCAGGCTGTCGAGCGGATCGAACTGCCACGATGCGAGCAGGAAGACGAGGAACGATGCCAGTGCCAGCAACACCAGGTAGTTGAGCAGGCGGCGTGCCAAGAACCGCACCATGCGTCAGGGTCCGTCCGTCGACTGCATTCGCTCAGGTTAGGAGATGCCCGCGCAGATGGCCGTGATGTGGCCGCCGCGGCGCCGGTCGTTTCACGTCGCGTCCGTTCGGTTACCCAGCCCGACAACGGCTCGACGAGACGGAGAGGTCCACGTGAACTCGAAGCAGATCAAGTTGTTCTCGGCGACGGTGGGAGCGAGCGCCCTGCTCACGATGGGCGCGTTGACGGTCGCAGCCACCACGGCCGCCCAGGACGAGGAGGACGGCGGCGCCACCGCGGGTCCGGTGACGACGTCGGAGGCCACGACCGGCGAGACGGTCACCCAGTCGCCGGGCTCGGGGGTGCCGGAGACGACGGTGGCGACGCCGGAGGTCACCGCGGAGCCGGCTCCGGAGGCGGGTTAGCGGGATTGCCTTCACAGCGGGCGCATAGGAAACGCTCACCTTGCGCTCATGGCCACCGCGAATAATGGCGCCGTGACGACTTCCCAACCTCTCGGCGACCAGGACGCGGGCCGGGTGGTCATGCGCCGCGCCGACGGCAAGCCGATCCATGTGCTGGTCGTCGACGACGAGCCCGTGCTGGCCGAGTTGGTTTCGATGGCGCTGCGGTACGAGGGCTGGGACATCGCGACCGCGGCCGACGGGTCGTCGGCGATCGCTTCCGCGCGGGAAACGCCACCCGATGTGGTGGTGCTCGACGTCATGCTGCCGGACATGAGCGGGCTCGACGTGCTGCGCAAACTGCGTGAGCAGACACCCGGGCTGCCGCTGCTGCTGCTGACCGCCAAGGATTCGGTCGAGGACCGCATCGCCGGCCTGACCGCCGGCGGCGACGACTACGTCACCAAGCCGTTTAGCATCGAGGAAGTGGTGTTGCGGCTGCGTGCACTGCTGCGCCGGACCGGGGTGGCAAGCGAGACGGGTGGCGCGAAGATCGTGGTGGGCGACCTGGTGCTCGACGAGGACAGCCACGAGGTGACCCGCGGGGGTGAGCTGATCACGCTGACCGCGACGGAGTTCGAACTGCTGCGGTTCATGATGCGCAACGCCAAGCGGGTGCTGAGCAAGGCGCAGATTCTCGACCGGGTGTGGAGTTATGACTTCGGCGGCCGGTCCAACATCGTCGAGTTGTACGTCTCCTACCTGAGAAAGAAGATCGACAACGGCCGCGAGCCGATGATCCACACCCTGCGCGGTGCGGGATATGTCCTCAAACCCGCGCGCTGAGAACCCGCCGACGCGGATCCGCTCACCGCGCACATGGTCACTGCGGGCTCGGCTGCTGGCCTCGCAGATCGTGCTCCTGGCGTTGGTGTGCGCAGCCGTGGGGGTCGGCACCGAGCTTGCGCTGCAACACTTTCTGATGAACCAGCTGGACGGGCGGCTGGCCGAGTCGGCGCGCCGCTCGGCGGGCCTGTTCGAGTTCGGCCCGCCGCCACCGCCGCCGGAGTTCGCGCGGCCCGGGCTACGGGAACGCATGATGCTGCGGGACGATCTCGGCCCGGGGCCCGCCTTTCTCAACGCGCCGGGGCAGGCAGCGCGCACCGTCGGCGCGGTCATCTCGCACGGCACACCCGTGGACGCCGGTGTGATCACCGCCGACGGCACGCGTAGTGAGATCAGCACGGCGGCAGCCCAACAGCTCGCGCACGTCGCACCGCATTCGGCAACGACGGTGGACCTGGATGGCCTCGGCAGTTACCGGGTGATCGCAGTGTCCGCGCACCGACCCGGCGAGATGATCGTGACCGGATTGCCGACCTCGGACGTCGACGACACGTTGTTGACCGTCGCGATCATCTTCTGCGTGGTCGGTGCGATGGCGTTGATCGGCGCGACGACTGCGGGCATCCTGATCATTCGGCGCCAACTCGCGCCGCTGGCAAGGGTTTCCGATGCGGCGCGGCAGGTCGCCGATCTCGAACTCGACCGCGGCGAGGTGCGGCTCCCGACGCCGATCGTCAAGGTCGATCCGGCGAGCGCGCACACCGAGGTGGGTCAGCTCGGTTCCGCGCTGAACCGGATGCTGGACCGCATCGCCTCAGCGCTGTCCGCACGGCACGCGAGCGAGACCCGGGTTCGCCAGTTCGTCGCCGACGCCAGCCATGAGCTGCGCACG
Source organism: Mycobacterium sp. E740 (assembly GCF_001672895.1). Lineage (GTDB taxonomy): Bacteria > Actinomycetota > Actinomycetes > Mycobacteriales > Mycobacteriaceae > Mycobacterium. The sequence goes on from NZ_LZKP01000036.1 coordinate 11,572, forward strand.
CCGCTCGCCGCCATCCGCGGCTATACCGAACTGGCGCAACGCAAACGCGACGACGTGCCCGACGACGTCGCTCATGCGATGAGCCGGGTGGAATCCGAGACCGGCCGAATGACCCAACTGGTCGAGGACATGCTGCTGCTCGCGCGGCTCGACACCGGCCGGCCACTGCAACGCGAGCCGGTGGACGTCTCACGGCTGATCGTCGACGCGGTCAGCGACGCCCACATCGCGGGTCCCGAACACCGTTGGTCGCTCGACCTGCCCGAGGAGCCGGTGGTGCTCGTCGGCGACGAGGCGCGGCTGCACCAAGTCGTCGCGAACCTACTGGCCAACGCCCGCACCCACACCCCGCCCGGCACGTCGGTCGTCACGGCGCTGACCGTGGACGCGGACGGCTTCGTGGTGCTGGCGGTGGCCGACGACGGGCCTGGCATCCCCGTGTGGCTGCAACCCGAGATCTTCGAGAGATTCGCCCGCGGTGACTCGTCGCGCTCTCGCCGCGAAGGCAGCACGGGACTCGGGCTGGCGATCGTCGCGGCGGTCGTCAAGGCGCACTTCGGCACCATCGACGTGCACAGCGTTCCGGGTGACACCCGCTTCACCGTCAAACTGCCCGGTGACTCACAGCTCACCCACAGCGGGCGCAACAGCGGCGCATAGCCCGCACCGCGACACTCGATCGAGTGACCGCCTTGGCTACCGCGCGCCCTCCCGGCTGTCGCGAGCACACGCGAAACACCCTGATACACAGCGATAGCAGAGTACGTCGGCTCTGCTCCCGCATGGGCCTGCCCGTGCTGTTGGCGGCGACGGCGGTGCTGTACCTGTGGGACCTGGGCGCGAGCGGATGGGCGAACGCGTTCTACTCGGCCGCCGCGCAGGCCGGCGCCGACAACTGGACGGCACTGCTGTTCGGGTCGAGCGATGCCGGCAACGCCATCACCGTCGACAAGACGCCGGGCGCGCTGTGGGTGATCGGCATCTCGGTTCGGCTGTTCGGCCTCAACCCGTGGAGTGTGCTGGTCCCGCAGGCGTTGGCGGGCATCGCGTCGGTGGCGCTGCTCTATGCCGCGGTCCGCAGGGTGAGTGGGCAGGGTGCGGCCCTGCTTGCGGGCAGCGTGCTGGCGTTGACGCCGGTGACGGCGCTGATTTTCCGGTTCAACAACCCCGACGCGCTGCTGGTGCTGCTGCTCGTCGCTGCGGGGTACTGCACGCAGCGCGCCTGCGAGAAGAACGCCAGCCGG
>NZ_LZKP01000037.1 GCF_001672895.1 Mycobacterium sp. E740
GTGACGCTCGCGCGGCGTGAGCGTGCGCAAAATGCTGAACTTACGCGGCGTGTCGTGTGCAAACACGCACGCTCGCGGCAAAAGAAGGGGGGAGGAGGGCTAAAGCTCGGCGAGCCTCGGGGCTGAGCCTCGGGCACGCAGCCCCGCGCCGGCCTTTCGGGTGAGTTCCCTTGAGCTGCCCAGCAATCCGTCGAGCACGAGGGCCCGTTTGACGTGTCGGTGCAGATCGTGCTCCTCGGTGAAGCCGATGCCGCCGAGCACCTGCTGGGAGTGCTTGGCCGCGGTCAGCGCGGCCTTGCCCGCGGCGGCCTTCGCCAGCATCGCGGTCAAGTCTGCGCTCTCACTTCCGGGAAGCCCCAGCGTCGCCTCGGCGCCTTCGATCGCCACCAGCGTCTCGGCCAGCCGGTGCCGGACGGCCTGAAACGACGCGATCGGCTTGCCGAACTGCACTCGGTCCAGCGCGTGCTGCCGGGCCAGCGCCAGCATCCCCCTGGCCGAACCGACCAGCCACCAGCCGACCGCCCGTCGCGCCTCGCCCATCCGCATCAGCTCACCGTCGGGCACGCGGCGCAATGGGAGGTCACCGAGTGTCGGCTCGGCGTTGGCGGTACGTTCCCACACCACCCAGCCGCCGCCGGCATACGGCATCGGCGGTGTCCCGCCGGGAAGGCCGCCGATTGTCTCGAGCAGCACGTCGTTGAGAACCGATGCGTGCGAACCCGTTTCGCCCAGCAGGCGGAACACCAGCGGGATCGCCAGATCTGGTATGTCCGAGAGCATCTCGGCCCAGCCGAGGTCCGCCAGCGCGGCATCCAGCTCAGCGCCGGAGGTGGACAGCATCGTCTTGCGCAGCGTGTCCTCGAGCATCGCCAGCGATTCGGCGTCCAATCCGGTATCCACGGTCACCAGTCCTTACCGAGATCGAGCAGGCGACGAGCGATGATGTTGCGCTGCACCTCCGCGGTGCCGCCGTAGATGCTCGCGGCGCGCGAATACAGGAACTCTGTCCGCCAGGCATCGTCGTCGAGTTCTATCCTGCCCGGCAACAGATCCCGGACGGTGTCGTAGAGCCGCTGCTCGGCGGTAGCCAACAGCACCTTGTCGATCGACGTGTCGGTCCCCAGTTTCTGGCCGTCGCCCAGCCGGTGTTGGGTGGCTCGCGACCGGCAGCGCAGGGTGTGCAGTGCCAGATACACCTCGCCCAGATCCGAGTCCACCGACTGACCTTGCCTTTTCACCTCTTCGATCAGCGCGTCGAACCGCGAGTACAGGTAGGCGATCCGCTGCCAGAAGCATGTCGAGCGCTCGTACGGCAGCAAATCCATCGCCAGCTTCCAACCATCACCGGCCATGCCGAGCATCCGGTCGGCGGGCACCACGACGTCGTCGAAGTAGACCTCGCAGAACTCGTCGACGTCGTGCATGGTGCGTAGCGGCCGCACCGAGACTCCGGGAGAGTCGAGGTCGACGAAGAAGGCGGTGATGGCTTCGTGATTGGGAGTGCCCGCGTCACCGGTGCGGGTGAGCAGAATGCACCGCGTGGCGTACTGCGCGAAACTCGTCCAGACCTTCTGGCCGTTGACTATCCAGTTGTCGCCCTGTGGCTCGGCGCGAGTGGTCAGCGAGGCCAGGTCGCTTCCCGAACCGGGTTCGGAGAAGCCCTGGCACCACGACTCCTGGCCCGACAGCAGCCTGGGCACCATCTCGGCGGCCAGTTCCGGTCGCGCGTAATCGATCATGGTCGGGGTCAGCACGTCGAGCATCGAGTACGGCCCCGGATGGTCCAGTCCGCGGCCGACGATCTCTTCGCCGACGATCGCGCGCAGGATGTCCGGGCCGCCCAGGCCACCCGCCGACTCCGGCCAGCCGTAGCGCATCCAGTCGGCGTCGTACAGCGCCTTGAGCACCCGAAGGTGCTGCGCTTGGTGGGCGTCGAGGGAGTGGTCCCCTGGCGGGGGTGTCAGATCGTTGTCGTCGAGCCAGGCCTGCAGTGCCGCGCGGAACGCGGCGGGCTCGAACAAGTCGCTCATCCCGCCTCGGGCCTTCCGATCGCGTGGGGGCGCCCGGAGTCGTGGTCACCGCTGCGCCGGATGAACGTCATGGCACGGGTTTTCAGCCGCCAACCGTCGTCGGTGCGGACATAGGTGTCGTTGTAGTAACCGATTCGCATGTCGTGCTTGGAGTGCTCGATGAAGCAGAGGGGCTGGGTGCCGGTCGCCTTGTCGGGATCGTTCTCGTCGAGGTGCACGAGCGACGTTCCCGTCATGAACAGGCCCTTGGGTGCGGCGTCGACCAGTTCGGGAAAACGGTTGAGCGTGTAAGTCGAGCCGAACGCACTGTAGGTGCCGTCCGGGGTGAACACCGAGACCAGGCCGTCGATGTCGCCCTGGGTGATGGTGACGGCGTACTTGGCGAGCAGTTGCTGGATCTCGACGAGATCCTCGATTCGCTTCGACTCAGTCATTCTTGAAGACCTTACCGCCCTTCATTACAAAGTTGACATTTCGCGTAACGCTGATGTCTGCCAGTGGATCGCCGGGGACCGCGATGATGTCGGCCAGGTAGCCCTCCGCGATGCGGCCGAGGTCCGGCTTGTCGATGAGGTCGGCGGCGACGACGGTCGCCGCGCGCAGCACCGCCGCGGGCGGCATTCCCCAGTCGACCAGCGTGACGAGTTCGTCCGCGTTCTTTCCGTGCGGGATGGCCGGCGCATCGGTGCCGACCGCGATCTTCACGCCGGCCTCATAGGCGGCCTTGATCGAGGTGCGTGCCTTCGGGAACATCTCGGCGGCCTTGTCCTGCAACTCTTTCGGCGCCCGGGACACATCCATCGCTTCGGCCAGCCTGCGGGTGGTCACCAGCCACCGGTCGTTGTCGACGAGCATTCCGATGGCCTCGTCGTCCATCAGGAAACCGTGTTCGATGCAGTCGATACCGCACGCGACCGCGTGCTTGACGGCCTCTGCGCCGTGGGTGTGCGCGGCGACCTTCATCCCGCGACGATGCGCCTCGTCGACGATGGCCCGCAGCTCTTCGTCCGAATAGTGTTGTGCGCCGGCCTCTCCGGTCAATGACATGACACCACCGGACACGCAAACCTTGATCAGCTGCGCGCCGTGCTTGATCTGGTAACGCACCGCCTTGCGAATCTCGTCGACGCCGTTGGCGATGCCCTCCTCGATCGTCAATTCGAGCGCGCCGGGCATGAAGGCCGCGAACATCGTCGGGTCGAGATGGCCGCCCGTCGGTGTGATGGCGTGGCCCGCGGGGATGACACGCGGCCCTTCGATCCAGCCGGCGTCGATCGCCTTGCCCAGCGCCACGTCGAGCAGGTAACCGCCCGTCTTGACGAACAGTCCGAGGTTGCGCACCGTCGTGAAGCCTGCGCGCAGGGTCCGTCGCGCATTGCCGACGGCGCGCAACATCCGCGTCGGCGGGTCGTCCTGCACCTGGGACAGGCCGGGATTCTCGCCCCGGCCGCCCATGAGCAGGTTGACCTCCATGTCCATCAGGCCGGGGAGAAGGACAGCGTCGCCGAGATCGATGATCTCGCCCTCGGGTTCGCCACCCAGTCCCACGATCCGGTTGTCGTCGACCCGCACGACGCCCGGCCGGACGATCTCGCCGGCGTCGACGTCGAGCAGGCCTGCCGCCTTGAGGGTCAGCATCGATGAGCCGCTTGCGCGAAGGGCATCTGCACCGCTAAACCACCGGCTCCTTGATGAGATTGATATACGCGGCGCCGCTGTCGAGTACGCGGGGCTGCTTCCACACCTCGACGGGGAAGCTCACCATGACGATCGACTGACCGAGATGCACCAGCGCCTTGGCATCGTCCGGCATCCCCTTGAGTGGGAAGCGGGCGTCGACGTAGACCATGATGTCTTCGAGCCTAGCCATGCCCGCGTCGTACAGTTCCTGCATCTCTTCCATCGTGGAGTTCAGCCGCTTCTGGTAACGCTCTTCCTCGGTGGGTAGGCACCAGTCGCTGAACCGCTCGAGGTCCGCGAATTCCTCAGGGAGCTTAGACATTTGCAGCATCCTTCTCGCTCTTGGTGTGTGCCGCGCCATTCGCCCCGGCCCCGTTTCCGTTGGCCAGCGACTCCTTGTACCGGTCGACGTACTTGTGCGCGGTGTGGTGCAGGTGGCGTAGCAGGATTTCCTGATCGCACAGCGGGAAATCGAGTACGGCGCGGGTGCCGATCTGCGTCTGCGTGGCTTCGAGCGTGTTGGCGTCCTGGAACGCGTACTCCTTGAACGTCACCGCGGCCAGTTCCTGGGAGAGTCGTTCGCGCAGGTTCTTCGGCGGCACGAAGTACAGGTCGGCCTCGAAGATGTGGGTGTCCACACCGGTCGGCCAGTAGTTGTACGTCAGATACCATCCCGGCACCCAGAAGAGCAGGGTGAAGTTCGGAAAGAACTCGAAAGAGTCTTGTCCCCAGGTCGAGTGGCGGCCGGGATTGATTGCCGGCGGCAGCTCGTCGGGCAGGATGCCCTTGATGTCCGGGCGGTCCCACGGACCGAACAGGCCGCTGTGCAGGATCCGCTCGATGGGCTTGACCATCTTCAGATCCTTGGGCGGGCTCATGCCACCCCAGGACGAGATCATGGAGTGGTCGCCCTTGATGTCGTAGTGCAGCGCCTCGAAGCCGAACTTGGCCAGCTTCTCGGCTTCCTCCTTCTCCGCTTGCTTCATGTGCAGGATCGGTGCGTGGTAGAACTCGACGAATGCGTCGATGAACAGCTTCCAGTTGGACTTGACCTCCGCGCGATAGCTGTAGTGCTCGGTCATCTCGTGGAACGGATAACCCTTGAGGCCCTGGCCGAACTCGCCCAGATATTCCTCGAGCGAGACCGCGTCGTCGTCGAAGTTGACGAAGATGAATCCTTCCCACACCTCGCAGCGCACGGGCTTGAGCGGGTAGTCGGCCTTGTCGATGTCGAAGAACTCCTGCTCCTGCTGAATGAAGGTCAGGTCCCCTTTGAGGTTGTAGCGCCAGGCGTGGTACTTGCAGACGAACTGGCGGCAGGTGCCAGAGACCTCTTCACCGGGGTAGTCATTCCACACCAGCTTGTTACCGCGATGGCGGCACATGTTGTAGAAGGCGCGGACCTGGTCACCGTCGTTGACGATGACGATCGACGTGCCCGGGCCGACCGACGGCAGCTCACGGGTGATGTAGCTGCCCTTCTTGGGGATCAGCTCCACCCGGCCCATCTGCAGCCAGGTCTTGCGGAAGATGGCCTGTTGCTCCAGCTTCCATTGCTCGGGATCGATCGAGTCCTCATAGTTGACCGGAGCGGTGCCGAGTTCAGGCCAGTGCTCGGTCCAGCTGCCCTCTTCTGGTTTCGGGAAAAATGCCACGGTTTCTTACCTCTCCTGATCGGGTTCGACGCCGAAAGTGTTGATGGCCATGGCCAGTGCGCCATAGCAGCCGATAGTGAAGACGAGGTCCATCAGCTGACGTTCCTCGAGGTGTTCGGACAGGGTGGCCCACGTCGCGTCGGAGACGTTGGCGTGGTCCTGTAGTTCGTCGACCGCGCGCAGCACGGCGCGGTCCAGTTCGTCGGAGGCCTCGCCGCGTTGCACGGCCTCGATGGCCTCGTCGGTCAAACCCTCGTCGCGGCCCATGTTGACGTGGTGACGCCACTCGTACTCACAGTTGGTCAGGTGCGCGACGCGCAGCACCGCCAGCTCGCGCAACCGGGGCGACAGGGTCGAGCCGTACAACAGGTGGAAGTTGAATCGCAGGAAGTTTCTGGTCAGCTTCGGATGGCGGACGAGCGTGGCGAGCAGGTTGCCTGCCAGTTCGGGATTGCGCCGTTCGGGTGCCATGCCCGACAGGGCGTTGTCGACGGCGTCGTCCCACTCCTCGGCGGGCAGCGGAGGCAGGCGCAAGACGGCTCCTTCCTGTGTCCTCTCGGCGATGAGAATCAGGTTCTCATATTTCGCCAATAGATTTCCACCTTTCCCGCGAATGGTCAACGTCCGAGGCGGTAACCGATGGGCGCGGCGGGGCTCCGTTGAGCCTAATCCTGCTGCCAGGAGGCCATAGGGTGGCTTTCGGACATTGATTCTCGTACGGTGAGAAGATAGTTTTCCTCACATCGAGGACTGCCGCGCTGTACGACCTCTGGGCACGCGACGAAAGGAACGGGCATGAACAAGGACGAGATGATCCTGATCAGCGTTGATGATCACATCGTCGAACCGCCCGACATGTTCAAGAACCATCTGCCGAAGAAGTACATCGACGAGGCGCCGCGGTTGGTGCACAACCCGGACGGTTCGGATACGTGGCAGTTCCGCGACACGGTCATTCCGAATGTGGCGCTCAACGCCGTCGCCGGGCGGCCGAAGGAGGAGTACGGGCTCGAGCCGCAGGGTCTCGACGAGATCCGCCCCGGGTGTTGGCAGGTCGACGAGCGGGTCAAGGACATGAACGCCGGCGGAATTCTGGGTTCGATGTGTTTTCCGTCGTTTCCCGGGTTCGCCGGCCGGCTGTTCGCCACCGAGGACCGCGAATTCTCGCTGGCGTTGGTGCAGGCCTACAACGACTGGCATGTCGAGGAGTGGTGCGGGGCGTACCCGGCCCGGTTCATCCCGATGACGCTGCCGGTGATCTGGGACCCCGAGGCGTGCGCGGCCGAGATCCGGCGCAACGCCGCCCGCGGTGTGCATTCGTTGACGTTCACCGAGAACCCCTCGGCGATGGGCTATCCCAGCTTCCACGATTTCGACCACTGGAAGCCGATGTGGGACGCGCTCGTCGACACCGACACCGTGCTCAACGTGCACATCGGGTCGTCGGGCCGGTTGGCCATCACCGCCCCCGATGCGCCGATGGACGTGATGATCACCCTGCAGCCGATGAACATCGTGCAGGCCGCCGCGGATCTGTTGTGGTCGCGGCCGATCAAGGAGTACCCGGAGCTGAAGATCGCCCTGTCCGAGGGCGGCACCGGCTGGATCCCGTACTTCCTTGAGCGGGTCGATCGCACCTATGAGATGCACTCGACGTGGACCGGTCAGGACTTCGGCGGCAAGCTGCCCAGCGAGGTGTTCCGCGACCACTTCCTGACCTGCTTCATCGCCGACCCCGTCGGCGTATCGACCCGGCATCAGATCGGGGTGGACAACATCTGCTGGGAAGCCGATTATCCGCACTCGGATTCGATGTGGCCCGGCGCTCCCGAACAACTCGACGACGTGCTCAAGGCCAACGACGTGCCCGACGACGAGATCAACAAGATGACCTACGAGAACGCGATGCGCTGGTATCACTGGGATCCGTTCACGCACATCACCCGCGAACAGGCCACGGTCGGCGCTCTGCGGAAGGCCGCTGAAGGTCATGATGTCTCCATCCAGGCCCTGTCGAAGAAGGAGAAGACCGGCGCGACTTTCGCGGACTTCGCGGCGAACGCCAAAGAGCTGACCGGCAACAAGGATTGAGGCGCGCTTCCGGCGACGGCCGGCAGCACGTCCTGAAGTGCGCCGGTGCGCCGACGACCGTTCACGCGCCGGCGCACCGACGTGTGAGGCGATGACCATGAGGAGAACCACGTGCCCGGCGGGATGAGTTTCGAGCTGACCGAGGACCAGGAGCTGATCCGCAAGTCCGTCCGCGAGTTGGCGAGCAAGTTCGACGACCACTACTGGATGGAAAAGGATCTCGCGCACGAGTTTCCGCAGGAGTTCTACGACGCGATCGCCAAGGGTGGCTGGCTGGGCATGACCATCCCCGAGCAGTACGGCGGTCATGGGCTCGGCATCACCGAGGCGACGCTGCTGCTGGAGGAGGTCTCGCGGTCGGGAGCCGCGATGAACGGTGCCAGCGCCATCCACCTGTCCATCTTCGGGATGCAACCCGTCGTCAAACACGGCTCCGATGAGCTCAAAGCCGCGACGCTGCCCCGCATCGTCGACGGCGACCTGCACGTCTGCTTCGGTGTCACCGAACCCGGTGCGGGACTGGATACTTCGCGCATCACCACGTTCGCCAAACGTGAGGGTGACAAGTACCGCGTCAACGGCCGCAAAGTCTGGATCTCCAAAGCGCTGGAGTCCGAGAAGATCCTGCTGCTGACTCGGACCACGCCGTTCGACGAGGTCAGCAAGAAGACCGACGGCATGACGCTGTTCCTCACCGACCTCGACCGCGACCACGTCGACATCCGGCCGATCAAGAAGATGGGCCGCAACGCGGTGTCTTCCAACGAGGTGTTCATCGACGACCTCATGGTCCCGGTCGAGCACCGCGTCGGCGACGAAGGCAAAGGCTTCAAATACATTCTCGACGGGCTGAACCCGGAGCGCATGCTGATCGCCGCCGAAGCATTGGGCATCGGCCGCGTGGCGTTGGAGAAGGCGGTCAAGTACGGCAACGAGCGGCACGTGTTCAACCGGCCCATCGGAATGAACCAGGGCCTCCAGTTCCCGCTCGCCGACTCGCTGGCTCGGCTTGACGCCGCCGAGTTGGTGCTGCGCAAGGCCACCTGGCTCTATGACAACGGCAAACCCTGTGGGCGGGAAGCCAATACCGCGAAATACCTGTGTGCGGACGCCGGCTTCGGTGCCGCCGACCGCGCCCTGCAGCTGCACGGCGGCATGGGGTATTCCGAGGAGTACCACGTCTCGCGGTACTTCCGCGAGTCCCGGTTGATGAAGATCGCGCCCGTGAGCCAGGAGATGATCCTGAACTTCCTGGGCGAGCACGTGCTGGGATTGCCTCGTAGTTACTGACGATGGAGAGCTGTTGATGGTCAACTATTTCGACCTGTCCGGCCGGTCGGCATTGGTGACAGGCGCGGCCGGTGGCATCGGATCCGCCGTCGCACAAGCGCTCGCCGACGCCGGCGCCGCGGTGCTGGTCACCGATCTCGACAAGGACTCCGCCGCGGCTGTCGCCGAACGAATTTCGAGTGGCGGCGGCCGAGCGGAGGCCGCAGCGCTCGATGTGTCCGACCGCGAATCCGCCGACGCCGCTGCGATACAGGCCGCGGGGCTGGCCGGCGGAGCCCTGCACATCGTCGTCAACAACGCCGGTGTGACGAAGCCGGCGATGTTCGAGAAGACCAGCCAGGAATCGTTCCGGTTGCTGTTCGACATCCACGTCATGGGCGCCTTCAACGTCACCCAGGCAGCGCTTCCGCACATCCCGACCGACGGCACCGGCCGCATCGTCAACGTCACCTCGGCTGCGGGGCTCACGGGCACCTTGGGGCAGGTCAACTACTCCGCGGCCAAAGCGGGCATCATCGGGTTCACCAAATCGCTTGCCCGCGAACTGGCCACCAAGAGCATCACGGTCAACGCGCTGGCCCCGCTCGCCGCGACGCCGATGACCGAAACCATCCGCACGAACGAGAAATTCGCGGCCAACATGATGAACCGCATACCGATGAAGCGGTGGGCGGAACCGGCCGAGGTCGCGGGTGCGTTCGTGTTCATGGCATCGGACGCCGCCTCGTACGTCACCGGACAGGTGCTGCCGGTCGACGGCGGCATGGTGATGTGAGCGGCCCTGCGCCACTGGCCGGGATCACGGTCGTCGCGATGGAGCAGGCCGTTGCGGCGCCGATGTGCACCCGGGTGCTCGCGGACTTCGGCGCCCGCGTCATCAAGGTGGAAAATCCGAACGGCGGCGATTTCGCCCGCCACTACGACGACGTGGTGAACGGGCCCGGTGGGCTCGCCGCGCATTTCGTGTGGTGCAACCGCGGCAAGGAATCGGTGACGCTGAACACCAAGGCGCCCGAGGGGATGGAGCTGCTGCACCGCCTGCTCGATCGCGCTGACGCGTTCGTGTCGAACCTCGCGCCGGGAGCCACCGCACGGTTGGGGCTGGCGCCGGCCGATCTTGCTGCGCGGCACCCGAACGTCATCCCGGTCGAGATCGACGGTTATGGCCCCGGTGGGCCGATCTCACACAAGCGCGCGTATGACCTTCTGGTGCAGGCAGAGTCGGGTTCCTGCGCGGTCACAGGTTACCCCGGTATGCCGGCCAAGCCGGGTCCGGCGATGGCCGACTTCACCACCGGCCTCTACGCGGCGATCTCGATTCTGGCGCTGCTGATCGGCCGTGGTCACGGCAACGCCGAGACGGCGCCCGCGGTGGCGTTGAGCCTGTTCGACGTGATGACCGATGTGATGGGCTATCAACTGACCTACACCCAGCACTCGGGGATCGACCAGGAGCCGCTCGGGGTCGGCTCTCCCGCGGTCGCTCCCTATGGTGCGTTCCCGACGCGTGACGGGCAGACGGTGGTGCTCGGCACGACCAACGACCGCGAATGGCAGCGGGTGGCTCGAGAGATCATCGACCGTCCCGACCTCGCCGAGGACGCTCGCTTCGCCACCAACCCCGGTCGCTGCGCACATCGTGAGGTTCTCGACGAGGCCATCGGAAACTGGTGTGCGCAGCACGATCTGGTGGAAATCCAGAAGATCGCCGACGACGCCGGGATCGGGAACTCTCGTTATAACGTCCCCAGCGAGGTGGTCACGCATCCGCAGTTGACCGCTCGGGATCGGTGGCGCACGGTCAACACACCCAGAGGTGATATCCGCGCCTTGCGGCCGCCGCCGGTGATCAGCGGCTACGAGCAGCCGATGGGTGCGATCCCGGGACTGGGCGAACACACCGACGCGGTACTGGGTGAATTGGGCTTGACCGCAGACGATCTGGCGAGGCTGCGCGCGGACGGGGTGATCGGACCGGCGTACTCATGAGCGACGACGTCCTGTTGAGCGCCGACCGCGACGGCGTTCGCACCCTGACCCTGAACCGGCCGGAGCGGAAGAATGCGATCGACGCCGAGCTGTGGGAAGCGCTGGCCGACTCACTGCGCGCCGCCGCCCGTGACACCGAGTTACGTGCGCTGGTCATCACCGGTGCGGGTGGGGCGTTCTGCTCGGGCGCAGACATCGGTACCGGAGAGCAGATCCATCCGCGGCACAAGCTGCGCAGGCTCACTGACGTCGCGCTGGCGCTGCACGAGCTGGCCGTGCCCACGATCGCCAAGGTCACCGGGGTCGCCGTCGGCGCCGGCTGGAATCTGGCGCTCGGCTGCGACTTCGTCGTCGCAACGCCTGAATCGCGGTTCTGCCAGATCTTCTCGAAGCGCGGGCTGTCGGTCGATCTGGGTGGATCGTGGCTGCTGCCGAAACTTGTGGGCCTGCAACAGGCCAAGCGGCTGGTGCTGCTGGCCGACATGATCGATGCCGAGGAAGCGCTGTCGCTGGGGCTGGTCACGTGGATCAAGAGCACCGACGAGATCGACTCGTTCGTCGCAGATCTGGCATCGCGGCTGGCGGCCGGCCCGCCCTTCGCGCTCGCTCAGAGCAAGGCTCTGCTCAACGACGGCGCGAACTCGACATTGCGCGAGGCACTGGCCAACGAGGCCCGCGCGCAACCGGGTAACTTCGCCACCGCGGACGCGGCGGAAGCGTACGCGGCGTTCGCCGCGAAGCGCGACGCTGCTTTTACTGGTCGATGGGCTCTGCAGGCCGGATCGGAGAAGGACAATGCGTGAGACAGTGATCGTCGAGGCGGTACGGACGCCGGTCGGTAAGCGCAACGGCGGCCTGTCGGAGATGCACGCCGCTGACCTGTCGGCGGTCGTCCTCACCGCGCTCGTCGAGCGTGCCGGCATCGATCCCGAGATCGTCGACGACGTGGTGTGGGGCTGCGTTTCGCAGGTCGGCGACCAGTCGAGCAACATCGGCCGCTACGCGGTGCTCGCCGCGGGTTGGCCGGAGACCATTCCGGGCACCACGGTCAACCGTGCGTGTGGGTCGAGTCAGCAAGCCTTGGACTTCGCCGTACACGCGGTGATGTCGGGGCAGCAGGACGTCGTCGTCGCCGGCGGCGTCGAGGTGATGAGCCGAGTTCCGCTCGGCTCCGCTAGAGCCACCGGGATGCCGTACGGCCCGAGAGTGCTTGACCGCTACGGAGATTTCTCGTTCAACCAAGGCATCTCGGCAGAACTGATCGCCCAGAAGTGGGGCTTCTCGCGGACCCGGCTCGACGAGTATTCGGTGCGCTCGCACGAACTCGCCGCAGCGGCACAGGACAGTGGCGCGTTCGAGACGCAGATCATGCCGGTGTTCACCGAAGGTGAGCCTGTCGTCGCCGACGAAGGGGTGCGGCGGGGGAGCACCGTCGAGAAGCTGGCGGGTCTCAAACCCGCCTTCAAGGACGACGGCGTCATCCATGCGGGCAACTCGTCCCAGATCTCCGATGGCGCGGCTGCGTTGTTGGTGATGACCGCTGAGAACGCGGTCGCGCTGGGCCTGCGGCCGATTGCCCGCTACCGCGCGGGCGCGGTGACCGGTGCCGACCCCGTCTTGATGCTGACCGGACCGATTCCGGCCACGGAGAAGGTGCTGCGCAAGGCCGGAGTGGCCCTCGACGAGGTCGGAGTGTTCGAGGTCAACGAGGCGTTCGCCCCCGTGCCGCTGGCCTGGCTCGCCGAGACGGGGGCCGACGAGGCCAAGCTGAACCCGCTCGGCGGGGCGATCGCACTCGGGCACCCGCTCGGGGCGTCCGGCGCCGTCCTGATGACACGAATGCTGAACCACATGCGCGACAACGGAATCCGATTCGGTCTGCAGACCATGTGCGAGGGTGGCGGAACCGCAAATGCGACGTTGGTAGAACTCATCGCCTGAAGCCACGAGAGGACCGGCGTGCAAAGAGATCTGTTCACCGAAGACCACGAGGCGTTTCGGGAACTGGCCCGTGACTTCGTCGAAAAGGAGGTGGTCCCGCACTATCCCGAGTGGGAGAAGCGCGGACGCATGCCTCGGGAAGTGTTCAAGCAGATGGGGTCGCTGGGCATGCTTGGGATGCCCATCCCGGAAGAGTTCGGGGGAGGCGGCACCCCGGACTACCGCTACAACGTCGTGCTGCAGGAGGAAGCGGCGCGCGCCCTGGTCACGCTGTCAACTGTGCGCACCCAGCTCGAGGTGATTCTTCCGTACTTCCTGCACTACGCAAACGAAGAGCAGCGCCAGCGGTGGTTCCCTGGGCTGGCATCCGGTGAGCTGCTGACCGCGGTCGCGATGACCGAGCCGGGCACCGGATCCGACCTCGCGGGCATGCGCACCACCGCTGTGCGCGACGGAGAAAATTGGATTCTCAACGGCGCCAAGACATTCATCACCGGAGGCATGCAGGCCGACCTGGTGATCGTGGTCGCCCGCACGTCGACCGACCCGGACAACCGGCGTAAGGGGTTGACCCTGTTCGTCGTCGAGGACGGCATGCCTGGTTTCACCCGGGGCCGCGAACTGGAGAAGATGGGCTGCAAGGTTCAGGACACCGCCGAGTTGTCGTTCGTCGACGTCCGGGTGCCATCAGCCAACGTGCTGGGGCAGGAGGGCGAAGCGTTCGGATACCTCGGCCACAACCTGCCTCAGGAGCGGCTCACCGTCGCCGTGGGATCAGTCGCGCAGGCCCGCTCGGCGATCGCCGCGGCAATCGAGTACACCAAGAGCCGCAAGGCATTCGGCACGCCGGTGGCGTCGTTCCAGAACACGAAGTTCGAGTTGGCGGCGTGCTCGACCGAGGTCGAGGCCGCCCAGGCGATGCTGGACCGGGCGGTGAGCCTGCATGTCGGCGGCGACTTGTCGGCGCCCGATGCGGCCCGGGTGAAACTGTTCTGCACAGAGATGCAGCAACGGGTCGTCGACCGCTGCCTGCAGTTGTTCGGTGGCTACGGCTACATGATGGAGTATCCGATCGCGCGCCTGTACACCGATGCGCGAGTGGCCCGCATCTACGCCGGAACCAGCGAGGTGATGAAGGTGATCATCGCCAAGTCGCTCGGCCTGTAGTTGCCGATTACTTCAGCATGCTGCCGGCGTCGACGGTGACGGGAAGGCCGGTGATATAACGCGATTCGTCGGAGGCGAGGAAGAGCACGGCGTTGCTGATGTCGATCGGTTCCACCCATCCGACGGGCAGCACATGCATGAACTGCGCTGCGACGGCCAGGTCGTCGGGACCCGGGTTCTCCAGGTCGGGACGGAACAGCTTCATCGTGCCCTCGTTCATGAACAGTGGCGTGTTCACGTTGGTCGGGCAGACGGCGTTGACCCGGATCGAGTGCTGACCCAGCTCGACCGCGAACGTCCGCATCAGCCCGATGACCCCGTGCTTGGCGGCGATGTAGTGACCCGTGTGCGGATAGGGCTTGAGGCCGCCAACCGAACTCGTGAGGATGATCGACCCGCCGTGTCCGCCGGAGAGCAGGTGTGGCACAGCGGCTTTGACCGTCTTCCAGACACCGGAGAGATTGACGTCGATCATGTCGCGCCAATCGTCCTCACTGGTCTTGTCGAGCGTCGCCCCGCCGTTTCCGATACCGGCATTCGCGACGATCACGTCCAGCCGACCCAGCTGTTCGACACCGCTGTCGACCACTGCTTTCAGCGCGTCATAGTCGCGTACGTCGACTTCGGCTGTGACGATGCGGCGATTGAGGTTCTTGACCAGATCGGCGGTCTCGGCGAGGTCGTCGGGCGTCGCCGCCGGGATGTCGGTCTGACTGCTGATGCGCCTGCACACATCGACAGCGATGATGTCGGCGCCCTCCTCGGCCAGGCGCACGGCATGGCTGCGGCCCTGTCCGCGCGCCGCACCGGTCACGAACGCGACCTTGCCCTCGACTCGTCCACCCATGTGCCCACCTCGATTCTCCGGCCGCCCATCGGACGTACCTGTCAAAGACAAAAAAAGTTGGTCGATCGATCAGGAGCGTGGCATTGATCGACTCCGCTGTCAATAGCGGTTCCGCGTCTGCGCCTAACCCCGGGCCGGCGGCGTCGGCGACCGCAGCGGGTCGGCCAGGAATTTCAGCAGGTTGCCCATGAACGTGCGCAACTCGTCGTGGCCGAGAGTGACGCCGACCGCGCTCTCGTTACACAGGCTGCGGGCGATCTGGGCGATCAGCATCGAGACTGCCACCGGAGGGAATTCGTCGAGGTCGACGCCGTTGGCGCGCAAGGCAACCGTGACCGCCGCGGTCTCGATGTCGCGCACCCGCTCCGCATAGGCCTTGAGTTCGGCGCGAATCGCCTTGCGGTGATTGGCCAGCGCCATGAACTCGGTGTTGAGCGCCGTCGCGCGCAGATCGCTGTTGATCCGCCACAGCGTCTGCAGCGGGTCGTCGTCGGTCAGCGCGCTACGCATGTTGTCCAGGGACACTTCGGCGCCGGCGCGCAGCACCTCGACGAACAGGTCGTCCATCGTGGGGAAGTAGTAGTAGACCAGCGCCTGTCGCACACCGGCTTCGGCGGCCACTCGCCGCGACGTGGCGGCGGCGTAGCCCTCGTCGCGCATGACCTTGGCGGTCGCGTCGATCAAGCGCTGGCGCGCACCGGTTTCGGACGTCGTCGCCTTCCGGGAGGCCGGCATTCAGCGCGCTCCCGCTCGACTGCTTGACCGTCCGTCGCGTTCCGTGCTAAGCATGGCGCATCTTAACAGTTTGGTCGATCGATCAGATGATGATGACCGGAAGGACGATGGCATGACCGATCTCGCATCTGTGGACTACTTCTCGGACCAGGCGGTCAGTCAGGATCCCTACGACTACTGGGATCACCTACGCAACCAGGGACCGGTACTGCGCGAGCCCAACTACGGAGTGGTTGCCGTCACCGGCTATCAGGAAGTGCTGGCCGCGTTCAAGGACCATGACTCGTTCT
Organism: Mycobacterium sp. E740; assembly: GCF_001672895.1. GTDB lineage: Bacteria > Actinomycetota > Actinomycetes > Mycobacteriales > Mycobacteriaceae > Mycobacterium. The sequence goes on from NZ_LZKP01000037.1 coordinate 15,716, forward strand.
CCGCGGTGAACGCGATCGGCGGTCCGTTTCCGCCGTTGCCGTTCGTTCCCGACGGCGACGACATCACCGAGCAGATCGAGGCGCACCGTCACCTGTTCCCGATCCACGAGCACATGGTCGTCATGGACCCTCCCGCGCACGAGCGGGCGCGGTCACTCCTGACCAAGCTGTTGACTCCGCGGCGCCTGCAGGAGAACGAGGACTACATGTGGCGGCTGGCCGACCGCCAACTCGACGAGTTCATCGCAAACGGCCGGTGCGAGTTTCTCTCCGAGTACGCGAAACCCTTTGCGACGTCGGCGATCATCGACCTGCTGGGAGTGCCTGACGAGGACCGGCCGGAATTTCTCGCGGCGCTGGGAGCAGAGCGCGACGGCGGCACCCGCGTGGGAGCCCTCGACGGTGAGCCGGTCGGACTCGACCCGCTGCAGTATCTCGACGACAAGTTCGCCGGTTATCTCGCCGATCGGCGCCGCGAGCCGCGCGGTGACGTGCTGTCCGGCATGGCGACCGCCCACTACCCCGACGGGTCGACGCCGGAGCTGATCGAGGTGGTCAAGCCGGCGACGTTCCTGTTCGCCGCGGGCCAGGAGACCGTCACCAAGCTGCTTTCCGCCGCGGTGCAGACGCTGGGGGACAGGCCCGAGTATCAGCAGCAGCTGCGCGAGCACCCAGAGCGGATCGGGGCCTTCATCGAGGAGGCGTTGCGCATGCATTCCCCGACGAAGGTGGACTTCCGGCTGGTCCGCAAAACCACCACCCTCGGCGGCGTGCACCTGCCGGCGGGGACGATCGTGATGCTGTGTCTCGGTGCGGCCAATCGGGACCCGCGTAAGTTCGAGGGCCCGCACGAGTTCCGTCCCGACCGCAAGAACGTGCGCGAACACATCGCGTTCGGCCGGGGCATCCACACCTGCGCCGGCGCGCCGCTGGCCCGCGTCGAAGGCAAGATCACCATTCGCCGGCTGCTGGACCGCATGTCCGAGATTTCGATCGACGAGTCCTTCCACGGCGCCGTCGGCAACCGGAACTACGCCTACGAACCGACCTTCCTGTTGCGCGGGCTCACGGAGCTCCACATCTCGTTCACGGCCACCAGCTGAGCCGCTGACCTGCGGTGTGATCGCCGCCTGAACACTTTTTCGCTGAGACGCTTGTCACAGAGGCCAAACCTACCTACTGTGTGTTCACTAGGTTGGTTGAACGAAGGGGTTCGGTGTCCAGCTCAGAGTCCGCGAGGCCCTACGCCACGCTCCTCGCCAAAGGCGAGGACCGCAGGCAGCGCATCCTTTCAGTGGCCGAGCGCCTGCTCGCGCGCAACGGGTGGCGCAACACCTCGCTGGCTCAGATCGCCAAAGAGGCCGGCGTCACGCCGGCAGGTCTGCTGCATCACTTCGAGTCCAAAGAGCAGCTCCTCAACGCGGTGCTCGACGCGCGTGACGCCGACGACGCGGTCCACGCCGATTACCGCTCCGGAGATCTGGTCACCGAACTCGGGCGGGTGCCCGAGCGCTTCGAACGGGCGCCCGAGCTGATCGGCACCTTCACCGTGCTGCTGGTGGAGAACATCGCGCCCGATGCGCCCCTGCACGGCCGTCTGGTCAAGCGGTACTGCGACGCGGTGGACATCATCGTCGGGATCATCGAGCGCGGCCAGCAGAGCGGCAAGTACCGCAAAGACGTCGACGCGGCAGCCAAGGCCGTGGAAATCCTCGCGTTTACCTATGGAATGGAGACTCTATGGTTGCTCGATCCCTCAATTCAGTTGGCCGAGGTGTTCAAGGGGTACGCCGAGTCGCTGGGCCGCGAGCTGGCGCCACGGAGCTCGACATGAGGTACCGATTGGATGTCGTCGCGCCGAGCGTTTCGGACGCGGTGAGGTTCGCGGGCGGGTGGATCTACGACCGGGTGATGGCAGGCTGGGACGTCACCGTCCTGGTCGGCGGGGACGAGAACGTCCGCCCGCTGACGATTCTCGGCGCCGAGACGCTCGACCTGGAGTCGGTGCTCTCGGACTGGGAAGGACGGCCGCATCCGCAGACCGTGGCCGTCGCGGCGAACATGTTCGACCGCGATACCCGCGTACTCCAGCACGTGCGCAACGCCCTGGAGCAAGGCGGAACCGAAGTCACCCTGTGGGGTGAACGGCTGCCCGCCGAACTCGACCGCAGCGTCGACTCCGTTGAGCACCCACTCAGCGCGGCGGCCCGAGCCTTCAAGGCCAAGGCACTCGCCGCCGCCGACGATCCTGACGCCGAGGTCGGCTACTGCGAGACGTTCCGCTGCGGGATGATGGCGTCGGTCGCCGCGGACCTGGTGCCCGCCAGCTGACATCACTGCGCCGAGCGTGCGGTGGCTGCGGAATTCAGCCCGATTTCTCGCAGTGGTCGCACGTTCGGCGGGTCAGGTGAGTTCGATGACGACCTTGCCGATGGCGCGCCCGTCGGCGACGTGGCGCAGCGCCTCGGCCGTCTGGGAGAGCGGATAGACGGCGCTGACGTGCGGGCACACCCGGCCGCCGACCAGGTGGTCACTCAACTCGGATTCGTTGCGGGCGAACTCGTCTGCCGGCACGTCCTGAAACTGGAAGCCCGACACGTGGACGCCTTTGACGAGGACCAGGTTCAGTGGGATGCGGGGGATCACACCCGAAGCGAACCCCACCGTGACGAACCGTCCGCCCCGGCGCAGCGAGCGCAGGGCGGCCTCGGAAAGTTCGCCGCCGACAGGGTCGACGACGGCGTGCGCCCCATCGGGAAGGGCCTCGCGCAGCGCACCGCGCAGGTTCGCCGTGCGATGGTTCACGAGGTGGTTTGCGCCGTATTGCGCTGCCGCAGCGAGCTTTTCGTCCGACGACGCGACCGCCGTGACCGAGGCGCCCAGCGCGACGGCGAGTTGCACTGCCGCCAGTCCGACGCCGCCGCCGGCACCGAGCACGACCAACTCGTCCCCCGGACGTACGCGTGCCACCGAGCGCAGGGTGTGGTACGCCGTGCGGTAGGCGACTCCGAAGGCCGCCGCAGTGCGGTCGTCGATGCCGTCGGGTATACGCATGAGTCCCGCGGCCGGCACGGCGATCTCCTCGGCGAACGCACCGTGAAGCCCTGTCCCGGTGACGCGGTCGCCGACGCTGAAATCGTCGGCCCCGTCGCCCAATTCGACGATCTCGCCGGCGAACTCACTGCCCGGAACAAAGGGCGCGGCCACGCTGATCTGATACTCGTCGGCGATGAGCAACACGTCGGGGAAGTTCACCGCCGCCGCGCGGACCCGCACCCGCGCCTGTCCTGCGTCGAGCGCGGGCGACGGCCGCGCCTCGATCCGGACCACCTCCGGCGGCCCATGGCGAGGGCAGATCGCCGCGCGCATCAGCGATAGTCGCTGGATTCGGCGAGATCAGCCGCCGAGCGCATCAACTCGACGATGATCGGGCCGTAGGCAAGCAACTTCTCGTTGTCCCCGGCCCGCTGGAACCCCTGCTCGAGAACGATCGCCAGCTTCCACTTGGCCAGCACCAGGTAGTAGTCCAAATCGTCGACCTGGCGACCCGACACCTGGGCGTAATGCTCGACAACGTCTGCGCGAGAGGGCATCCCGCGCATGTCGACGTAGCTCATCTCCGAAACATCGGCGTCCTGCCGGCCGCTGCCGGTGTCCTGCGGCCAGCTCTGCACCATCCAACCGAGGTCGAGTTTCGGGTCGCCGACCGTGCCCATCTCCCAGTCGACGATCGCCGCGAGTTGCGCCGGGGCACCGTGCCGGTACATCACGTTCGCGAACTGGTAGTCACCGTGCATGAGGCCGGGGACGAAGTCCAGCGGCCGGTGGTTGCGCAACCAGCCGGTCGCGACGTCGATGCCGTCGATCTCGCGGCCCTTGATCCGCTCGAAGAACGCGGTCCACCGGTCGACCTGACGCTCGTGGAAGCCGTCGGGGCGGCCGAGATCGTGCAGCCCCTTGGCTTTCCAGTCGACCTTCGACAGCAGCGCGATGCCTTCGGCCAGTTGGTAGGACAGCCCGGCCCGGGCGGCGAGGTCGGAGTCGAACGGGTCCGGCCATCGCCGGTTCTCGAGCTCCATCGGTGACCAGCCGTCGACGAAGCCCATCAGATAGAACGGCCGGCCCAGCACCGCGGCGTCGGGACACACTGCGACGGCCTCGGTGTGCGGGACATCGGTGCCGTCGAGCGCCTCGATGATGCGCCACTCGCGCAGGATGCCCTTGTCGCGGTCCGGGGGAGCGCCCGGCGGAGGCATCCGTAACACGCAACTGTGCTCGCCGCGGCGCAGTTCGTAGATGACGTTCTGGGTACCGCCGGACAGAAACCGGGTCCGCAGTGGTTCGCCCTTGCCGGGCAGCGCCGCCTCATCCATCCAGTCGGCGAGGCGCGCGACGTCGATGTCGCTCACAGGTTGCCCACCTCGGTTTCCAGGTACTCGGCGAACTTCGCTCGCGCGCGCTCCCGCTTGGCCGGGATCCACTCGGTCGGCCACGTGTCGGGGCTGGGCTGATAGTCACGCAATACCTGCTTGGCCACCGTCGTTTTGTGCACTTCGGTGGGGCCGTCGGCCAGCCCCATCACGGCGGCTCCGGTGACCATCCCGAGGAATGGCATCTCGTTGGTCACGCCGAGCGCACCGTGCACTTGCATTGCGCGCCAGGCAATGTCATGCAACACCGTCGGCATCACCACTTTCACCGCAGCGATGTCCTTGCGGACCTTCTTGTAGTCGTTGTACTTGTCGATCTCCCACGCGGCGTAGAGCACCATCAACCGAAACTGCAGCAGCTGCGCGTACGAATCGGCGATGTAGCCCTGGACGAACTGCTTCTCCGACAACCGGCTGCCCTGCGTCTCGCGGCTCAGCGCGCGCTCGCACATCATGTCCAGCGCCTTGCGCGACAGGCCGATCGTGCGCATGGCATGGTGGATGCGGCCGCCGCCCAGGCGGGTCTGAGCGATGACGAACGCCTGGCCCTCGCCACCGAGCAGCGCATCGGCGGGCACCCGCACGTTGTCGTAGTGGATCAGCGCATGCGAGCCCTCGTCGTCGCCCTCACCGTGGAGTCCGACGTTGCGGACGATGTCGACGCCCGGTGTGTCGGTCGGCACCAGGAACATCGACATACCCTGATACGCGCTCACTTCCGGATTCGTCACCACCATGACGATCAGGAACGAGGCGGTCCTGGCGTTGGAGGAGAAGAACTTCCAGCCGTTGATCACCCAGTCGTCACCGTCGCGCACGGCGGTGGTCTTGAACAGGGTGGGGTCTGCGCCGGCATGCGGTTCGGTCATCGAATAGCAGGAGAAGATCTCACCGTCGAGCAGCGGGCGCAGGTAGCGCTCCTTCTGAGCGTCGGTCCCGTAGTGGGCGATGATCTCCGCGTTGCCGGTGTCAGGAGCCTGACAGCCGAACACGATCGGCGCCCACTGCGATCGGCCGAGAATTTCGTTGAGTAGGGCCAGCTTCAGCTGCCCATAGCCCTGGCCGCCGAGTTCGGGACCGAGATGCGTGGCCCACAGCCCGCGGCGACGCACCTCCTCTTTGAGTGGGTCGATCGCTTTGCGACGGGTGGCGTCCAGCGGGACGAACTGCTGATCCGGGAAAGCCAGGTCGAGCGGCTCGACCTCCTCGCGGACGAACTCGTCGGCCCAGTCGAGCACCTTCTGATATTCGGGGTCGGTCTCGAAATCCCACGCCATCGGGGTCTCCTCTCGGTTCAGATACTTCGGTCTGCTGCTATGGCGGTGAGGCCGATGATCAGCGCGGCGATATCGGCGGTGACGACTTCGGCGAACGAACGGTCGCCGAAACTGCCTGCCGCCCAGTGCCGTACGCCCTCGCTGACGTGCATGCCGGCCAGGTGTGAGAGGTGTCCGACGTCGACGTGTCCGGCGAGCTTTCCGTCCTGCTGGGCTTGGGTGAACAGCTCGCCGAACATGTCCGCATCGGTGGTGCCGTCGACTGCGGTGCCGGCCAGGATCCGGTGCTCGTGCCGGTAGCCCTCGAGAATGGTTTCGATGATCAACTCGGGCGGGTTGCGCGACATGGACCGTTCGAGGCTGCGAAGCGCTTCAGCAATGACCGACTCGACGTCGTAGTCGCCGCGCAGCAGTGAACGAACCTTCTGCTGTGCGGCGCGGGTGGAGAGTAAGCCCACCTCGAAGAGGATGTCCTCCTTGGCCGGGAAGTAGAAGTAGAACAGCGCCCTCGACACCCCGGCGGCCCGGCAGATGTCGGCGACCGTCGTCTTGGCATACCCGTTGGTCCGCCACAACGCCATCGCGGCCTGGATCAGCGCCCGTTTGGTCGCATGCGACCGCGCGCGCTGATACGACGCGCGGCGTTGACCACCGTCAGCGGTCGCTGCAGCGTCACTTGGGGCCACTACGGCACCCTAGCAACGAAAACCGCCGGTGCAAATAGTCGACGCTTGTCTAACTAGAGGCGAAGCCCGCGGCCAGCGACGCGACGAACTCCTGAGTGCGGCTACGTGACCTGCCCCGCTCCGCGGCGTCCCGGCCCAGCGGCACGATCCGGGCGGCGAGATCGGTGACGCCCGCGTCGCGGTAGCGGCGCAGACGGTTCAGGACGGTCTCTTCGTCACCGGCGGCCATGGTGTCTCCGACGTCCTCGGCGTCGCCGTGCTCGAGCAGACGAACGTAGTTGGGGGAGAAGTCGGCGTGGCCGAGCACCTCGCTGGCATAGGCGCGAGCCTCGTCGACCTCGCCGGCTGAGCAGAGCGCGACGGGAACGCCCGCCACGACCCGCGTTCCGTTACGGCCGGCGTCGCGGGCCGCCTTGGTGATCGCCGGCACGACGTAGTCGCCGATTGCGCGTTCGTCGGCCATCCACAGAATCGTGCCGCCCGCGCGCTCGCCGGCGATCTTGAGCATCGTGGGGCCGAGAGCGGCGATCAGCACGGGCATCTCGAATGCGTCGGTGACGTCCACCGGGCTGTGCACGCGGTAGGTGTCGTTGTCAGCATCGACGGTGCCCGGCCCTCCGAAAGCGGCGACGAGCACGTCGAGGTAGTCGCGTACGAGACGCGCCGGTCGTTCGTAGGGCAGGCCGAGTTGGTCGCTGATGATCCAATGGTGTGACGGGCCCAGACCGAGCGTGAACCTGCCGTCGCACGCGACCTGAGTCGTCAGCGCCTGCTGGGCCATGATCATTGGGTGCCGGGTCTGGATCGGCACCACAGCAGTGCCGATCTCGACGCTCTCGGTGACGTGGCCGAGCAGCGCCGCGGCGGTCATGGCGTCCAGATAGCCGGGCACCTGCGGTATCCAGAACGATGCGAAACCTGCTGCCTCAGCGCTCTTCCCGTCTTCGAGGATCCCAGTCAGCCGCTCGGCCCGTGGGCGTTCCTTGTCGGAACCGACCATCAACCCGATGCGCATCAGACGCTGCGCTCACGGCACATAGCGGTCCCATTCGTGGGGGACGACGGCGTGAAACGGCGCGGCGAACAGTGGTTCGGCTCCCTCGTCGCTCCAGCGCTTGTCGAGCAGCGGGCACAGCCGCTCAGCCGTGACGACCGGGTCGCCGTCGAGGAAGCAATACGAAATCGTCTGCCCCGCTTGTGCACTGGCCAGCCGCGCCTCGACCGGCAGCGATGTCGCTGACCAGATCCCCACGACGCCCTCGACGTCGAGGACCTCTGTCGGCGGGGATGTGGCCGACTCCAGCAGCAGGTACGCGCCGCGCACCGGCCACCACGGCAGGACGTCGGCGCCGATCTTCACCCGCGGGGCCGCCGCCTTGTGCACGACGTCGTAGACACCTCGCTCGACCGGCGGCAGCAGCGGCAGCTTGCGTCCGGCGTCGCCGAGCGCCTTGGACAGGCTCAGGAACGGCGTCATGCCGCCGGGATCGGTGAAGAAGTAGGTCATCACATGGTCGATCTCGTCGTAACTGTCACGGCTGAACGCGCGGGCGGCCCGGCACTCCGGCGTCGACACCAGTCGCAGCGACGCGCGCACGGCAGAGAGCCGATGCTGTTCGGGGCGGTGGTCGAGCGTGTGCCAGCGCAGATAGTCCGCGTCGGCGCCGTCGGGATGTCGCCGTGCCATCGACACGAACAGTGTGGTGACGTCTCCGCGGCCTTCTGCGAGGACGCTCTCGACTTCATCGGACGGTGTGCCGGGTAGCTGCATCATTGTCCCTTCAGTCCGCTGCTCGCCGTAGGAGTTCTGGGCGCCGCGCTTCGATCATCTTTCGAAAGCCCTCGCGCCACGGCACTTTCGTCGACCCAAGCACCTCGTGCATGTAGGTGACGTCGGGCCACAGCGGGGTGTGCGCGTCCGGTGTGTACTCGAATGTCGGCTCGGCACCGACCAGTTCGCCCATGTACGCGCAGTAATCCTCGACGCTGACTGTCTCGCTGCCCGCCCAGTTGACCACGATCGGCGGGGTGTCGGCGACCTCCATCGCGCGGATGCCCAGGTCGACGTAGTCGTCCTCGTAGATCGGGTTGTAGTTGTTCGGCTTGTCGGGATGGAGGCGAATCGGCTTGCCGGCCAACATCATCTCCAACCGGTCGGCGGGTGCGCCGCCCTCGGGTCCGTAGGTGGAGCAGATTCGGATGATCGTCAGCGGTATGCGGTACTGCTTGGCAATCCAGGTGCAGACCGCCTCCCCGGCGATCTTGGAGAAGCTGTAGTTCGCGCGTAGCGGCACGCCCGGGGGATCGGACTCCCGCAGCGGACGTCGACCCTGATAGCCGTAAACCGAACCGGTGGAGCAGAAGACGAAGCCTTTGGCTGCGCGGCAGTGATAGAGCAGGTCCCCCGACTTCTGCGCGTTGGTGTCGATGCACCGGCTCCAGTCACCCTGTCCCGTGTCGACAGCTGCGTGGAAGACGTAGGTGAAGTCGTCTGGCAGCGCGGAGAAGTCGCCGGTGCTGACGTCGAGCGCGATCGGCGTGATGCCGGCGGCGGTGAGCTTTTCGCGGTCGTCCGGTTTCCTCAGCCGAGCCGCGCCCCACACCTCGTTGCGATGTGCGAGCGCACGGGCGATCGGGAACGCGATCTTGCCGGTCGCGCCGGTGATGAGGATCTTCTCTGCTTCGAGCATCCCTTCAGTCATAGCGCACCAAACCGCAAATGTTAAGTACTTGATATTCTGGGCGCGTGCAGCTCACCTTCGATGCCGACGTCGAGGCCTTCCGTGCCGAGTTCGTCGCGTTCCTCGATGAGCACCTGCCCGCACAGGCCGAGGCGGCAACCGAACGATCCCGTTCGACGTCGCATGTCCCCGCGTGGGCCCGCCGATGGCAGCAGGTGCAGTTCGACCACGGCTGGCTGCTTCCCGGCAATCCACCTGAGTACGGCGGTCGCAACGCGGGCGTGCTGCAGCAGTTCGTGCACCGCGAGGAACTCTCGCGTCGTCGCATCTACCACGCGTTCAACCCGCAAGGTGTTGGCATCATCGCCGCATCGCTGCTGTCGTTCGGCAGCGAAGAGCAGAAGCAGCGGTGGGCGGTGCCGATCCTGCGTGCGGAGATGACCGCGTCGCTGGGCATGAGCGAACCCGGCGCGGGGTCCGATCTGGCCGGATTGACCACTCGCGCCGCGATGACAGAGGACGGATTCGTCGTGACCGGCCAGAAGGTCTGGACGTCGGGCGCGCACGACGCCGACGTCATCCTCGCGTTCGTGCGCACCGATCCCGATGCGCCGAAACACAAGGGCATCAGCGCGCTGTTGATTCCGACCGACACTGCGGGCGTGGTGTGCCGACCGTTCGCGTCGGTGCACGATCGCGAGGCTCTCGATTTCAACGAGGTGTTTTTCAGCGACGTGCGGGTGCCGGCGGAGAACCTCGTCGGTCCGCTGCACGAGGGGTGGCGGGTGGCCAACGGGTCGCTCGGGCATGAGCGCACGATGATGTGGATGTCGTTCGCCAACCGGTTGGAGCAACTGCTCGATGACTTCCGGCCCCTCGGCGCGGTGAACCGGGACCATTACGCCTCGATTGCGATGGACTACCAGGCGCTACGGCTGCTCGGCTCCAAGGCGCTGGGGCAGGCGGCGCGCGGCGAGCGCGACATTCCTGCGGTCTCGGTGCTCAAGGTGCTCGGTTCGGAGGCCGAGCAGGACGCGATGAGGTGCGCGCTCGAGGCGGCCGGTGCCGACGGGCTGACCGATCCAGCGTTGACCGCGGCGGACAACCCTTATGCCCCAGACCTTTTCACCGCCAGCTGGTTCGCGCGCTACGTCAGCACGTACGCGGGCACGATCGCCGGCGGCACGTCGGAGATTCAGCGCAACATCATCGCTCAGCGGGTGCTGGGCCTGCCCGCGCGCTGACGGCGAGGGTCACGCCGCCGAGTGCACGCTGCAGGTACGGAAAAGCTCCAAAACCGGACGTGGACCGTGCATTCGGCACTTCGATCTACACCCGAGCGGGTTTCGGCGCGGCGAGTTCTGCGAGCGCGGACATGAACAACTCGTCCATCTGAGGGCTCAAGTCGGACAGGGTCGGGGCGCTGGCATAGCTGGCCGAGCCGAAGACTCGTTCGAGCACATCGTCTTCGGTGCAAGCGCCGATGGACAGACAAAGGCAGGCAACCCCGTCGACGCGTAGCTCTTCGAGGGCCTTGTGCGCGTCGGCTTCGGCGTATCGACCTTCGTAGCCCTCGTCGTACGGGAAGCCGTCCGACAGCACGAGCAGCAGCCGATTCGGCGTGCCGGCCTGGTTCTTCAGAACTTCGCCGGCGCCGCGAATTCCGGCGCCGAGACGGGTGTAGCTCGCAGGCTCGAGCTGGTTCAGCCTGGCCCTCCCGACGGCGCTGAAGCTCTGGTCGAACGTTTTGATCGCCGGCAGATGCACAGCGTGGCGGCCCTGCGACCGAAACGCATAGACGGCAACGCGGTCACCGAGCTCTTCGAGGGTGACTGCCAGAGTGGCTGCCGCGCGGCGCTGGTGGTCGTGCACCGTCAGGCCGTCCGAATCGGCGTCGACGGCGGAGCCGGAGGCGTCGATCAGGATGAGCACGCCGAGATTGCGGGCGAGTTTGCGGCGCTCCAGGTAGACGTGCTCGGGTGCAGAGTAGCCGGATTGCAGGTCGACGAACAGGTCGATGAGCGCCTCGACGTCGAGGTCATCGCCGTCGGCACGACCGCGCAGCACCTTGGGGCCGAGCCCGACCCGAGCCAGTCGGCGACGCAACACGTCGTCGCGCGCGACACCGGCATCGGAGACGTCGGCGGCGACCGTCAGCGGAAAGTCGATGACACGGCACCAGTCCGGTTTGTAGCGGTCGTTGAAGACGTCCCACTCCGGATACAGTGCGCCGCCCACGCCCACCGCAGCGCCAGGCTTTCCGTCATCGGTGAACTGGATTCGGGTGGGCAGTGGCCGGGCCTTGGCTCCGGCCTCGTGGACCCGCCGCACGGAGCGCAGTGTCATCCCGGCGCCCGCGGCGCCCTCTCCGTCTGAACGCTTGCCGCCGAACATCTTCCGGAAGTAGTCCGACACCGACTGATTGTTGAAGAGCGGACTCTCGAACAGCTTGAGAATCTTGCTCTCACCGGACTTTCCACCGTCGTCGTCCTCGTCTTCGTCGTCGTCCTCGGACTCGGGCATGTCGATCGGGTCGAACTGCAATTTGAGGTCTTTGTTCGTCGCCTGTCCGCCGGGCCCGGCGGTAGACCCCAGCAATCGGGAGGGCTTGATGACGCCGAACCACTCCGGTGGGTCGGCGACTTCGGCTCGGCCCTTGGCCACCTCGAGCGACTCGTCGGCGCTCGAAGTGCTGGGTTGGCCGTCAGGGAGAAGCGTGACGTCGATGGAAATCTCCCGGGCGAGATCGGCGAGAACGCGGTGACCTTCCAGTGCCAGGTAGCGGCGCGCCGTCGTCGCCCGCGCGCGCAATCTCTTCACCAACCGCGGGTCAAGGCTGCCCGCGCCGAGAAGTGCTGCCTGAACCAGTATTTCGCGGCGTTGGCCGTCGACGGACCCGCCGGCCGAGACGAAGATGAACTGTCCGTTTGTGTGGGCGGGCTGACCGGCCGGCGCCTCGGCGATATCGACGGACTTGCCTGCGATGTAGGTGGCGAGGAACCGGAACCGGTCCGGGTTGTTATCGGAAGCGTCGGTCACGTCTGGGGCAGAACGGTGTTCACGAGTTCGTCGAGGGCACGGATGACATCGTGATCGTCGGAGAGCACCTCGACGACGGCCGCGTGGACCGCACTGCGGAGGTTCAGCCCTTCGGCCGCAAGGCCGCCGGCAAGAATCAACATGCGGGTGGAGGACACTTCGCGCAGTGGTGAGCCGTCCAGGTTCCGGATCGCGTAGGCGAGCTTGACCAGCGACCGTGCCGTCTCGATGTCGATCCCGGCTTCGTAGGCCACCACCTCGGTCTCGACCTCCGGGGACGGGTACCCGAGTTCGATGGCGATGAAGCGCTGGCGGGTCGACTCCTTGAGGTTCTTCAGGACGCTCTGGTATCCGGGGTTGTAGGAAATCACCAACTGGAATCCGGGCGCCGCCTGCAACGTCGTGCCGAGCCGGTCGACGGGCAGCTCACGGCGGTGATCGGCGAGCGGATGGATGACCACGGTGGTGTCCTGGCGCGCCTCGACCACCTCGTCCAGATAGAAGATGGCGCCCTCACGCACCGCGCGGGTCAACGGCCCGTCCACCCAGACCGTCTCACCGCCCTTCAGGAGGAAGCGGCCCACCAGGTCTGCCGACGTCATGTCCTCGTGGCCGGCCACGGTGATCAGCTCCCGGCCCAGCTGGTGGGCCATCGCCTCCACGAATCGTGTTTTGCCGCAACCGGTTGGGCCTTTCAACAGTACTGGCAGGCCGCGGCGGGCCGCCGCGCGGAAGACCTCCACCTCGTCGCCGACTGCGCGGTAGAACGGCGCGTTCGAAACGGGCGTCACGACCGCAGAAGTACTGTTCAACATCTACTTTCCTCGCTCTAGCGGAACGTTCTCGGGAAGCTCGACCCCCTGGGGGAGGACAAGCTGACCGTCGTGGTTGATGTAGCCGGAATTCGTCAGCGGCATCGGTAGCGCGGGGTCCGGGCACGGCCTGTCGGTGTCTTCACCGCAGATGCCCATCAGGAAGTACGAGCGCTTGAGGATGTCCTGCGGCCACGGATCCTGGTGCATGGCGAAGAACTGAGCGGGAATGTTGTAGAAGACGAAGAAGAAGGCGCTGCACGCGGCGAAGATCGCAAGGAACCGGGTGAGCTGCTGTCTGACGGAACCGCCTCGGACCCGGTCGAGTCCACGCTCGACGAAGGTCCGGCCCCGATCGTCGGTGAAGTAACGCAAGCAGCAGAGGCCGGCCTGGACGCCTCCCCACATAAGGCCTTCATAGAGCGGCCACTGGTAGTAAGTTCCGGCATTGACCGACAGAGCCTGAATGGCGCCGGGGTAGGTGAACAGCCCCATCGGCATGAGGAACAGGCCCTCGATGACGAAATCGAAGAAGAAGGTCCAGGCGATCACCACGCCGATAAGGCCGACCGTGTTGATGTTGGGGAACCGCTTCTTGGCCAAGCGCATGACCGCGCAGCCGAGCATGGTGCACAGCAGCACGAAGAAATAGCCGGGAGCGTTCATCAGGACGGGTTCGGCCATCATGGCGCCCGGTTCCCCGAACGAGACCCAACCTGGAATGTCCTGGACCCACGAGCCCATGTTCCACATCCAGGTGTTGTAGGTGCTCCACGTGTTGAAGAAGTTCAGCAGCGGATCCTGGAACCACAGCAGGCCGCAGGACACGAAGAGCATGCCGTCGAGGGTGATTCGCCGTTCCCGACGCCACGGCCGAATGAGGAACCACCATATTGCGATGGGCATGCCGATCATGATCACGCCGGTCCAGGTGAACAGGATCGCCTTCATGAACGTCGGCGGGTCGGTCGGTCCTGGGGGGACGCGCTCGAAGTTGGGCCCGGTAACCCATTTGCCCCATACGAACAACTGGAAGGCGAGAATGAGACCGCCCACCGTCGCCCAGATTCTCACCGCGGGAATCTTCGATTGAGGCTGCGTGCCCAGCGACGCCTCATTCAGCGATTCGGTGACCACCGGCTTGTTCTTCTGCGAAAGATCGCTCACGACACCGTCTCCTCTGCATTCGTCGACTACATGGGCGCCAGAGCCCTCGAAGTGACCAAGACTCCGAAAATATACCAGTGAGTATCTTAGTGACCAAGGGGTAAAAACCTGTGGCAAGATTGTCCCATGGTTGAGCCTTGGACCCGCGAACGACGGCTCGAGCGCACGCGCTCGCTGCTGCTGAATGCCGCCGAGCATGTTTTCGCTGAAAAAGGGTTCGGCCCAGCGACTCTCGACGACATCGCCAAGGCGGCCGGCTACTCGAAAGGCGCGATCTACAAGTACTTCGCCACCAAGGAGGACCTCTTCTTGGCGGCGAGCGACCGGTACTGGCGTCGGTATTTCGACAACTTCACCGAGGTGATGTCGTCGTCCGACCACATCGGGGCGCGCGAGCTCGAGAACATCGCCAACCGCTGGCGCCAGCTCAGTCGTGATCGCGGCGCCGAGCATGCGGCACTGGGTCTCGAGTTCAACCTCTACCTGCTACGCAACCCGGACGCGCGAGAACGCGTGGCCGCCAAGCGATCAGAGGTCGTCGATCAACTCGCGAAGTACATCGTCGAGGGCATCGACAGCCTGGGTGCAACACTGCTGATCCCGGCGTCGACGTTCGCCCACATAATCATCGCCACGACCGACGCCGTCGAGTTGGGCAGCCACCTCGACGATGTCGACCTCTATCAGCCGACCGTCGAGATGTACGTGTCGGCCGTCAAGATGCCCTGACGGGTCAGTCCCCCCGTTCGAAGGGCACGGTCCTGGGAACCTCAGCTCCTTCCGGCAGTACGAGTTCACCGTCGGTGTTGATGTGGCCGGACCATCTGCTCGGCAATGGAAGGCTGGGGTCTGGGCAGGGGATATCAGTTCCGTCGCCGCAGATGCCCCCGTTGAAATATGAACGCTTCAGGTGGTCGGCGGGCCAGGGATCGGCGTGCAGGGCGAACCATTGCACGGGGATGTTGTAGAGCACGAAGAAGCATGCGCTCACGGCTGCGAAGATCGCGAGGAATCGGACGAACTGTGCTCTGACGAATCCGCCACGGACGCGGTCCAGGCCGCGTTCGACGATTGTGCGTCCGTGGTCGTCGGTGAAGAAGCGCAGACAACACAGGGCCGTCTGGACGCCGCCCCACATGAACCCTTCGTATATGGGCCATTGGTAATAAGTACCGGCGTTGAACGACACCTCCCTGATGGCACCCGGATACGTGTAGAGGCCGACCGGCAGCAGGACGAGGGCCTCCATCACGAAGTCGAAGACGAACGCGATCCCATAGGTCACCAGGATCAGGCGCAGGTTCGTGATATTGGGCCAGCGCGACTTGATCCTGCGCATGACCCAGCATCCGACGATCGTGATCAGCAAGACCCCGTATGCGTATCCCACCGTGTTCGTCAGCAGCGGTTCGGGCACCATGCGGCCCGGTTCGTCGGGTGAAAACCACCCTGGGATATGCGGTGTCCAGGCGCCACGGTTGAACAGCCAGCTGTTGTAGGTGCACCAGGTGTTGAAATAGTTCAGGAACGGGTCTTGGAAGAACATCAGACCCATCGACAGAAGGAGCATGCCGTCCAACGTGATTCGCCGCTCACGGCGCCATGGCCTGATGAAGAACCACCAGATGGCGAAGGGCAGGCCCACCCAGAGAACGACCGCGTTCGCGATCAGCGGGATCTTCATGTACATCGGCACGGGGGTCGGGCCGGCCGGCACTTGCTCGAAGTACGGCCCGGTGATCCATTTGGCCCATACGTACAACTGCAGCAGCAGGATCGCGCCGCCGAACGTCGCCCAGATCTGAACCGGCTTGCCCTTGGGTTGAACTTGAGCGCCCAGTTCGGCGGCTCCGCCAAGTGACTCGATCACTGCAGCTTGTTTGTTCGGCCGATCGCTCACAACGCCTCCTGATACGCCGCGCGGCTATGCGGCACACGAGCAAGATACCAGCCGGTATCTCACTGTCCAGCAAGATTCTCAGATTCTGTGGCACACTTTTTTGATGGTGGAGCGCTGGACGCGGGAGCGACGTCTCGAACACACCCGCTCGTTGCTACTCGACGCCGCGGAGGACGTATTCGCCGAAAAGGGTTTTGCGCCCGCCACTCTCGACGACATCGCCCAGACGGCGGGCTACACGAAGGGCGCCATCTACAAGCATTTCGCCACCAAGGAGGACCTCTTCCTGGCGGTGAGCGACCGGTACTGGCGGCGTTACTTCGACAACTTCGCAGACGTGATGGCGTCGTCCGAACAGCTCGGTTCGAGTGAACTCGACGAAATCGCCGCGCGGTGGCGCCAACTCAGCCGCGACCGAGGCGCGGAGCATGCGGCGCTGGGCCACGAGTTCAGCCTCTACCTGGTGCGCAACCCGGAGGTCCGCGACCGGGTCGCCGAAAAGCGGTCGGAGGTCGTCGAGGCGCTGGCCAAGTTCATCGTCGAGGGCATCGACAGACTCGGCGCGACCTTGCTGATCGCGCCGTTGACCTTCGCTCAGGTGCTGGTCGCCACCAGCGACTCGGTCGTTTTGGGCAGTGAACTCGACGACGTCGACCTCTACCGGCCGGTGATCGAGATGTACATCTCGGCGATCAAGCTTCCCGGAGCGTCCCGGCCCGCCGGGTCAGATAGTCGACCTGCAGGAAGATCGCGTAGAGCACCAGGAACGGCAGCACCATGAACGGCACGTTCTCGCCGATGAACTTGAACCAGAAGCCGAATGCGCCCTGCCCGATGTGCTCGAAGCCGGACCGCACCTCGGTCATGTAGTAGACGCCGGTGCTGCTGATCAGCATCGCTGTTCCCGCGAAAGCTAGCCACAGGCAACGAATCCGCGACTCCACGGTCAATCCCGGCTTGATCAGTCGCGTCCACACAGCGAACAACATGACGCCGACGACGACGCCGACGAACTCGAGGCCGAAGATCCAGTTGTTGGCGTTGGTGTAGCGGGAGTCGGCCAGCCCGTACTGCCACCACAGCCACTTCCAACCGGGGTCCTCGGTCGGCGTCCACAGCCCGAATGGGTGGCCGAGCAGGAAGACGAGTTCGTAGCCGATCTGGCTGGCCGCGGTGTACGGCAGGTACACCAGCACGAGCTCTGCGGCCTTTTCGAGCCGGGTGCGGGGCGCCCCCTTGCCCTCCCACAACAGCACGAATGGCAGGAGGATGACCGGCACCCCGAACAGCAGGTTCGCGATGACATCTGCCGTGAACGTCGGCTTGATCAGCCCGACGCCGACTCCGATCGTCATGCCCACGAAGACGACGCCCGTGATGGCGGTGACTGCGAAGTAGATCTTCACCCGATGTGGCGCCCACGGCTGCGCCAGATTCGGTTCCTTCTCGAGGGTGGTCGTCATAACCTAGGCTCCCTTTCCCACCGCCGCTGCGGCCGGATTCTGGCTCGCCGCAACGGAGATCGATTTGGTGTCGGTGAAGCCGTCGATGCCCTCGCGGCCGAGTTCCCGCCCGTACCCGCTGCCCTTCACGCCGCCGAAGGGGGCGAACGGGTCCATCGTGTAGCCCTGGTTGATCCCGAAGGTGCCGGTGCGGATGCGCGCCGCGACGTCGAGTCCGCGCTGACGGCCCCCGGTGAACACCGACCCGGCGAGGCCGTAGTCGGAGTCGTTCGCGATCGCGACGGCCTCGTCCTCGTCGTGATAGGAAATGACGGTCAGCACCGGGCCGAAGATCTCCTCGCGGGCGATACGCATCGAGTTGCTGGCGTCGGCGAACAGCGTGGGACGTACGTACCAGCCCTTGTCGACGCCGTCGGGCATCTCGGTGCCACCGGTGACCAGCCGCGCACCCTCGGCCCGGCCCGCCTCGATGTATCCCCGCACCCGGTCCTGCTGGCGGCGCGCGACCAGCGGACCGACCTGGGTTGCGGCGTCCGCCGGGTCGCCGACGACCAGTGAGGTCATCTCGGCGGCCAGCGCGTCGATGAATACGTCGGCTCGGGCGGCCGGCACCAGGATGCGGGTCAGCGCGTTGCAGATCTGCCCGCTGTTGCTCAGGCCGGCCGACCGCACGCCCACGGCGACGGCCTCGGGGTCTGCGTCGTCGAGCGCGATCGCGGCGGACTTACCGCCGAGTTCCAGGCTGACCCGTTTGAGGTCGACCGCGCATGCCGCTGCGACCGCCTTGCCCGCCGCGGTCGAGCCGGTGAACGAAACCTTGTCCACGCCAGGATGTTTGACGAGGTACTCGCCGAGAGCTCCGTCACCCGGCAGTACGCTCACCACCCCGGGCGGTAGGTCTGTCTCAGCGATCATCTCGGCGAGCAGCACTGCATCGAGCGGGGATTCGGGTGCCGGCTTGATCACCACGCTGCAGCCCGCCAGCAGGGCGGGGATCAGCTTGGTGACGATCAGGAACTGCGGCATGTTCCACGGCACGATCGCCGCGACGACGCCGACCGGTTCACGGCGGATGTGGACATCGGGCCCGTACATTCCGGGGCGGGCTTCCGACCACGGATACGACTCGGCCAGATCGCAGAACGCGGTCATCATCATCGCCGGCAAGCCGACCTGCGCGCGCTGCGCGAAGCTGATCGGAGCGCCGATCTCGGATGTGATGGTCGCGGCCATCTCAGAACGGCGTTCGCTGTAGCGCGTGGCCAGTCCGCGCACCGCGGCGATCCGCTCGGAGGGGGCTAGCCGCGGCCAGGGTCCGTGGTCGAACGCCTCACGCGCGGCGGCCACGGCGGCGTCGACGTCCAGGGGGCCGGCGGCGGCGACGCGGCCCACCGGTTCCTCGGTGTGTGGAGAGATGACCTCGATGTGCTCTCTGGTGGTCGGTTGCGACCACCTGCCACCGATGAACAGCTCATCCGGACGCACCTGTTCGAGTCCTTTCGCGATCCTGCACAGCAGAGTATCAACTACTTGTGATTGCCTGTCGCAGCATATATCGTCGGTTCATCAGGCTCCCGCCGAATGCCGAAAAGCAATGACAGGAGAAGCCGATGGCTCGCTTTCCCAAACCTGCGGAAGGCAGTTGGACAGAGCACTACCCGCAGCTGGGAACTGAGCCGGTCTCCTACGAGGACTCGATCAGCCCCGAGTTCTACGAGATCGAACGTCAAGCCGTCTTCAAGCGGGCCTGGCTCAATGTCGGTCGCGCCGAACAGGTTCCACGCAAAGGCAGCTATTTCACCAAAGAGCTCAAGGTGGCGAACACGTCCATCATCGTGGTGCGCACGACCTCGGGCGAGATCAAGGCGTATCACAACATCTGCCGCCATCGCGGCAACAAGCTCGTCTGGAACGACATGCCGCTGGAGGAAACCAGCGGTGTGTGCAGGCAGTTCACCTGCAAGTACCACGCATGGCGCTACGACCTCGACGGCAACCTGACTTTCGTCCAGCAGGAGGGCGAGTTCTTCGACCTCGACAAGAGCCGCTACGGCCTCGTGCCTGTCCACTGCGAGGTGTGGGAGGGCTTCATCTTCGTCAACTTCGCCAAGGAACCAGAGCAGTCGCTTCGCGAATTTCTCGGTCCGATGATCACCGATCTCGAGGGTTATCCGTTCGACAAGATGACCTCGCGGTTCTATTACCGGTCCGAGGTGAAGGCGAACTGGAAGCTGTACATGGATGCGTTCCAGGAGTTCTACCACGCACCGGTACTGCACGCGAACCAGTCACCCACCGCGTATTCGAAAGCCGCCGCCGAGGCCGGCTTCGAGGCGCCGCACTATCGCATCGAGGGGCCGCACCGGCTCGTCAGCACGTCGGGCGTCCGGGCTTGGGAGATGGCCGACGAGATGCGCAAACCTATCGAGGACATCTGCCAGAGCGGATTGTTCGGGCCGTGGGACAAACCGGATCTGGGGGAGATGCCCGCCGGACTCAACCCCGCGAAATGCGATCCGTGGGGGCTGGATTCGTTCCAGTTGTTCCCCAACTTCGTGATCCTGTTCTGGGGACAGGGCTGGTACCTGACCTACCACTACTGGCCCACGTCGCACAACACCCATATCTTCGAGGGGACGGTCTACTTCCCGCAGGCAAGAACTCCGCGCGAGCGCATCGCCCAGGAACTCGCTGCGGTGTCGTTCAAGGAATACGGGCTGCAGGACGCGAATACGCTGGAGGCCACGCAGAGCATGGTCGAGTCGCGGGTCATCGACGAGTTCCTGCTCTGCGATCAGGAGGTGTTGATTCGCCACCTGCACAAGGAGACCGCGGCGTGGGTGGAGGACTTCCAGCGCAAGACGGCGGGGGTGTGACATGACGACAACTGAGACGCCGGCGAAGTTGCCGCCCGAATTCTCTGATCTGGAGCAGTTTTCCGATTGGTGCCTGCCGACCGAGGCCGAGCGGTACGCCAAGCGGTTGGCCAGCACCATGCACGAGTTGCAGGCGTTCTACGACGCGCTCACCGCGCGCGCGGAGGAAGCAATTGCGTACTGCGACAAGTTCTCACTGGACGATCTGCCGGAGGACGTGCTCAACCTGATGCATCTGCTCTACTCCATGATCCAAGCGTCGTTCCCGGTCGAGTGCTGGAAGCAACCGAAGGTGCCGGATTCGGGCGCCACGACGCTGGACTGCGTGTCAGAACCCGTCCCGTGACCGGCCGAACAGTTCTGCGGGCCGCGCGGTGGGCGGACGTCGACACCGGCGAGGTACGCGCACCGGGCGTCGTAGTGGTCGAGGGCAACCGCATCACAGCGGTGAATCCGCCTGAGCTGCCATCGAATTCGACGATCGTCGAGCTGGGTGATGTCACGCTGCTGCCGGGCCTGATGGACATGGAGCTCAACCTGCTCATCGGCGGGCCGGGCGGTCCCGAGGGATTGCCCAGCCCGATGCACGGCGTACAGGACGATCCGGCGTATCGCACCCTGCGCGGCGCGGTGAACGCCCGCACCACTCTCGAGGCCGGTTTCACCACGGTGCGCAACCTCGGCCTGATGGTCAAGACCGGCGGCTACCTGCTCGACGTCGCTCTCATGCGCGCAATCGACCAGGGGTGGCACGTCGGTCCGCGCATCTATCCGGCCGGTCACGCCGTGACGCCCTACGGCGGTCACCTCGATCCGACCGTTTTCCAACGACTGGCGCCGGGGATCATGCCGCTGTCGGTGGCCGAGGGCATCGCCAACGGCGTCGACGACGTCCGCGCCTGCGTGCGCTATCAGGTACGGCACGGCGCCAAGCTGATCAAAGTCTCGGCTTCTGGCGGCGTGATGTCGCACAGCACCGCGCCCGGCGCACAGCAGTACTCCGACGACGAGTTCGCCGCGATCGCCGACGAGGCGCATCGCGCGGGGGTGCGCGTCGCGGCTCATGCGGTGGGGGACAGCGCAGTTCGCGCCTGTATAAAGGCCGGCATCGACTGCATCGAGCACGGTTTCCTCGCCAGCGACGAAACCATCCAGCTCATGGCCGACACCGGGACGTTCCTCGTCTCGACCACCTACTTGACCCAGGCCATGGCGATCGACCGGATCGCACCGGAGCTGCGCAAGAAGGCCGAAGTGGTGTTCCCCCAGGCGCAGGCGATGCTGCCCAAGGCCATCGCTGCGGGAGTGCGCATCGCCTGCGGCACTGACGCGCCCGCCATCCCGCACGGACAGAACGCAAAGGAACTCTGCGCGCTGGTCGAGCGTGGCATGACGCCGATGCAGGCGATCCGCGCAGCGACGGTCACCAGCGCCGAGTTGATCGAAGCCGACGACGAATTGGGGCTTCTCGCACCGGGTTACCTCGCCGACATCATCGCCGTACCCGGCGATCCCTCCCACGACATCGCGACCACGCTCGACGTCCGGTTCGTGATGAAAGACGGCCAGATCTACAAGCATGACGGCGGCGACGGCTGTGGCTAGGGAGACGAACCAAGAGCTGGGTATGGAGCTCGGCGACAACATCCTGTGGCATCTCAAGCAGGCGTGGTACTTCTCGCTCACAGCGGTCAACGACGCGGTCAGTCAACACGGCGTCAGCACCGCCCAGATCGGTGTGCTTCGCCAACTCACCAACGAGCCAGGGCTCTCGGGCGCTGAGCTCGCGCGTCGGCTGCTGATCACGCCCCAGGGTGTGCAGCTCGCGATCAAGGCGCTCGAGCAGCGCGGGTTCGTCGAGCGCAAAGCGGATCCACAGCACGCGCGGATCTTGAAGGCGTACCTCACCGAGGAGGGGCGCAAGGTCGCCACCGCGGTCGTCAGCGACGCGATCGCCGCGCACGAGGCGGTGTTCGGCGTGCTCACGCCGGAAGAGCAGCAGACGTTGCGCGATCTGTTGGCGCGCGTGGTCGAGAAGGGCACCGGCCACACGCTGGTCGACGACCACATCGGCGAATAGCGGTTCAGCTGTTGCCGAAGCCGATCTGGCTACGGATCGGCGGCAGGCGCGGTGGATACCGTTCAGCCCCGCCAGTCACAGCTATCGACATATTTCGTACTCCGTCTCGCACATTCTCTGACAGACGTCGATCGATGTGATCTGACGGGCTGGTGATGCGCCACAAACGCGATCAAGCTACTGCTTGATACCAATCACAAGTACTTGATACTCTCAACACGATGTCGGAACAAGCCGTCGAATTCGCGCCACTGCGCATCAAGCGGGTGGTGCGCGAAACCGGTGACGCGGTGTCGCTCGTGCTCGACGTGCCTGCCGATTGCTCGCAGCGGTTCCAGTACCAGGCCGGCCAGTTTCTGACCCTGCGGGTGAAGGTCGCCGGAGACGACCACCGCCGCTGCTACTCGATGTCGTCGTCACCCCACAATGGCGAAGAGTTGCAGATCACGGTCAAGCGTGACCCCGGAGGAGTTGTCTCCAACTATCTGAACGACACCGCATCCGCCGGCGACGAGATTCACGCCGCGCCGCCGGAGGGCCGCTTCGTCCTGGGGGAGTCCGAGCGCGACATAGTGGCCTTCGCGGGTGGCAGCGGTATCACCCCTATCTTCTCGCTGATCGGCTCCGCGTTGGTCAGCACGAACCGGCGCGTCAAGCTGTTCTACGCCAACAGAAGCCGTGGCTCGGTGATCTTCGGTGAATCGTTGAGCGCCCTCGCCGAGCGCAATTCCGATCGACTGTCTGTGGTCCAGCACTTCGACGAGGAGTCCGGGGTGGTCGAGCGCGCCGCCGTCCAGGCGTTCGTCGATTCCGGTCGCGACATCGACTATTACATCTGCGGACCGGGACCGTTCATGGACACCGTGGAAGCGACGCTGTTCGAGGCAGGCGTTCCGCGTGACCGGTTGCACCTCGAGCGGTTTGAGGTTGCGCCGGCGCCCGCAGATGCCGTCGAAGCCACCGAACAGACCGAGGAAGTGATCATCGAACTGGACCGCAAGACTGTCACCGCTGCCTACCGGGCGGGCAACACGTTGCTGCAGACGGCCCGCATCGCGGGGTTGCGGGCGCCGTCGTCCTGCGAAACCGGTTCGTGTGGAACGTGTATGGCGCGGATCGAATCGGGCAGCGCGCGGATGCTGAACAACGATGCGCTCGATGACGACGAGGTGGCCGAGGGTTGGGTGCTGACGTGCCAGTCCCTGCCGACCAGTCGGACAGTCCACGTGGTCTACGAGTAGGGGTGCTGAAGATGAGGCGGAATCGATGACTCGGGTCGCGGTGGTGACGGGCGGCGCGTCGGGAATGGGGGAGGCGACCTGCCACGAACTCGGCAGGCGGGGGCACAGGGTCGCGGTGCTCGACCTCAACGGCGATGCGGCGCAACGGGTCGCGGAAGACCTGCGCGCTCAAGGCGTCCCGGCGCTCGGCGTCGCTGCCGATGTCAGCGACCGCCAGGCGGTAGAGGAGGCGTTCGCCAAGGTGCGCACCGAGCTGGGGCCGGTGCACATCCTGGTCACCAGCGCTGGCGCGGTGGATTTCGCGCCGTTCACCGAGATCACCGTGCAGGCCTGGCAACGGCTGGTCGATGTGAACCTCACCGGTACGTTTCACTGCTGCCAGGTGGCGGTGCCCGACATGCTCGAAGCGGGCTGGGGCCGCATCGTGATGATCTCGTCGTCGAGCGCTCAGCGCGGTTCACCTGGAATGGCGCACTACGCCGCGTCGAAGGGTGCGCTGCTGTCGCTGACCCGATCGCTCGCGCGCGAGTACGGCCCGACGGGGATCACCGTCAACAACATCCCGCCGTCGGCGATCGAGACGCCGATGCAGCACGCTGGGCAGGCCGCCGGGCATCTGCCCTCGAACGAGCAGATGGCCGCAAGCGTTCCGCTCGGTCATCTCGGCACTGGCGACGACATCGCCGCAGCGGTCGGTTTTCTGTGCTCGGAGGAGGCCGGTTTCATCACGGGGCAGACTCTGGGCGTCAACGGTGGGTCGGTGATGTGATGGCGGGCAACGTATTCCCGCGAGGAGGAGGTTCGCATGGCCAAGTGGCCTAAGCCGGTGGAAGGCAGCTGGACTGAACACTATCCGGAACTCGGCACCGGACCGATCTCGTTCCGCGACTCCACGTCGCCGGAGTTCTACGAGCTCGAACGGGAAGCGGTCTTCAAGCGGGCGTGGCTCAACGTCGCCCGGGTCGAGGAGCTACCGCGGGTCGGCAGCTACCTCACCAAGGAGATCGATGCCGTCAGGACATCGGTGATCGTCGTGCGGGGCAAGGATCAGCAGATCCGTGCCTTCTACAACATCTGCCGCCACCGTGGAAACAAGTTGGTGTGGAACGACTTTCCCAACGAGGAGGTCAAGGGTACCTGCAGACAGTTCACGTGCAAGTATCACGGGTGGCGCTACGACCTCAAGGGCGATCTCACGTTCGTCCAGCAAGAGGGCGAGTTCTTCGGCCTCGACAGCGCCCGCTACGGGCTCAAGCCGGTGCACTGCGACGTCTGGAACGGCTTCATCTTCATCAACTTCGATCCCGAGCCGCAGTGGAGCCTGCGGGAATTCCTCGGCCCGATGATCACCGCGCTCGACGACTACCCGTTCGAAATGATGACCGAGCGTTACGAATTCGAAGCACACAACAACAGCAACTGGAAGATCTTCGCCGACGCGTTCCAGGAGTACTACCACGTTCCGTCGCTGCACTCGCAGCAGGTCCCCAGCGAGGTGCGTCAGCCGAACGCAACCTTCGAATGCGCGCACTTCCAGATCGACGGGCCGCACCGCTTGGTGTCCACGGCGGGCACCCGGCGCTGGCTGCTGGCGCCGGAGTACATGTATCCGGTCGAAAGGGTCACGCGCAGTGGGCTGGTCGGACCGTGGCGTACCCCGGAGACGCATCAGTCCGCCGGCCTGAACCCAGGCGGCATCGAACCGTGGGGCATCACCAACTTCCAGATCTTCCCGAACCTGGAGATCCTCATCTACCACGGCTGGTACCTGCTGTACCGGTACTGGCCGACGTCGCACAACACCCATAAGTTCGAGGCCTACAACGCATTTCACCCAGCACGCACCGTGCGCGAGCGTGTCGAGCACGAGGTTGCCTCGGTGGTGCTGAAGGAGTTCGCGCTGCAGGATGCCGGCATGCTCGGCGGCACGCAGGCCGCCTTGGAGTACGACGTCATCGACGACTACCCGCTCAGCGACCAGGAGATCCTCGTCCGCCACCTGCACCACGAGGCCGTCAAATGGGTGAAGGAGTACCAGGCCGAGCGCAGCACGGTTGGGGTTTGAGCATGCCAGACACTCGCCTGCCCAGCGCCTTTGCCCAATTCGAACAGTTCGCCGAGAAATGGTGTCTGGCAACCGAACCCGAGCGGTGGGAAGCGCGGTTGACCACTCCGATGCCGGAAATACGGGAGTTCTACGATGCGTTCTCGCCCCGCTTCGAAGAAGCGATCGACTACTGCGACAAGTTCCCGCTCGACGACGTGCCCGACGACGCGCTGAACCTGTTGCATCTCGTCTACTCGATGATCATGGTCTCGATGGCCGTCGAGATCTTCGGCACGCAGAAGCCCATCGACTCCGCCGACGCCGAAATGCACCGCGTCAGCGCGCCGGTGCCATGATGACCGATAAGGATGCGACGACCATGACTGTGCTCACGATGAACAAGCTCACCGCATCGGTCGGCGCGGAGGTGACCGGCCTGGATTCGGACGTCTTGGCCAACGATGACGCGATCGGCACAGCCGTCCTCGAGGCGCTGAAGGACAACGGCGTGCTCGTCTTCCCCGGAGTCGGCCTCACACCCGAGGCGCAGGTGGCGTTCTGTCGGCGACTCGGCGACATCGACCACTCGTCCGACGGACACCATCCGGTTGCCGGCATCTATCCGGTGACGCTGGACAAGTCGAAGAATTCCTCGGCGGCCTATCTGCGGGCCACGTTCGACTGGCACATCGACGGCTGCACACCGACAAACGGCGAGTGCCCGCAGAGGGCGACTGTGCTTTCAGCCAAACAAGTGGCCGAAAGCGGTGGCGAGACGGAGTTCGCGAACTCGTATGCGGCTTACGAGGCTTTCAGTGACGAGGAGAAGGAGCGTTTCGGCGGGTTGCGGGTGGTGCATTCGCTCGAGGCGTCGCAGCGCCGGGTGACGCCCGATCCGTCGCCGGAACTGGTGGCCAGGTGGCGCTCGCGGCCCACGCACGAGCATCCATTGGTGTGGACGCATCGCAGCGGTCGCAAATCGCTGGTGTTGGGCGCCTCGGCGGACCATGTGGTCGGCATGGACCCCGAGGAGGGCCGGGCGCTGCTCGCCGACCTGCTCGACCGCGCCACCCAGCCGCATTTGGTGTACAGCCATCGCTGGTCCGTCGGAGACACGGTCATCTGGGACAACAACGGCGTCCTGCACCGGGCCGCGCCATACGACCCCGACTCGCCCCGGCTAATGCTGCGCACGACCGTGCTCGGAGACGAGCCGATCCAGTAACTGCTGAGCGCTCGCACAGCACTGCTCGTTGACGGCGGCAGTGCCATATGGAAACCTGATACCCCGATATGAGAATCACGTTCTCGCTTGCCGAGATCGCTGAAACGGAGGGCCAATGACGGAGGACCTCACCTCGGTCGACTTCTTCCGGGACGGCCGTCTGACCGACGACCCGTACCGGTTCTACGCGGCACTACGCGACAAGTGCCCGGTAAGCCGTGAGGACCACTACGGCGTGACGATGGTGACCGGCTGGCAGGAGGCCGTCGACGTCTACAACGACGCCGAGACGTTCTCGTCGTGCATCTCGGTCACGGGCCCGTTCCCCGGGTTCCCGGTCCCGCTCGAAGGGCGGCAGGACGAGGACCTGACCGATCTGATCGTCGAGCACCGCGACGAGATCCCGTTCAGCGACCAGTTGCCGACGCTGGACCCGCCGACGCACACCAATCACCGCGCCCTGTTGATGCGGTTGATCACGCCCAAGCGCCTCAAGGAGAACGAGGACGCGATGTGGCAGTTGGCCGATGACATCCTCGACGAGTTCCTGGCGCCCGGCGAGGGCGAATTCATCAAGGGGTTCGCCGGTCCGTTCACCTTGCGCGTCATCGCCGATCTCCTCGGTGTGCCGGACGAGGACCGCCCCGAGTTGCTCGAGCGACTGGCGCGGGGCACCCATGGCGGTGGGCTCGGCAACGCCGAGAAGACGCTCACGAAGACGCCGCTGGAGTACCTCTACGAAGTGTTCGCCGAGTACGTCGAGGACCGCCGTCGTCAGCCGCGCGACGACGTGCTCACCGGCTTGGCGACGGCGACCTTCCCGGACGGCACGCTGCCCGAGGTGGGTGACGTGGTGCGGGTGGCCACCAATGTGTTCTCCGCGGGTCAGGAGACCACGGTGCGGCTGCTGTCGACCGCGCTGAAGGTGATGGGTGACCGCCCTGACATTCAGCGCAGGCTGCGCGACGATCGCAGCCTGCTGCCGAACTTCATCGAGGAGTGCCTGCGAATCGAGAGCCCCGTGAAGGGCGACTTCCGGCTGTCGCGGGTGCCGACGACGGTGGGTGAAGAGCCCTTGGGCGCGGGCTGCACCGTGATGGTCATCAACGGGGCAGCCAACCGCGACCCGCGCCGCTTCGAGGATCCCGACACGTTCGATCCGGAGCGTAAGAACGCCCGTCAACATCTGGCGTTCGGTCGCGGCATCCACAGCTGTCCGGGTGCGCCCCTGGCCCGCGCCGAAACGCGCGTCGGGCTGGAGCGACTGCTGGATCGCACTACCGACATCAGGATCAGCGAGAAACATCACGGGCCGGCGGATGACCGTCGCTACCAATACATTCCGACGTACATCCTGCGCGGGCTGACCGAGCTGCACCTGGAGTTCGATGTCGTTGCCGGTGATGGCCGATGAAGGTGACCGTCGACGAAGACCGCTGCGCCGGACATGGAATGTGTCTGACGCTGTGCCCGGAAGTCTTCGAGATGACCGACGACGGTTGGGCGGTCGCAGCTCCGGGCGCCGTGCCTGCCGGTCTCGAGGATGCCGCACGTGACGCCATCCAGAACTGTCCCGAACAAGCGATTTCCGAAATCGACTGAACACAAAGGAGTTCGAGTGCCCAAGGCGTACATCCTCATCACCGAGGACGTGAAGGATCCGGCCGGCATGGCCGAGTACGGCAAACTGGCCAGCCAGGCGATGGCCGGGTCGACTCTGTTGTCGTTCGACCAGAAGCCGGAGGTGCTCGAGGGCGACTGGCACGGCACCCAGACCGTGTTGCTGGAGTTCGAGTCGGCCGAAGCTGCTCGCGAGTGGTACAACTCCGACGCCTACCAGGAAGCCGCGAAGCTGCGGCAGGCCGCCGCCGACTGCAACGGCGTCATCCTGCACGGGCTGGGCTGATACTCGTCTACTCGTCACTGAAACCGACGTATTGGCGGAAAAGCACTTGTGAAAGCCGCCGAAACGTCGGTCTCGACGCAGTGGTGATCCGCTGGATCAGTGGGGGACCAGCGGGCCGGTGGGCTGCGTCGTCGTGGCGTGCACGAGCAGTTCGGCGAGCTCGCGCGGCCGGCTGAGGAACGGCGAATGCGAGGTGTCGATGGTCAACTGCTCGACACCGAGTCTGCGAGTCACGGTGTCGGCCAGCCAGCGCGGCATCGAGCGATCCTGCAGGCACCGGATGAAGCTGCGGGGGAGTTCGGCGGCCCAGAATGCGGGCACGGACACCGGCGTGACCGTGGTGTCGCCGAACCGCTCCGGCCCGAGGCGCTCGAACGCCCAGCGCGCGGTCGTCTCGTCGCAGTCGTGGTAGAAGTACCGCCACGCGCCGTCGAAGTCGGCGAACCACATCGCCCCGTCGTCGTCGAACTTCAAGTAGCTCAACATCTCTCCGACGTCGGCGTCGAACTCGCCGTCTTCTGAGTCACGCATGGCCATCGCTTCGGGGTACGTGCGGCCTTCGCGCGGCAGCGCCGCAGCCAGGTAGATGATGTGGCCGACCAGGTCCGGCCGCTCGTCTGCGGCCAGTGTGGCGTCGAACCCGCCGCCGGAGTGGCCGACGAGGACGTCGCCGGCGTGCATCACCGACACGATCGCCTCACGGCGGTTCGCCAATGTCGAGTCCTCGTCGACGCGCGCACCGTGGCCGGGTAAGTCGACGGCCACCGCCTCGTGGCCCATCCGCTGCAACTCCGCGATTGTGCGCTCCCAGCACCACGCGGCATGAAAACCGCCGTGCACGAACACGAACCGCATCAGCGCAGCACTCGCACCGGCACCTGCGACCAGCCCGCGACGTTCTGCGCGGCCACCCGGCGACAGTCGTCGAAGATCACTTCGTAGCGGGGCATGAAGTCCAGCAGCATCTCCAGCGCGATCGCACTCTCCATGCGGGCCAGCGCGGCACCCAGACAACTGTGCACGCCGTATCCGAACCCGAGATTCTGCGCCTCGGTGCGATCGCGGTCGATGTCGAAGGTGTCCGCATCGGCGAACGCCTCGGGATCCCGGTTGGCCGAACCCGCAAGCAGGAACACCGGTTTGCCGGCCGGGATCGTCACCCCGTGCAGCTGCACCTCGCGCATCGAGCGACGGACGTTGTACTGGTTGGGCGCCTCGTAGCGCAGCAACTCTTCGACGGCGGCCGGAACCTTCCTGCGGTCGTCGAGGAGCTTCTGCCACTGCTCGGGATTACGCGCGAACGTCACCGCGGCGTTGCCGATGAGCTTGGTGACGGTCTCCGCGCCCGCGCCGCCGAGAAGTGTGGCGAACCCGGCGATCTCGAAGTCGTCGAGCTGCTGCTTCTCCCCGTCCTCGCGCTCGACCTCGGCGGCGATGAGGCGGCTGAACATGTCGTCCTTCGGCTCGGCGCGCCGCTCCTGAATCAGGTTGAAGTACAGGCCCATCGACTCCGCGACGGCCTGCATGCCCTTCTCCGACATCTCGATCTGGCCGGGCTCACGCTGCAGGGAAAGTTCGACCCACTCACGTACCTGCTGGCGGTATTCCTCTGGCACACCGAGCATCTGGGTGATCACTTCGACGGGGAAGAGTGCGGAGAAGTCCTGCACCACGTCGAAGCGGCCGGGGTCCACCTTCGACAGGTGACGTTCGATCGTGTGGGTGACCATGGGCTTGAGGGCCTGGATCGCGCGCGGCGTGAACACCTTGTTGACCAGGCTGCGCATCTGCCGGTGTTCAGGGGGGTCCATGACGATGATCATCTTCGCGACGATCGGTTCGTCCGACCGCACGGTGGCGAGGTCCAGGCCGTAGGCCGACGAATACGTCTCGAAGTCCTTGTACGCGGCGGCCACGTCCTCGTGCCGGGAAAGCGCGTAGAAGTCGTACTCCTCGCTGTGGTAGACGGGAGCTTCCGCGCGCAACCGACGGTAGATTTCCCAGGGGCCGTTGAAGAACTCCTCGGAGAACGGGTCGAAGACGAGGTTCGTCGTCGTCATGCGTCTTCGATCGAGATCGCCTGGCGCGGGCACTGGCGCACCGCTTCTCTCACCTGCTGTTCGTTTTCCGGCGTCACTTCTTCCTGGAGCACATGCAGGTAGTCCTGGTCGTCGAGATCGAACACCTCGGGGATGATGCCCATGCACACCCCGTTGCTCTCGCAGAGCCCGAAGTCGACGACGATCTTCTGAGTCATGCGCGATCCCGCTCCGCTTCTCGCTGGCTCACTTCAGCACCCGCACCGGCACATGGTGGTATCCCGCGACGTTCTGCATGTGCACTCGTTCCAGACCGTCGAAGTCGAGCTGGTAGCGCGGCATGAAGTCGAGCAGGTGCTCGAGCGCGATCGTGGTCTCCAGGCGCGCGAGCGCCGCGCCCAGGCAGCTGTGAATGCCGTAGCCCAGCCCCAGGTTCTGGGCCTCGGTCTTGTCCCGGGTGATGTCGAAGGTCTCGCCGTCGGTGAAGGCTCGCGGGTCGCGGTTCGCGGCCGCTTTCATCAGGAACACCGGCTTGTGCGCCGGAATCGTGCCGCTGGGCACCTCGGCCTCTCTGAGGGTGTAACGCACGTTGTACTGCACCGGCCCTACATAGCGCAGCAATTCTTCGACGGCGGCAGGCACCAGGCTGCGGTCGTCGAGCAGCATCTGCCACTGCTCCGGATGCCGCGCGAACTCGACCACGGCACTGCCGACCAACTTCGTTACGGTCTCGGCACCGGCACCGCCCAGTAGCGCAACGAAGCCCGTGATCTCGATGTCGTCGAGCTTGCGCAGTTCGCCGTTCTCGCCAGGTATCTCAGCGGCGATCAGCCGGCTGATCATGTCGTCCTGCGGGTCGGCCCGACGCTCCTGCACCAGACCGTAGTAGTAGACGCCCGCGTCCATGTTGGCCTGCATGTTCTCTTCGGACAGTTCGACCTGGCCCGGTTTGACTTCCAGGCCCTTGTCGATCCAGTGCCGCACCTGCTGCCGGTAGTCCTCGGGCACCCCGGCCATCCGGGTGATCACCTCGACGGGAAACGGGCCGGAGAAATCCTGCACCACATCGAAGTTGTCGGGATCGACTTTCGACAGGTAGTGCTCGACGAGTTCGACGACGGTCTCGCGCTGCGACTGGATCGCTCGAGGGGTGAACGCCTTGTTCAGCAGGCTGCGCATGAAGCGGTGCTCCGGGGGATCCATGAAGATGATCGACTTCTGGAAGCCCTCGCCGGACTTGATCATGGACAGGTGGCAGCCTCGGGTGGACGAGAACGACTCGTGGTCCTTGAGCGCCGCCGCCACGTCGGCATGCCGGGTGAGCGCGTAGAAGTCATCCTGCTCGTCGTAGTAGATCGGAGTCTCGTCGCGCATGCGCCGGTAGATCTCGTATGGATCGTCGAAGTACTCCTGCGAGTACGGGTCGAACTCCAACTTCGGCTTGGTCATGATCTCCTCTTTCGCGGCGGGCTGACGACCGCTTCCGTTACGCGAGGCTGCAATTGTGTAACGCCAATAGTATCCCTCACGGGAAGGGTTTGAGTAGGGAGAATCGCTGTCTTCATGGCCGGATTCCGGCGTCGATGACGTCGTCGAGCAGCCCCAGATCGCTGCCGAGTTCCGCGGCGATCCGTCGCACCACCGCGACGTCCTTGCCGATGAACTCCCCGACGTCGGCGACGAACCCGTGCACTGACCCGCGGCGTGCGATGAACTCGCCGACGCGGCTCGCGCCGCTTCCGTGGGTGATCGAATCCAACAGTCTGTTCTCGTCCACCTCGAGGGAGGCGCCCAAGGACACTGCTTCGGCGAGCAAACCGATCTGCGCGGCGAACAGGGCGTTGTTGATCAGCTTGACGACCTGCCCCCCACCCAGCGGGCCGACGTGCAGGATCGGGTCGCCGTACGCGGCGACGACCGGGCGGATACGCCCTACCGCCTCGTCTGAGCCGCCGACGAACAGTGTCACCTCGCCGGCGGCGATATCGTGTGGGCCGCCGCTGACCGGTGCGTCGACGACGCCGATATGCGAAAACTCGGCCGCGATGGCGCGCGCCGTCGCCGGGCTTCCGGTGGTGTGGATGACGAGCGAGGCGCCCGGGCGCATCGCCGCCGCCAGCGCGTCTCGAAAGCAGATCTGATGGACCTGTTCGTCGGTGAACACGCACACGATCACCACGTCGGCAGCGGCGACGTCGGTCAGCGTGGCGACCGGGCGAGCGCCGAGATCGCTTACGGCGGCGCGTTTTTCGTCGGTCCGGCCGAGGGCGGCGACGTCGTGACCGGATTCGACGAGTCGACGGACCATCGGAGCGCCCATTCGCCCCGCTCCGACGAACCCGACGCCGGTCACCGCGGATGGTCCATCGACTCCAGTGCGGTGTCGGCCACGGTGAACACCGAGCCCTCGGGAGCCGAGGCGGTGGCGGCGATGCTGGCGGCGTGCCGAACGTCCTTCTGCAGCAACGCCCCGGCGATGGGAGCGAGGCCCTCCACGGTCCCGCCGAACATCGCGATGCTGCCCAGCGCCTTACTGGTGGCTGATCCGCCGTTGAGCACCTCGGCGAGGCGAACCCGTGGGATGCCCAGCGACTCGCCGAGATCCAGAGTGCTCAGTGCGCTGCCGAGGTTCGCGGTGAACAGCAGATTGTTGAGGATCTTGGTCACCTGTCCGCTGCCCAGGGGGCCGAGGTGGACGATCGGGTCGGCATAGCTGGCGAACACCGGGCGGCAGCGTTCGACGACGTCCTCCTCGCCGCCGACCATGACCAGCAGCTTGCCCTCCTCGACAGCGGGGGCGCCGCCGCTGACCGGCGCGTCGATCACCGAAACCCCTTGTTTCGCAGCGAGTTCGGCGAGTTCCCGGCACGTGTCGGGGTGCACGGTGCTGTGTATCGCGACGACGCCGCCGGAGGCCAATCCGGCGAGCACCCCGTTCGCACCGTTGAGGACTTCGCGCACGTCGTCGTCGCCCACTACACAGATGCACACCAGATCGCTTGCGGCGGCCATCTCGGCCGGCGTGGCCGCTGTCTTCGCTGGTGTGTCCCGGTACGGTTCCAGGCTGGCCTCGCGGCGAGCCCACAGTGTCGTCTCGAACCCGCTCTCGGCGATCCGGCGTGCCATGGGGCCGCCCTGGCTGCCCAACCCGATGAATCCGACCCGCATCAACCCGCCTCCAACTCAGCTTCGGCACTCTTGTGCGCAACGACACATTCTTCGACGAACGAAAGAACCTTGAGGTGGTAGGCCGCAGCGCTGACCGACAGCGAAATGTTGTGTCCGGCATCGCGTTGTTCGTCGAGCACGAACCGCGGTGCGGCGCTGAAGATCGCGGAGATACCGGCCGACGCGTCGGCGTCAGTCAGCCACACCCGTTCGTGCTCGGCGACGCTGAACAGCACCGGAACCGTCACCTGCGCGGCGAGCGCCGGAAAGTCCTGCCGCGGCCACGTCTTGGTCATCTCCGCTTCGTACGGTGCGCCGCCCGAGGAGTTGGTCATCCCGGAGAGCACGTCGGCTGGATACAGGCGCGCGGGCTCCCACAACAGTTCGCGTAACCCGACCGGACGCTGGGTGGCCGTCGCGGTCTTCATCATCTCGGCCGCCTGCTCTGAATACCGCAGGCCGGTTCCTGCCAGCCCGAGGCCGACAACCGCTGCGGCTGCCGGGCTTTCACTTGCGGCCATTCGCACCGCCAGTTCGCACCCGGCCGAGTGGCCCAGCAGGAACAGTCCGCCGCCGCGCGAGCCATCGCCGAGGATCTTGTCGATGGCGCCGTATGCCAGTGAGACGCGTTGGCCTGGTTGCTGCATCGCATCCGGATACGGCGCCGAACTGCCGTAGCCCGGCCGGTCCAGTGCCACGACGGTGAACCCGAGGGCGGCGCCGGCGCGCAGCAGGGAAAACCGCGGATGGCCGGGGCAGTCGAAATACGCTGCGGTGCTGGCTCCGCCGTGAAACGCGACGACGACGGCCCGCGGCTCGTCGACCGCCGCGACCAGTCCGGACATCGGTACGCCGTCGACCAGAACGACGCGTGGACGGGCCGTCACGGATCGGTCCGCATCAGGATCGCACCGCTCGGAGTCAACCCGCCGCTGCTGACCACGGCGACGCGCGCATTCTCGACCTGTCGCTCCCCGGCGTCGCCACGCAGTTGCGTGACCGCCTCGTGGAGCAGTCCCATTCCGTGTGTGCGACCGTGCGACAGCTGACCGCCGTGGGTGTTCAGCGGGATCACGCCGTCACGTGCGATGGCCTTGCCGCCGTCGAGGAAGTCCTTGGCCTCGCCGATGCCGCAGAAGCCGAGCGCTTCCAGCCAGGACAGGCAGTTGAACGAAAAGCCGTCGTACAACTCGGCGACGTCGACGTCGTTGGGCCGCAGCGAGGTTCGCGTCCACAGGTGCGCCGCCTGGCCGAGCACCTGAGGCTCGTGGGTCAGTGTGCTCTGGTCCCAGTCCGTGCGCTCGACGATCTGGGTGCCGACCGCTTCGAACAACACCGGTGTGCGCGGCATGTCCCTGGCCACCTCGACGGCCGAGACGATCACCGCGACCGCTCCGTCGCAGGGCACGTCGCAGTCGTACAGGCCGAACGGCGTGGTGATCATCCGCGCGCTCAGGTAGTCGTCCATGGTCATCGGGTCGCGGTAGATGGCAGTAGGATTCAGCGCCGCGTTCGCGCGCTGGTTCAACGCGATCCACCCGAGCGTCTCCCGCGTGGTGCCGTAGCGGTCGAAGTGCCGTTGGGCGTTGAGCGCGAGCGTGTGCGCCGCGGACATGGCGCCGAAGGGCATCTGCCAGCTCGACGTCCGCCCGCCTCCCGGCGGTGAGGCCTTGCCTTCCTTCATCAACTGCTGAAAGGTGGCCTCCCACAACGTGCGGAAGCACAGCACGTGGCGGGCCATACCCGTCGCGACCGCCATCATCGCCGCGATGACGGAGCCGCCCGGGCCGAAGGTGTCCATGCCGCCGTTGATCCACGCCGGACGGATGCCGAGCGCTCCCTCGAGCGCGCTGACGCCGCCTTCACCCATGCCGGCGATGTCCAGCCCCGGATACGTCGAGAGCCCGTCGATCTCGTCCAAGGTGAGGCCCGCGTCGGCGACCGCTGCTTCGCAGGCCTCGATCGTCAGCGACAGCGGCGGCACCATCAGCCGGCGGCCGAGCCGCGAGGCGCCGATTCCCGTGATGGCGGA
The DNA here is from genome assembly GCF_001672895.1 of Mycobacterium sp. E740. Classification (GTDB taxonomy): domain Bacteria; phylum Actinomycetota; class Actinomycetes; order Mycobacteriales; family Mycobacteriaceae; genus Mycobacterium. The sequence goes on from NZ_LZKP01000037.1 coordinate 51,785, forward strand.
GTGCTCTTCGAAACGCTGCGTCGTCAGCGGCGTGCTGACGTGCTTGGCGAAGTCCTGCGGCGCGATCTCGTCCTGCGGCAGCGGGCCGGGCTGGTCGTCGCCACTGGGCCGAAAGACCGGCAGCCAGACATCTTCGAGCTTCTCGAACTCGACTTCGACCAGCTGACCCAGCTCCAGGTCTTGCGGGTCGCAGTCGACGATGTTGGTGGTCAACCGCACTCGGGGGTCTTCGACGACCGCGACCTGGGCGACCACGTACGGCGGCGGCAGGTCGGGGAAGCCGAAGCGATGGTTGACCGTGAAGGCCGACAGCGTCGCTTTGCCGGACACGTCGCGCACGCCCATGTTGCGGCCGCGGCAGTACCGGCACACCGGCTGCGGCGGATGGATGAGCGCCGAACAGTCGCGGCACTCCTGGATGCGTAGGACGTTGTCAGCGCCTGCGGTCCAGAAGAACTCGTTGAGAACCGTCAGTTCCGGCAGTGGCCTTGTCACCGAACGAATCCCGAGATCGCCTCGTTGTTGTCGCCGGCCGTCGGGTCGGGCTCCGGGGACTCGTGCGGTTCGTCGCGCACGGCATTGTCGTCCGAAGGGCGGTGCTCGCCCATGTAGATGATCGCGTGCACGGGGCAGTCGAGCAGCGCACGCATCACCGCGTCGCGGTCCTTCTCCGGCACTGTTCCGTCGCCGATCAGCGAGGCGTATCCCCAGTCGTCGAGCGAGAAGTACCCCGGCGCGTGCTTGGCGCAGATGCCGAAGCCGTCGCACAGCGTGCGGTCGAGCCGAATCCTCAACCCGTCACTCATGATTGAGCCACCGCCTCCACTTCGTACGGCCGAACAGCATCGAACTTCCGGTTTCGGCAGGCATCGCAGTCATCGGCGAGATGGCGGGTGACCGCCTGCGGGAACTGGCGCAGCAGACTGGCGGCGATGTTGGTGGCGCCGTCGAGTGTGCCGCAGGCGCCGCGGCCGCGCAGCACCACCGACCACCGCTCCAGCCGGGTGACATCCTCGTCGGTCGCCGTTCCGTCGCGCAGCGCGCAGATGACGGCTGCCATCGCGGCGGTGCCGTTGAAGCAGCTTCCGCACTGGCCGGCGTTCTCGCGGTCGAAGTAGGACATCACCGATGCGGCGACGGCGACCGGGCAGTCGTCGGTCAGGATTGAGATTGCCCCGCAGCCGAGGCCGCTGCCGAGGCGCCGGATCGACTCGTGGTCGAGCGTCGCGTCGAGGACGTCGGTGTTGAGCAGGCCGGCGAAGTAGCCGCCCATCAACGCGCCGATCACGGACTCCTTGTCGACGCCGTGCACGTGCAGCAGCTCGGCAAATGTTGCGCCATGCGGGATCTCGTACAGTGCGGGCGGTCGGTCAGCGCCGGTGACGGTTGCGAGGAACGTCCCGGGCGACATCGGCGTGCCCGCCGACCGGAATGCCTGCGCGCCGTGCTCGTGGATGACCGGCAGGTTGGCCAACGTCTCGACGTTGCTGACCATCGTCGGCAGTCCGGCGACCCCTTCTTCGAAGGGCCGGGGCGGTTTGTCGGTTGGCTTGGCCTGGCCTCCGTTGATGCGCCGGACCGCCGCGGTCTCCTCGCCGGCGACATAGCCCGGTTCGACGGTCACGACCGCCACCTCGGTGCCACCGAACGTGTCCGATGGGACCTGGCTCAGCGCGGTGCTGACGGCACTGGCGGCCTCGTCGTCGGACACGTAGACGTAGGCACGCACGGCTCCGGCGACGGCGGCCGCGAGGCGTAGTCCGTCGAGTACCAGATGGGGCCGGTTGCGCAGCAGCCAGCGATCCTTGACCGAGGCCGGTTCGCCCTCTTCGCCGTTCGCGACCACGACCGTGTCCGATCCGCGCTGGTGTGCGGTGCGCACCGAGCGCAGCTTGGTGCCGATGGGGAAGGCGGCGCCGCCCCGGCCCAGCAGTCCCGACAGATCGACCTGCTCGGCCAACGCTTCCGCGTCGGTCAGTGGGCGATATCCACCGGCCTGCACGTAGTCGGCGTAGTCCTCTGGGCCCGACCCCGCGGTCCGCAGCAGTCGCGGCGCAGAGTCCGGCCAGGCGGCGGTGATGAGATCGGTGGCGGTGGAGGTCATGAGGGGTCCTTGTGAACCGCGGATAGGCTGACGGACATGAGGACTGCGGTGGTTCGTGTCGGCGTCGACCGCGCCGGCGAACTCAGCCCGGTGCAACTCGCCGACGGCACGGCCCGGCTACGCGAGTTGGCCGGTTCGGCAGGTATCGAACTGGTGGACAATGACATTTCCGGTCTGCCGCCCCACCGCCGCGAGGTGGAACTGCTGATCACAGGCGATGAACCCGACGAGCTCACGCGTACCGCAGTCAACTTGTGCGCCAAGGCTTTCGGGACCGCACCGGTACCCGGCGTGGTGACTTTCATCAGCCGTGGCACCGACGACGACGCGCACGGGGTGCTCGCCGGGCTCGGGCTTGCCGGCGACATCGAACGTGAAACCGGTGATGACGGTTGGGACATCGTCCATGTGACGCTGCGCAAGGCGGACCTCGAGCGCGTGCCCGAGAGTCGCGTCCACACCGCGCTGGAGGCATCGCTGAACTGCGAGGTGCGCATCCGCACGAGGTGAGGCACTGATGATGGTGCGCTCATCAGCTGTCCAGGAACTGGAGGATCGCCGGCGCTGCCTGCACCCAGGTGTCGAACATGTTGAAGCGCTTCACCTTTCCGGACGCACGCGCCTCGCCGGCCCGTTCCCACGCGTCCTCCGGCCATGGCGGGTCGATCAGCTGGGACCCTTTGATCAGGCAGCTGACCTCGAGAGACGTCCGCTTGGGGTGGTCGAGGTCGTTCTCGCCGCCGCGGATGATCAGCGTCGGCACCTTGATGTTGTCGAACATCTCGTCCTCGACACCGGGGATGGTCTGCCCTGGTTTCGGGACGAACGCGTTGAGCCACCGCAGCATCAGCTTGAGGAACTCATCAGGGTCCTGGCCCAGGAAGCGGTCACGGTTGGCGGGGTTCTCCTCGATGCGCTGCTTCCACTCGTCGACGTGGATGACGCCCTTCATGCCCGCACCGCGAACCGCGAGGATGCTCGGCACGATGTAGTACGAGCCCAGCACGAATGAGCCATACACACCACCGACGATGTTCCACACCACGAGTTTTCGGACGATCTCCGGATACAGCATGGTGGTCAGCATCGAGTCGCGCGCACCGCCGGACCCCCCGGCGATGATGCACGGACCGATGCCGAGTCCGGTGATCAGCGCGTGCAAGGTGTCGGCGCGCATGTGCGACTCGCTCTGCCCGTAGAACTGCACATCGGACTTGCCGCAGTTCGGCCGGTCCCACAGCAGTACGCGGTAGCCGCCGTCGACCAGCGCCTGCGCAAGCGGCCGCAGACCGTCGATGTCCTTGCTGAACCGGCCGCCGGGGGTGAGTGCGATGAAATCGCCTTGTTGGCCGAGGATTTCGTAGACGACGTTGCCGCCGTTGATCTCGGTGATCTCCTCGCCGGGCTGGAGCTTCGGGCTCATGCTTGGACCAGCACCTCGTTGCCGACCACCCGCACGGGATAGGTGCGAATGCTCCATTCCGGCTTGACCGCGGTTGTCCCCGTGGCCAACTCGAAACCCCACTGGTGCCAGGGGCAGTAGATGTACTCGAGGTCGCGCACCATCACCGCGTCGCCGGGCACGCTGTCGTCGACGACGGTCCGGCCCCGGGCCCGTCCGGAGCACAGCGGGCCGCCTTCGTGCGGACAGTAGTTCGCGATCGCGTAGAACGTGCCGTTGACGTTGTACACCCCGACACCGTGGCGCCCGATCGGAACCAGTTTGTGCTTACCCGGCGGGATCTCGTCGACCGTGGCGACGACGTGTTCACGCCCCTGTGCCAATCTTTTTGGGCCAGCCGGAGGCGTCTTCTCCTGATCGGTCAATTCAGAACACCCGCACCTGGCCCTCGAGGGCCGGAACCGTTTCGGGAAGGTGATAGGTCGCAATGCCGTTGCGGAACATCACGGCTTCACGGGCATGCTCGGGCAGGTGCTTGACCAGCCAACGGGGATCGTCGAACGTCCAGTGCGGATAGTCGCTGCTGTAGAGCAGGATCTTCTCGCACTCCATCCACTCGAACGCCCGCGACAACTCCGTCTTGTCCTCCGGGTAGTCCAGCGGCTGGGTCGTGAACTTGATGTGGTCCTTGACGTATTCCGACGGCTTGCGCTTGATGTCGAGCCACGACTTACGTGCTTCGTAGATGGCGTCCATCCGCCACATCAGCGGCAGGATCCACGTGAAGGCGTGCTCCACCAACACGATTCGCAATGTCGGGAACCGGTCGAACAGTCCGTCGAAGACCATGCTCATCACCTGGTTCGCGGCCAGCAGCGAGTAGGTGACCATGAAATCGTGGTTGTAGCTGGGGAATCCGACCGGCGGGATCGGCAGTTCCTCGTGGTGGCTGCGCGACAGGTGACAGCTCACCGTGATGTCGTGCTTGGTGGCGGCTTCCCAGATCGGGTTGTACTTCGGATCTCCCCACGCCGGACGGGGTTCGGCCTTGATCAGGATCTGGCCCATGTAGGGATGTCCGGCCCAGCGCTCGATCTCGCGGGCCGAATCCTGCGGCGCCTCGATCGCCACGCAGATCGATCCGCGCCACCGCTCATGCCAGTTGTTGTGACCGTCCAGCCAGTGGTTGGCCTGCCAATCGTTGAGCGCCACGCTCATCGCGTGATTGACCTCGGGGAAACGCGCGGGGTAGGCGGCGGGCTCCAGGATCGCGATGTCGGCACCCGCCTCCATGATCAGCTGCTTGAACGCCAGATCCGGGTCACTGCCGGCGAAGTTGCCGTCGGCGGGGAACGTGTCCACGCGCATCGCGTAGGCGTGCGCGTAGTCCGGTGCGTCGTAGTAGATCTGGTCACCGATCTTGCGCGTCAGGAAGTACTTGCTGCGCCATGGCTCCGGGATGTACGGCGTCAGCTCGCCCGCCCTCGGAGTCGGGTGCACGTCGGAGTCGACGCAACGCACCGCGACTCGTTCGGCGGCCGGTTTGCGCTCTGTCACTGTCACCGTCATCGTGACTCCCTGCCTTTCACCGCTTCTCCGAGCTTTCGAGTCCTATCACTGTGCGCTCACCGACGCGCCGACGTCTATGCCGTACAGTTCGGCGGCGTTTCGCCAGCACAGCTTGTCGCGCTGTTCGGCGGTGTACGTGGAGGGCACCAACAGGTCGTTGAGTTGCCAGTGCGGGTAGCTCGACCCGTACATCACCATGTCATCCTTGCCCGTGAAACTCAGCCATTCGCCGGCATACTCCACGTCACCGGGGCCGTCCATCACGCCCTGCACGAAGTACGTGTGACCGGGCAAGTAGTCGCTCGGCATCTTCGGTGCCCATGGCGTCTGCTCCAGGTGCGGGCGACCGAAGCAGTCCATCCGCCACATGAACGGTGTCAGCAGGTCGGCGGCGCCGTCGGCCCACACGAACTTCAGCGTCGGCATCCGTTCGAATACGCCTTCGACGATGAGGTTCATCAGGTGGTAGAGGTAATTGAGCGCCATGAAGCTGACGTAGTTCTCGTAGGTCCTGGGCACGCCGGAAGGCGTCGGCGCGAACTGGATTCCCGCGCCCATCTCGATGTGCACCGAGACCGGCAGGTTCGCCTCGACAGCTGCCTCCCACAGCGGCCAGAACTGCGGCTTGCCGTACAGCTCGCGGGACTGCAGAGGTACGCCGATCTGCACGACGCGGGGATGGTCTTTGTACTTCGCGATGTCGCGAAGGGCGCCGGGAATGTCGTCTGGGTTGACCCGGATGGTGCCGCGGAAGCGGTCGGCGTACGGGTTGTCGTCGAGCCAGCGCGTGACCATCAACTCGTTGTGGGCAGCCGAGATGGCCGTGCCCAGATGCCGATCGGGCATGATGCCGCGCGTCATCGGGTGCAGTATCGCGATGTCCACGCCGCGCTCGTCGAACAGCTGCCGACCGACGAACTCGGGGTCCGATCCCGGATAGCGGCGATCGGCATCGGTGCCGGGGGCGTACTCGCCACCTGGCGCGCCGTACCAGTCCATCTCGTAGTCGGGAAACCCGCGGCTCTTGAACGGCTCGCGCATGAAGCTGCGGAGGTCCTTGTTCGACTTGCTGAAGATGTGCACGCTCGCGTCGATTACCGGGGTGGTGTTCCCGTCCGGGTGTTGCATGACCAAGGCTGTCCTCCGATGTCATCCGGCGGTCGGCAGGGCGCAGGAAAGCGCTGCGCGAAGCGCCGAACACCTCCAGTGTAAAGCGTTGTTCTTCATTCGCAAGAATCGAGTTCTCAACGAAACGCTTACCTCTGCGCAGGTCAGGGTGCGCGCTGGTCACCTGCACGACACGCTGGCAGCGAAACGGGGTAGTCATATCGGGAGAACGATTACGACATCTCAGGAGAATGTTATTCTCGCCGGACGCGCTGCACATCTCTGAGAACCCGGGAGGCTAGGTGTTACTGGAGTTCGACGCCGATCAGCGACTCTGGCAGGAGACTGTGCGCGACGCGGTCAGCAAGCAGTGCCCGGCCTCGCTCGTGCGCGGTATCGCCGAGAACGGGGTCGACCCGACGCCACTGTGGAAGACCTACGTCGACGCCGGCTGGACCGAGTTGGCCGACCCGGAGAACGCGGTCGAACTCGCGATCGTGCTCGAGGAGCTCGGCCGGGCCACCGACCCGACACCGTTTCTCGCGACCCTGACCCAGTTCGCGCCGCTGGCAGGGGAGCGGTTTGATCCCCACCGGGCCGCGACCGCGGTGTACGACGGCGTCAGCGCGCACCGGGTCGCCGACGGCTGGGTGCTCGACGGCACCGCCCGGCACGTCCTCGACGGTGACCGCGCCGAGCAGTTCGCCGTCGTGACAGAAGCCGGCGTGTTCGTCGTCGAGGCCGACCGGGCCGCCGCACGCCGCAGCCCCGTCTTCGATCCGGTACTGCACGTCGCCGACGTCTCGTTCGTCGACGCGCGGGTGCCCGACACGGATCGGGTGCAGGGGGCCGATGCCGAACGGGCGCGCCACGTCGCGCTGACCGGGCTGGCCGTCACCACGGTCGGCGCCTGCCAGCGAATCCTCGACCTGGTGCTCGAACATGCCAAGCAGCGCCAGCAGTTCGGCGTCGCGATCGGTTCCTTCCAGGCGGTGCAACACAAGGCGGTCGACATGCACGTCGCGACCGAACGTGCGCGGGCGCTGTCGTACTTCGCAGCGCTGACGATAGCGGCCGACGATCCCCGTCGACGGCTGGCGGCCGCGATGGCCAAGGCGTCCGCGGGCGAGGCGCAGGCTCTGGTGTTCCGGCATGGCCTGCAGTTGTTCGGCGCGATGGGCTTCACATGGGAGAACGACCTCCAGTTCGCACTGAAGCGGGCGAAGGCCGGCGAGTTGATGCTCGGCGGCGCGGCCGAGCATCGTGCAGTCATCGCCGAGGAATACAGGAGCACCGGTGCAGCTGACTTTTGATTCCGAAGTCGAGGAGTTCCGCGCCGAGTTCGCGGCTTTTCTCGACGAGCATCTGCCCTCGGAGGCGCAGACGTTGGAGCGGCCGCGGTCGGTCTCGCACATGCCGCAGTGGGCCCGCGACTGGCAACGCCTGCTGTTCGACAACGGCTGGCTGCTGCCCGCCCAGCCGCCGGAGTTCGGCGGGCGTAACGCCTCGGTGGTGCAGCAGTTCGTTCACCTCGACGAGTTGTGCCGCCGTCGCATCTACCACAGCTTCAACCCGCAGGGTGTGAACATCATTGCGGCATCGTTGATCTCGTTCGGCTCCGACGAGCAGAAGCACCGCTGGGCGGTGCCGGTGCTGCGCGCCGAGATCACCGCGTCGCTCGGGATGAGTGAGCCGAGCGCCGGCTCGGATCTGGCCTCACTGCGGACGCGAGCGGTGCTCGACGGCGACCACTTCGTGGTCAACGGCCAGAAGGTGTGGACCTCGGGTGCGCACGACGCCGATTTCCTGCTGACGTTCGTGCGCACCGACCCGGATGCGCCCAAGCACAAGGGGATCAGCGCGCTGATCATCCCGACCGACACGCCAGGCGTCGTGTGCCGCCCGTTCGCCGACATGACCGGACAGGACAATCTCGACTTCAACGAGGTGTTCTTCACCGACGCGCGCGTACCCGCGGAGAACCTCGTCGGACCGCTCAACGGCGGCTGGGGCGTCGCCAACGGCTCCCTGGGACATGAGCGCACGATGATGTGGCTGGGGTTCGCCGACCGGATCGACAACATGATCGCCGACTTCCGGCCGCGCACCGAACTCCAGCGTGACCAGTACGCCACGACGATCATGGACTACCAGGCGCTGCGGGCGATGGGCTCGGCGGCGCTGGCCCGCGCGGCGCGCGGTGAGATGGACACCGCCTCGGTGTCGGTCCTCAAACTGTTCGGTTCGGAGGCCGAGCGCCAAGCGATGGAGAACGCGCTGACCGCCGCCGGTGCAGAGGGACTGGTGCATCCGTCGACCTCGGGACCGTACGAGCACATGAACCTCGACCACTACTTCGCGAGCTGGTTCGAACGGTACGCGCGCAGTTTCGGTGGCACGATCGCCGGCGGCACCTCGGAGATCCAGCGCAACATCATCGCCACCCAGGTACTCGGCCTGCCGCGGCGCTGACGACGGTGGCCGAGGCGCTCTCGATCGACCGGCCGCAGTCCGGTGTTCTTGTCCTGCAACTGAATCGACCTCGACAGCTCAACGCCATCGACGAGGCCATGCGGGACGCACTGGCCCAGGCGTTTCGCGAGATCGCCGCCGACACGTCAGTCAACGCCGTGGTGCTGACCGGCGCGGGGCGCGGTTTCTGTTCAGGTATCGACGTGCGCAACTTCGGGCCCGGCATGCTCGACGCGTCGGCTCCGGCGATTGACCGGATGCGCTTCCAGGAGTCGATGGCCGCGCTGCCCGAGGCCATTCGGGCCCTTCCGCAGCCGGTGATCGCCGCGGTCAACGGTCCCTGCGTCGGCGCCGGCCTGGCGCTGGCGCTCGCATCGGACATCCGGATATGTTCCACGGCGGCCTCTTTCGGCAATGCCGCGATACTGCTCGGTCTGTCCGGTGCGGAGATGGGCATGAGCTATCACCTGCCGCGCATCGTCGGCACCAGCGTCGCGGCCGACTGGATGTTGACCGGGCGCACCGTATCGGCTGAGGAGGCCGACCGCCGAGGGCTGGTCAGCGAACTCGTCGAAGCCGACCGGCTGTTCGAGCGCGCCGTCGAAGTGGCGACGACGATCGCCGCCCTCTCTCCGCTGGGCGTGCAGTTGACCAAGCGCGCGCTGCAGGCCAACACCGACGCTCCGCTGGACGCGGCGCTGGAACTGGAGAACCGCAACCAGGTGCTCTCGCACGCGACCGACGATGCGGCGCAGCGTCGGAGCAAGTGGTCGGGCACCTGAACGTACGGAAGGACGAGTTGTGGCCTGGGACTTCTCCACTGACCCCGAGTGGGCCGAACAGCTGCAGTGGGTCGAGCAGTTCGTCCGCGAGGAGTGCGAACCGATCGACTACATCGTAAAGGAGTCCCACGACCTCGACGACCCCGTGCGGCAGGCACTGATCCCTCCGCTGCAGCAGATCGTCAAGGAGCGCGGGCTGTGGGCCACGCACCTCGGGCCGCACCTGGGCGGTCCCGGCTACGGCCAGGTCAAGCTCGCGCTGCTCAACGAGATCCTCGGACGTTCGGAGTGTGCGCCGATCGTGTTCGGTTCACAGGCACCCGATTCCGGCAACAGTGAGATCCTCGCGCACTACGGAACGCCCGAACTCAAGTCGCGGTATCTCGAACCGCTGCTGGACAACCGGATCGTGTCGTGCTTCTCGATGACCGAACCGCACGGCGGGGCCGACCCGAAGGTGTTCACCACGACCGCGATGCGCGACGGCGACCACTGGGTCATCAACGGCGAGAAGTGGTATTCGTCGTTCGCGTCGATGGCGTCGTTCATCATCGTGATGGCGATGACTGATCCGGACGCGCCGCCGTATCAACGTTATTCGATGTTCGTGCTGCCCGGCGACACCCCCGGCATCAACGTGCTGCGCGACGTCGGGCTGGGGTACCAGCCGCTCGGTGGCGGCCGCGAGGGCTATGTCCGCTACGAGAACGTCCGGGTGCCCGACGACCACATGCTGGGACCGCGCGGCGGTGCGTTCGTCGTGGCCCAGACCAGGCTGGGCGGCGGGCGCATCCACCACGCCATGCGGACCGTGGGGCTGGTGCGACGGATCTTCGACATGCTCACCGAGCGGGCGGTGTCGCGCTACACCCAGGGCTCGGTGCTGGCCGACAAGCAGATGGTCCAGGAGATGATCGCCGACTCGTGGATGGAGATCGAGGCGTTCCGGCTGCTGACCCTGCAGACAGCATGGAAGATCGACAAGTACAACGACTACAAGGCTGTGCGCGCGGACATCTCCGCCGTCAAGGCCATGATGCAGAAGGTGTTGCACGACGTGTCGGCGCGGGCGTTGCAGTTACACGGATCGCTGGGCACCTCCCACGAGATGCCGTTCGTGCAGTACCTCACGGAGTCGTTCGTGCTCGGCCTGGCCGACGGGCCGACGGAGGTGCACAAGGTCACGCTCGCGCGGCTGCTGCTCAAGGATGTCGCACCGGCGCCGGACGCGTTTCCGTCCGAGCATCTGCTGCGGCTGCGGGAAGCCGCCGAAGTCAAGTTCGCCGACAAGCTCGCGGGCATCCCGCGCACCTGAGGGGGCAACGATGACGTGTGACGGCAAGGTCGCCCTGGTCACCGGAACCAGCCGAGGACTCGGCAAGGCCATCGCCAAGCGGCTGGCCGCAGCGGGTGCGACCGTCGCGCTGACAGCGCGCACGCTCGATCCGGATCCGAAATACCAAGGCTCGCTGCGTCAGACATTGGAGGACATCGAGGCCGCGGGTGGTTCTGCGGTCGCGGTGGCCGCCGACCTGTCGCAGAGCGACGAGCGCGAGCGCCTCTTCGCTGAGGTGGTGCAGACAGTCGGGGCACCCGACATCCTGGTCAACAACGCGGCGGTGACGTTCCTGCGCCCGCTCGACGAGTTCCCCGAGCGGCGAGTCCGCCTCATGATAGAGATGCATGTGATGGCTCCGCTGCATCTGACGCAGCTGGCTATCCCCGCCATGCGGGAGCGCGGCCGCGGGTGGGTGCTCAACGTGACATCCGTCGGCGGTGACCTTCCCGACGGGCCTCCGTTCGCCGAGTTCGATCGCAGCGCGGGCTTCGGCATCTACGGCACGGCGAAGGCTGCCCTGAACCGGCTGACGAAAAGCCTTGCGGCCGAACTGTACGACGACGGCATCGCGGTCAACGCCGCCGCGCCGACCAACCCTGTCGCCACCGAGGGCGCCGGTGCGCTCGATCTGGCCAAGACCGACACCGAGGACATCTCGCTGATCACCGAGACCGCTTATCTGATGTGCACCGGGGATCCGAAGACGCTGACCGGCCGCATCGCGCACACACAGACGTTCCTGGGCGAGCTGGGACGGCTATGAGGTACCGCCCGACCAGAAGCCCCGCGAGTGTCGGGTTGATCGACGACTTTCGCGAGGAAGCGTGCGCTAACGCGACACTCGAGCCGAGTTGTGCAGCCATATGAAGGTTCAGCCCGCTGCGTACCTGCGCACCACACTGCCGCTGGACCTGTCTACCCTGCAAACGCTCGACAGCGGCCGCTACCACTCGATCTGGCTGCCCGACCACATGGTCAGCTTCTGGCCGGACTCCATCTGGACACCTGAGTTCACCGACCTCGCAACGGTTTCACCGTCGCCGCACCGTCACCTCGACGCGATGGCGGTGGCCGCCGCCGCCGCGGTGCTGACGAAGAACGTGCCGTTGGTGACGAGCGTCGTCGACACGGTGCGACGTCACCCGTCGCTGCTGGCGCAGAGCGCGCTGACCATCGACCATCTCGCGCAGGGCCGCTTCATCCTGGGCCTGGGCAGCGGCGAGACCGAGAACACGGTGCCGTACGGTTTCGATTTCAGTCGGCCGGTCAGCCGGTTCGAGGAGGCGCTGCGCGTCATCCGCCTGCTGTGGGACAGCGACGGGCCCGTCGACTTCGAGGGCCGGTTCTACCGACTGCAGCACGCGCGATTGGACACCGAACCGTACGACGGCCGGCCGCCGCGCATCTGGATCGGCGGCAGCGGTCCGCGCACTCTCGACATCGTCGGCCGGTACGCGGACGGGTGGTGGCCGACGGGGGCCTGGTCACCGGAGGACTACGCGGAAAAGCTTGCGACGGTGCGGCTTTCCGCTGAGAAGGCCGACCGCGATCCGGCGGCGATCACACCGTGCTTCATCCAGGTGTGCCTGGTCGGTCGTGACGACGCCGCGATCGCCGAGATCCTCGACGCGCCCCTGGTGAAGTCGTTCCTGCTGCAGGTGTCCGCCGAGGTGCTGCGCACGGCGGGTTTCGAGCACCCGATGGGGGAGAACTGGCGCGGATACCAGGACATCGACCCAGCGGTGCTCACCCGCGAGCGCATCGTCGACTTCCTCGACCGGGTCGAACCTGAGATGGTCTTGGCGATGGTGCCGCACGGCACACCCAAGCGGCTCGCCCGCGTCATCAAGGAGTATGTCGACGCGGGACTGCGAGTGCCGAAGATCATGGACTACGGCGCCATGGCGGGCCTGCGGTACACCGCGCAGTCGGCGCAGAACGTGCGCGACGTCGAGGACGAGCTGGTGAAACTGTGCGGAGACGTCCAGTGACCGCAGACCTGGTCGCGGCGGACCTGCTTGCCCGCGCCGAGCATGACACTGGACTTGACGACTACGGCGATCCCACACTGCCCGAACGCTTTTCGCTGGTGGTGGACCACCTCAACGCCGTCGGCATGGACGCCGATGGTCAGCGGCGCGCGGCCGAGGTGTGCCACTGGCTGCTGACCTCGCGGCTGGAGTTCTTCGAAGACCGGCGCCGCTATCCGCTCGCCGAGGAGGTCATCGAGCGGCCGATGTTCGTCACCGGGGAACCGCGCTCGGGCACCACGCTGATGCATGCGCTGATGTCCGTCGACCCCGCGTCCCGGGCGCTGCGATTCTGGGAGGTGATGTACCCCTCGCCTCCGCCCGGCACCGTCGACGGTGCCGATCCGCGACGCGCGCGGGCCGAGGCCGACTGGCGCGAGATCAACGCGACGCTGCCGAAGTGGTTGCACAGCCACCCCTACAACGACATGCTGGGCGACGGCCTGCCCGAGGACGAACGGACGTGGGCGTTCGACTTCAGGGTGCTGACGCCCACGGCGTGGTGGCGCGTGCCGATGCAGAGCGTCGTCGGCGGACTGCCCACCGATGCGGCTGCGCAGTACCGCATCCACCGGGCGATGCTGCAGCACCTGCAGTACGGTCGGCCGCGGAAACGCTGGGTGCTCAAGGGGTTTCACGGCTTCCGGCTGACGGAGTTCTTCGAAGCGTATCCCGACGCGACGCTGATGTGGTTGCACCGCGACCCGGTGCAGGTCGCCGCCTCGCGCACGATGATGATGGCTGACATTCTCGAGGGCATCGCCGGGCCGGTCGACCTGCACGCCGCCGCCAAGATGCACCTGCAGCTGACCCGCGAGAGCATCGCCAACACGATGAGCCATCCGCTGGTGGACGATCCGCGGATACTGCACGTGCGGTACAGCGATTTCGTCGCCGACCAGGTCGACACCGTGCGCCGCTATTACGAATTCGCCGGCCGAGCGCTGAACTCCGAGGCGGAGACCGCGATGCGCGCGTATCTGACCGCCAACCCGGGTGACAGGCACGGCAAGTTCCGGTATTCGACGTCGCTGCTGACCGATATCGGTGAGGATCTCGATGCTCTGCACGACGAATTCCGGGCCTTCCGGGAGCGTTTCGGCGTCGAGATCGAGAAGCGGGGCTGAGGTGACCGACGATCGGATCTCTGTGCACAGCGTGACGTTCATGGGCTCGTCGGTACGCGAGATGGAGTCACACTGGCGGGCGCTCGGCGTCCGGCGGCTCAGCCTCATCGACACGCAACTCTTCGAGCCGGACCTGCGGACGATGATCAGTCAAGGGGACTACACGGTCGAGACCGTGTATCACCTGTTCTCGTCGCGGGATTCGCTGATGTCGGTCATCGACGCGGCGGCCGGCGTGGGCGCGCGGGTGGTCTACATGTTGACTGGCGGCCGCGGTGATCTCACGTGGGACGACGCCGCGCAGCGCTTCGGAGACGCGGTGGCCCCGTGCAAGGACGTGGCGAGGCAGGCCGGCGTGGCGCTGGCGATCGAGAACGCGTCGAGTCTCTACGCCGACATGCATATCGCCCACAGCCTGCGCGACACGATCACGCTGGCCGAGATGACCGGGCTCGACATCTGTATCGACCTCTTCCACTGCTGGGCCGAGGCGGGGCTGCGCGCGTTGCTCGAGCGGGCACTGCCGCGGACGCAGGTCATCCAGCTGAGTGACTACGTGCTCGGCGATCGCGCGCTGCCGGCGCGCGCGGTGCCCGGCGACGGCGCCATTCCCATCGAGCCCTTCGTCGAAGCGGCGCTCGCGTCGGGATATCCGCATCACTTCGACCTGGAACTGATCGGCCCGCGCGTCGAGCGCGAGGGTCGGCTGCAAGCGGCCCGCCGCGGCTGCACGGTGGTATCGACGATGCTGGAACGACTCGACCGTTAGGAGTGGCGATGGGTTTCGGAGAGGGCTCCGAAGACGCCGTGCTCAAGACGGCGTGGGACACCTTCTGCGACCGGTTGAAGGCGGCGGGGGAGCAGGTCTTCAAGGACCCCAATCCCGCGACGGAAGTTCAGCGCGTCGACGGGTTCCGTTTCCTCACACAAAATCTGGGCCAGGCTTTCGACCTGGCGCTGGAGACCCGCGATACGCGCTACCCGATGATCCACACGTTCTGTCATCCCACCCGCAAGCTCGGCGGCGACTGTGCGGACTTCCTCTATCAGCAGGCCTGGATCGATGGGGGGTCGACGTACCGCATCACCGGCGATCGCGGCACGGCCCGGTTCTTCAACATCACGGTCCAAGGACCACGCCGGGACGGGCCGGGCGTCTTGCATGAACCCTTCGGCGACGTTCCCGAGGCGAACCTCACCGGTGCCCAGCTGCAAACCGCGCCCGACGGCAGCTTCGAGGCGTACGTCGGCGGTGCTGATCGGGACCGCAACTGGCTGCCCACCACGGCGGGTTCGCGAAAGTTGTTCATCCGTCAGGGTTTCGACCGGTGGGACGAGAAGCCGGCCCGGTTGCGCATAGAACGCGTCGACATGGAATCGCCGAAACCGCTGCCCACTGCGGCGGACATGGTCGAGGCCATCGGCTGGGCCGGCGACTTCCTGACGGGGATGATGACCGACTGGCCCGAGTACCCCTTCACTCACGGCGGTGTGGACGCCGACCGCCCCAACATGTTTCCCGACTTCACGTCGACGGGCGCGGACGAGAAGCGCGGCCGCGCGGCGGTGAACATGCACTGGCGTCTCGCCCCCGACGAGGCGCTGATCATCGAATTCCACGCGCACGACGGGCTGTGGATGCTGACCAATATGGGTGCGTTCTTCACCAGCATGGACTACCTGTACCGGCCGGTGAGCTACACGCCGAGTCGCACCGCCGTCGACTCGGACGGCAGGATCCGGCTGGTGCTGTGCCACGACGACCCCGGCCTGCGCAACTGGATGGACACTCAAGGTTTCGAACGGGGCAACGTGACCTACCGGCACATGCTCGAAGGCGAGCCGGTGGCGCTGAGCACGCGGCTGGTCAAGCGAACCGATCTGACCGGCGCACTACCTGTCGACACTGCCACGGTGACCCCGGCCGAACGCACCGCGATGATGTGGGATCGCTTCAACGGGATTCGGCAGCGCTACAGCTCGTGACTAACGGGTCTAGAGCCGTTGCAGTTTGAACGTCCAGAACTGCGTGCCGGGCGGCCCGTTGAAACAGCCGACGTCGTAACGCGACTCGATGGTGCCGACGAGCGACGCCTCGTCCCACGAGTAGGTCTCATGGGTGGGCAGGACCTGCCCCGGGCAACGCAGGCCGTCGGGCACATCCGTGGTCATGGTGTAGCGCCCGTTGACCAGCTGGGCCTGCCCCTCGTAGTACGCGTAGAACTTGAGGCGAGGCGTGGCGCTGATATACGCGCAGTCGGGCTGCTTGTCTGGATAGCAGGGGTGGATGAACCAGAACCAGGACGCCCGGTCGTACCGGTTGGTCTGCAGGTCGTAGTTGCCCCAGATCATCGTGGCGTTGGCCTGCGACGGTGTGAGGATGGCGACGGCCAGCATGAGCGCGGCGACAACAGGCCCGAACTTGATGCGCTTCATCGCGGTCCTTCCACTTCTGTGCCGCTGCTCATCGAACCAGCCTAACGGGCGGTCACCTCCACCGATCAGTAAATGACGGCGGCTTCCTTGCGCTCGGTGATCGGCCGGGCGAGTTCCTGTTCGTGGCAGATGCGCTGCAGCTTCTCCAACGTCTCGTCGAGGCCCGGACCGAGCGGCTTGCTCGGCGTGAACGTGGCGGGCAGATTGCGCATGCCCTGGATCACGCCGATCGTGTCGTAGTGAACCGTGCCTTCGGGATCACACACGTAGTCGGGCATGCGGTCCAGCACGGCGGTCAGCATCGACTTGAAGACGGTGCGCGCCACATTGGAGCCCACGCACCGGTGCACACCGATGCCGAAGCTGAAGTGCCGGTTGCCCTTCCGGTCGAGGATGACCTCATTGGGCTGGTCGAACACCGACGGATCGCGGTTGGCCATCGCCCAGGACAGCCAGAGCCGCTCATACTGCTTGAACTGGTGGCCCTCCACCTCGACGTCCTCGGCGAAGGTCCGGCCGTCGCCCGGCGCCGGGGTGAAGAACCGCAGGAACTCCTCGGTGGCCGGATGCAGCAGCTTGTCGCGCTCACGACTCAGCCGTTCGCGTTCGTCGGGGTGCTCGCCGAGCCATTCGAGTGCGTGCGCGGTCAGCGCGGTGGTGGTGTCGAAACCGCCGCCGATGATCAGGCCGAGGTTGCCGAGAATCTCCATGTCGGGCGCGGGTTCGCCGTCGACCCGCAACTGCACCAGCGCATTCACCAGCCCGGGACGCGGATTCTCCCGGATCTCCATCATGTTGTTGATGATGTCGATGCCCATTTCGCGGTGCTGCTCGTTGATCTTCTCCCGCTCGGGGGAGTGTTCAGGCGTGTACACCGAGGCGTGGGTGGGCTCGCTGTAGACGTTCCACTTCTTCAGATCGATGCCCATCATCGCCAGCGTGAACACCGCGGGTACGACGTTGGCCAGGTGCTCGACGAAGTCGATGCGGCCCGACTCGATGTGCTCATCGAGCGCGGCCCGGGTGATCTCGTCGACGAACGGCTCCCAGCGTTTGATCGCCGCGGGAGACAGGTACGGGTTCAACGCGCCCCGGTAAGCGCTGTGCTCGGGCTCGTCCATCTCCAGGATGCCGCCGCGAACCACGGTGGCACGGCTGGCCTTCGGGATCGTGATGCCCTGAAACGGTGTCTCGCCGGTGATGTCGTGATGATTGGACACCGCGGGGCAGCGGGCCAGTTCGAACACGTGCTTGCTGTCGGCTGCGACCCAGTGCCCGGCGTAGGTGTCCGTCCAGGCCATCGGGCACCGGGACTGCATCTCCTCGGTGATCTTCTCGAACTGCAGCCGGTATTCCGGTGTGTGCCGGTCGAAGTGGTACCTGTTCTTCTTGCGGTCGTCGTCGGTCGCGACATCGTCGACTGTCACGGCGTGTCTCCTATTTGCTTCCTCGGCGGCCTTCGCGCTTCAAAGGCGGGTCATTCGATGACGATGGCCTGTTCCGGACACGACTGCGCCGCCTCCCGGACCACGTCCTCCTGGTCGGCGGGCACCACCTCGTTCACCGGCGATGCATGGCCGTCGACATCGTCGAGCACGAACGAGTCGGGAGCGATCATGGCGCACAGGGTGTGCCCCTGGCAGCGTGATCCGTCTACTGAAACCTTCACTGTCACAACTCCTTTGCGCTTAGTTGTGGTAGTCGTACCACTTCAGGTAGCCGCCGGCGTCGACGCGCAGCTGGGCGCCGGTGACGAAGCGCGCTTCGTCGGAGGCCAGCCACAGCACCGCGTTGCTGATGTCCTCCGGCTCGATCCAGGGCACCTTCATCGCCTGCTGCACGTAGAACACGGGCTCGGCGTCCTTGAGCTCCGGCTTTTCCAGGTCGGGCCGGAAGGAGCGGTACATCGGCTCGCTCTGCAGCATGTTGGTGTTGCAGTTGGTCGGGTGCACGACGTTGGCGCGGATCCCGCGCGGCGCCAGTTCGGTGGCGAGATCGTGCACGTACGCCGACAGCGCGCGCTTTGAGTGCACGTAGGCCATGCCGCCGGGGTCGTTGCCGGGGTCGTTCTTCTGGTGGGTGTCCATCAGCGCCGCGGTGGATCCGGTCGCGATGATCGACGCGCCCTCCTTGAGGTGCAGCAGCGACACCTGGATCGCGTTGATCGTCCCGATCAGGTTGGTGTTGATGACGTCGATCCACGCCTGCAGCGGCGGTTGGCCTTTCATCCCCGCGACACCGGCCTGCGCGACGACGATGTCCAGGCCGCCGAGTTGCGCGATGCCGTCTTCGAGCGCGGCCTTCAGCTGAGAAGCCTCGCGTACGTCGGCCTTGGCGGTGACCACCCGCCGGCCGGTCTTTTCGATGAACGCCGCAGTCTCCTCGAGATCCTCCGGCGTGGCCATCGGATAGCCGATGGTGTCGATGTTCTCGCAGAGGTCGACCGCGATGATGTCGGCCCCCTCCTCCGCCAGCCGTACGGCGTGACTGCGTCCCTGCCCGCGCGCCGCACCGGTGACGAATGCGACCTTTCCCTGTACGCGTCCCACTCGAGTTCCTTTCCTGTAACTGGCGATTACTTCGCTACGTGTTCCGGCCGCCGTTGACGCCGAGGATCTGACCGGTGATGTAACCGGCTTCCTCGGAGACCAGGAATGCGCACGCGGCCGCGATGTCCTCGGGTCTGCCGATCCGGCGCACCGGCGTGGTGTCGATGTTCTGCTGCACCACCAGGTAGCCGCGTTCCTCGGACTTGCGCAGCATCGGGGTGTCGATGAAACCCGGCGGTACGGCGTTGACGGTGATGCCGGCCGGGCCGTACTCGAGCGCCAGCGACTTGGTGAGCCCGTTTACCGCCGACTTGGCCGCCACGTACGACGACATGTACGGCTGCCCGGAGTGTGTGCTCGACGACGAGATGTTGACGATGCGTCCCCAACCGGCCTCGAGCATGTCGGGCAGCACGGCCTGGATGCAGTGGAACACCCCGTTCAGGTTGACGTCGATCACCCGCTGCCAGTCGGCGAACTCGAGATCGGTGAAGCGCTTGAACTTCTCCATGCCCGCGGCATTCACCAGGACCGTCACCGGGCCGAGTTGCGCGCGGATCGCGTCTAGTGCGGCGGCCACCTGACCCCGGTCGGTCACGTCGGCCGTGAACGCGAACTCTTCATCCGACGGGTTGATGTCGATGACGGCCACGTGCATGCCGTCGGCACGCAACCGGCGCGCCACGGCCTGTCCGATGCCGGATCCACCTCCGGTGACGACGGCGTTCTTCATGACTCCGCCCGTGGCCCGGTCATCTTGCTCCTCACCTGCGCGACGCCATCAAAGAACGGTCCTTTCGATTATGAGAACCGTACTCTCGGCTCTTGTAACTCCGCAAGACAGCCAGCCCCGGCGATTCGCACTGGTGAGACGCCGGAGGGCTGATTGTCGCACCGTTATCCGCAGGCAGTGACGATTCCGGACATTCTCTTGAGTTCTCTTCAGGCGAATGTATGATTCGCCGGTGATGAGAATGAAGTTTCCATCACATCTGCCAGCACTGGTCAAGCACTGGCCCACCCCATAGTGATTGCCGAGGAGGATGATGCAGGAAGCGACCACCATCTCGAGTGACGAGGCGGCTCCAGACTCCCTGGAGCGGCGGCTGCTGATCGACGGCCGACTGCTCGAGACCGACCGGACGTTTCCCTCCGTCAACCCGGCCACCGGTGACGTGCTCGGGTATGCGCCCGACGCCTCGGTCGCTGACGCCCAAGCCGCCGTCGCCGCGGCGCGCCGCGCGTTCGACGAGACCGACTGGTCGACGAACACCGAACTGCGAATCCGCTGCCTCGAGCAGTTCCACCGGGCGCTGGTCGACCACCGCGACGAACTCGCCGCACTGACGATCGCCGAAGTCGGTGCCACCGAGGCGCTCTGTCAGGGCGCGCAGCTCGACCAACCCATCGAGATCGTGCGCTACTACGCCGGCCTGCTGAAGAGTTATCCGCTGACCGAGGACCTCGGCAACATCGAGAGCCGGGGCATGCAGCATCACCGTTGGGTGGAGAAGGAAGCCGCGGGAGTGGTGGCCGCGATCATCGCCTACAACTACCCGAACCAGTTGGCGCTGGCGAAGCTGGCACCCGCACTGGCCGCCGGTTGCACGGTGATCCTCAAGTCCGCGCCGGACACGCCGCTGATCACCCTGGCGCTCGGTGAGCTGATCGCCAACCACACCGACATCCCCGCCGGCGTCGTCAACGTGCTCAGCGGGGCCGACCCCGAGGTCGGCGCCGCGCTGACCACCAGCCCGGACGTCGACATGGTCACATTCACCGGCTCGACGCCGACCGGCCGCCGGATCATGGCCGCCGCCAGCGAGACCCTCAAGAAGGTCTTCCTCGAACTCGGCGGCAAGTCGGCCGCCATCGTGCTCGACGACGCCGACTTCAACACCGCCGCACTGTTCAGCGCGTTCAGCATGGTCACGCATGCCGGCCAGGGCTGCGCGCTGACGTCGCGGCTGCTGGTGCCGCGTTCGCACCACGACGAGATCGTCGAACTGCTCAAGAACAACTTCGGCCTGGTGCGCTACGGAGATCCAGCTGACCCGTCCACCTACATGGGGCCACTGATCAGCGAGAAGCAGCGCGACAAGGTCGACGACATGGTGCAGCGCGCGGTGGCGGCCGGCGCGACGCTGGTGACCGGCGGCCAAAAGGTCGACCCCGGCTACTTCTATACGCCGACATTGTTGACCGGCGTCGACCCCGACAGCGAGATCGCGCAGGAGGAGGTCTTCGGCCCGGTTCTCGTCGTCATCACCTATGACGACGACGACGATGCGGTGCGCATTGCGAACAACTCGATCTACGGGCTGTCGGGTGCCGTGTTCGGAAGCCAGGACCGCGCACTGGCGCTCGCGCGCCGGATCCGCACCGGCACCTTCTCGATCAACGGCGGCAACTACTTCAGTCCCGACAGTCCGTTCGGCGGATACAAGCAGTCCGGCATCGGCCGGGAGATGGGCACCGCGGGGCTCGAAGAGTTCCTGGAGTCCAAGACGTTCGCGACGGTGGTGGGTTGAGCAGATGAGCAGGCCATTGGACGGCATCCGCGTCCTCGAAGTCGCGATGTACGGGTTCGTCCCCTCGGCGGGCGCGGTGCTGCGGGAATGGGGCGCCGACGTCGTCAAGGTCGAGCACGCCGTCACCGGCGATCCGCAACGCGGACTGCGGCAGACCGGCCTGCTGCGGGTCGAAGGCGATCCCAACCCGAACATCGAGCACGCCAACCGAGGCAAGCGCAGCATCGGCCTGGACATGTCGATACCGGAGGGCCGCGAGATCCTGCTGGAGCTGGCGAAGAACGCAGACGTCTTCCTCACCAGCTTCCTGCCCGGGCACCGGCAGAAGTTCGGGATCGACGTCGACGACATCCGCGCGGTGAACCCCAAGATCATCTACGCACGCGGCAGCGCGCTGGGCCCGCGCGGCGAAGAGTCCGTCAAGGGCGGCTACGACATGACCGCGTTCTGGTGCCGGGCCGGCACCGCCGCCACCATCACGCCGCCCGGCACGCCCGGCATGGTGGGGCCCCCGGGCCCGGCTTACGGCGACACCATCTCCGGTACGAACCTGGCCGGCGGGATCGCCGCGGCGCTGCTGAAGCGCGAGCGCACCGGTGAGCCGTCGGTGGTCGACGTCTCGCTGCTGGGCAGCGGGCTGTGGTCACTCGGGCACACCGTGGCGCTGACCAAGCACCTCGGCCAGCGCATGGAGGCCTTCCCGCCGGGCGTGCACGGCTCGCCGATAAACCCGCTCGTCGGCCTCTATCCGACCGCCGACGACCGCTACATCTCGTTTGTGATGATGCAGCCCACCAAGTTCTGGGCCGACGTCTGCAAGCACATGGACCTCGACGACCTCGCCGACGACCCGCGGTTCGCGACCGCCGAGTCGATCGCGGAGAACACCGAGGCGGCCTCCCAGATTCTCAAGCAGGCGATGTCGAAGCGGCCGCTGGCCGAATGGAGTGAGCGGTTCGCGACGCTGCTCGGGCCGTGGGCGCCCGTGCAGGACACCCTGCAAGCCGCAGAGGACGCGCAGATCCGGGCGAACGAGTATCTGGTGCAGGCCGGCGAGCTCGAATTGGTTGCCAACCCCGTGCAGTTCGATGTCACCGCGCCACAGTCGGGGCCCGCACCAGGCTTCGCTGAGCAAACTGACGAAATTTTGCTGGAGCTTGGGTTGGATTGGGACCGCATCATCGAGCTCAAGACAGCCGGCGCAGTCACTTAAGGTCCGAGGAATTCAGAGGAAGGTTCGTATGCCCTTTGTCGCGTCGATCGGCACGTATCTGCCGTGCTGGGGCTCGCCCCAGCGCCGCGTGCCCGGCGACGACGAGGACGCAATCACACTGGCCGTGGAGGCCGGCCGGGCGGCGCTCATCGCCAGTGGAGCCGTCGAGCGCGTCGTGCTGGTCAGCCGCGACCTGCCGTTGCTGGACAGCAGCAATGCGGCCGTGCTGCTCGCGGGGCTCGGTCTCGACCCCGAACTCGAGGTCGACGAGCGACTCGGCGGTGCGCCCGCGACGCTCGACGCGGTCAGCTCGGCCAGACCGCGCACGCTGATCATCGGCACCGACCTCGACCCGGCAGGGGCGGCCGCGATCCTGACCGCCGAGCGCGGGCTGCAGGTGCGCACGGCGGCCCGCGTCGCGCGCAGCCTTCCGGTGCGCACCCGCAAGGCGACCGGCGACGTACACGACTACGGCGATCCCCGGCTCCTGCACCAGCGGGGGCTGCTCGCCTCGTTGGAGGCCGCCTGGCTCGACACGCCCGCCGCGGTCGCGGGTGTCGACCATGCATGGGCGGCAGAGCTGACGATCGGTGATCCGCCCGCATTGCCGACCACCGGCGCGAGCGCCAGCTTGTTCGCGTTGGCCGGTATGTCCGAACGGAATTCGACGGGTCCGCTCGTCGCCGTGGAACAAGCCAGCCTGTCGGGGCTGACGGTCATCGGCGGTGTGGCCGAGCTGCACCGGCGCGAACCGGCGGCGCGGCCCCAGCCCGAGGGCACCGTCGTCGGCGACGCCGAGATCCCGATCTCGCTGGCCGCCTATGAGCGGGCGTTCGAGGCCAAAGTCCGCTGGGAGGCCGGCAGGTTCACCGGATCGGACGACCTCGATTTCCCACCGCGCTACCGGTTGTCCGACAACGGCACGCTGTCCACCGGCTACGAGCTTGTTCCGTTGCCGCGCACCGGAATCGTGTACACCGAGACGACCGTGCACATACCGGTACCGGGCCTGCGTTCGCCCTACTCGCTGGTGATCGTCGAGCTCGACGGCGTGGGCGTGCGCGCGCTGGTGAAGGTGACCGGAGCCGCTCCCGGGAGCGTCGACATCGGCACGCGCGGACGGTTGGCGCTGCGCCGCGTCGCCGTGCGCTCCGGGGTGCCTGACTACGGGTACATGTTCGAGCCGGAAATGGTGGCGGCATGAGGGCCGACGCATGAGGAGAGTCGCTGTCGTCGGCGCCGGAATGACGGCGTTCGGGGAGCATTTCGCTCTCGGGCTCAAGGATCTTCTGCCGATGGCTTTCGCCGAGTGTGCGGCCAGCGTCGACAAGGGCCTGAAGAAGTCCGATC
Organism: Mycobacterium sp. E740; assembly: GCF_001672895.1. Taxonomy (GTDB): domain Bacteria; phylum Actinomycetota; class Actinomycetes; order Mycobacteriales; family Mycobacteriaceae; genus Mycobacterium. The sequence continues at coordinate 75,796 of NZ_LZKP01000037.1, forward strand.
TGCAGGCCGCCTGGTTCGGTGCGATGGGTACCGCCGACGGTTTCCCGGCCGGCATCCTTGCCGACACGCTCGGACTACCGAACCTGCCGGTGACCCGTGTCGAGAACTCCTGTGCCACAGGCAATGACGCGATTCGCAACGCGCTGTTCGCAGTTGCCTCCGGCGCATTCGACGTCGCGCTCGTGATGGGTGCAGACAAGTTGCGCGACACCACTTCTCGCGACATGTTGTGGGAGTGGGAGGCGATGGCACGCGACATGGCGTGGGACTATCCTCTTGGGGTCGTCTCACCCGCCGGCTTCGCACTGCACGTCCGGCGTTACATGCACGAGTCGCCCACGACCGCTGAGCATCTTGCGATGGTGGCGGTCAAGAATCACCGCCACGGGGTGAACAACCCCAAGGCGCGCCTGCGGTTCGAGATCACGATGGAACAGGCGATGGAAGCGCCGGTCGTCGTCACGCCGTTCCGCCTCTACGACTGCGCACCGCAGAGTGACGGCGCGGCCGCCCTCGTGCTCGCCGCAGAAGACGTCGTCGACCGTTTCACGAATCGACCGGTGTGGATCCGGGGAGTGGGGCTCGGTCTGGACTCCGTTATGCACCAACACAAAGCGGACATGACGACGATGCCCGCGACGGTGCGGGCCGCCAAGCAGGCTTTTGAGATGGCCAGTCTTGTTCCTGGCGATGTTCATGTGGCTGAAGTTCACGATTTCTTCACGGGCATCGAACTGATCAGCTATGAAGATCTGGGATTCGCCGAGAGGTTCGGGGGCCACAAACTCGTCGAAGCGGAAGTGACGACTGTGGGCGGGAGTTTGCCTGTGAACCCGAGCGGGGGGCTGAAGGCCAAAGGGCATCCGCCCGGCGCGACCGGTGTCGCGCAGTGCGTCGAGCTGTTCGCACAACTACGTGGAGAAGCCGTGAACCAGGTCGACGGCGCCCGGATCGGCCTTGCCCATAACATTGGCGGGCCCACCGCGGTGGCGGCGGTGACCATCCTGGAAGGAGACGGCAATGGCGCGGGGTAGTGGGCCGGAGCGCTGGTCTGCGGGGTTGCCGCCGTTGCGGAATCTGGCTGGGCCGATGCAGGCGGTTGGTGCGTTGTTCG
>NZ_LZKP01000038.1 GCF_001672895.1 Mycobacterium sp. E740
CCGCCCCGCCCACGATCGCCGCGGCGAGCAACACCCACTGGACCGCGCCGACGAGCGTCCACCACCGCGGCGGCCGGTTCATTCCGAGGTCGGTTCCGCCGACCGCCCGGTCCAACGCATCCGGCACCGCCCCAGACCGAGACTTTGCCGCCTCCAACAGCTTTCGCGGCCACGGCGCCGGCAGGCCGGCCGCCGCGGTGGTGGACGCTCGTCGGCGCGGTCCAGTGGGTGTTGCTCGCCGCGGCGATCGTGGGCGGGGCGGCGCTCGGGGTGATCGCCGCGCTGGCCTACCTGCAGATCGACGTCGAAGCACCGTCGCTCGGCCCGTTCGCCTGGCCGACCGTGCTTCTCGTCGGTGGACTTGCCCTCGGTTTGCTGCTGGTGGTGGTCATCCGGCCGATCGTGGCGATAGGCGCGGCACGGCGCAGACGGCGCGCGGCAGCCGAATTGGGACGGCGGGTCGGCGCGGTGGGTGCGGAATTCGTGGTGACGCCGTTGCGTGATGAGTTGGCCGTCTATGAGCAGTTGTCCGCGGCGGTGCACCGTTTGTAGTGAAGCGCGAATTACGACATGGACGAGGCGGAGTACCGAGCCTTAGTGCGTTTGAGAATTGGTTTGCTTTATCCCATGAAAGTTGTCGCCCAGTCTGTTTATCTTGCTAAGTCGACAGCCATCACGACTGACGGACGATTGTCATCGAATGAAGGAGCCGAATATGTTGCTCTCAACCCCCGTTTGGCGTCGAGCGGTACTCGGTGTTACCGGCGCCGGCGCAGTCATGGGCGCATTCCTGTGTGCTTCGGCGGGAACCGCCGCTGGTGAGCCGCCGCCCAGGCCACCGAACTGCACGGCCGCCGACGTTGCCGGTGTGTCGGCTGGTGTCGCCGCGGCCGTTTCGACCTATTTGTTCACCCACCCCGAAGCCAACGGATTCTTCACTGGCCTGCAGGGGCAGCCCCGAGACCAGATGCGCGACGACGTGGACAATTACGTCAATGCCAATCCGCAGGTTCAAGCCGACCTTCGAGCTATCCGTCAGCCGTTGACCGACATCAGGCAGCGTTGCCAGTGGACTCCGTTACTCGGCCAGGACGGCGCGACCCCCTGACTGATCCGTCCCAACGATCGGCATCAGAAGCTGGCCTCATCAGGCGCCATCCACTACTGATTCCGGCCTGGTCGCCAATGCGGAGGAATATACTTCAGCTCTCAGTCTTCGTGCCCGGGCAGCTCGCCTCAGCGCGGTGACGGGAAGGATGTCCAATGAATATGTGGGTGCGGTCATGGACTGCGGCGGGAATAGCGGTGTTAGGCATAACGGCGGTTCCTCAGATATTCGCCGTTGTGCAGCCCTCCGGCGAGGCCCACGCCGACGTCTGCGCAAGCGTCGGTCGGCGCGTCTCGGTCGGGGGGTGCGCCAACATCGCAGATGCGATCAGCGCATATGCACCTCCGCCGGCTTACTATGCGCCCTTGCCGGAGGATTTTCAGGCACCACCCCCACCGCCTCCGCCACCGCCGGTGAATGTCGGCGTCTGCGCGAACTTCGGCCGGCGCATAAGTGTCAGCGGCTGCGTCTGAGAGACGCTTGATCGCCATCGCATGGTGTGAAACCAGGTAGGGCGCTCGCCGAACCGGAGCTGACGGAGATCAACTGGTCGGCCGCCAGAAGCCCTGAAAACCCTGCCCCGCGTTCGTCGTTCGGACCGCCGAGAGTTGCACCGGATCACCCGCCTCGATCATCTGGCCGTTTCCGACGATCATCGCGACGTGCCCGTCCCACACGGCGAGATCGCCGGGCCGCAGGTCGCCGCCGGAGACGGGCGCACCAATGTCCTGTTCCTGGGCGAGCCTCGGAAGTGTAAGTCCCGCTTCCGAATACGCCCACTGGGTCAGCCCGCTGCAATCCAGACCGACGCCCGGCGTCGTGCCGCCCCAGTCGTACGGCACCCCCAGCTGCGTCAGTGCGTACCGAACTGCGCTCGCTGCAACGGCATTCGGCGCAGTCGCCGTACTGCCGTCGGGCAGCCGTACCGCGACCCCATCGCCGAACGCCGCCGCCTCCGGCGTCGAAGCGTCTGGTCGGGAGAACTCCGCGACGTCTCGCACCAGAGCGCCCAGGCCGCCGCCCGCACTCGTACCGAGCCCGGAGCCGGCCGCCGGTAGCGTCGAGGCGCCGCTCGAACCGAACCCGCCCGACGACGGCATCGCCGGGGCGCTGAAGCTCGCCGGCGCGGTCGCGGCGGGCGCCGTCGTGGCCGCCGGGAGAGCGGCGGCCTGCCCATCCAGCTCGTCGCGCAGTTGCTCGACCACCGCCACCGCGTCTTCGAGGGCCCGCCGCGCCTCGGCCACCAGTTCCTCCGTCACGCCCGGGGAGTCGAGGTGCGGCTGAAGTGCGGCCGCTCGGGCCTCGAAGGCGGCCACGATGTCGTCGAGCCGCTGTCGAGCGCGCGCCACCGCCGCACCGGCCGCATCCGCTGACTTCCCGAGGTGCCCGATTCGCTCCGCGAGCTCTTCGGCCTGCGCCGCGGTCGACATGACCGCATTCGCGGCGGCCTCGGCCCCCGGACCCGACCAGTGCGGGGCCGCGCGGCGCCAACTCTGGCCGGTCGCCGCCGCGACGTCGTCCAGCGCGGTGCGCACCTCGTGCAGCGCGGCTGCCAGCTCGGCCCCCGACCCTGGGCCGACCAGCGACTGCAGTTCCCGCAGCGGTGCCGTCAGCGAGTCGGCCAAACCAGTCGGCATCGTCAGACGCCGCTGACCCGTGCACCCGCGCGATCGTCGGCGTCGTCGTAGGCGAGCGCCGACCGGTAAGCGGCGTCGCCCGTCGCCGATGCACGGTCCCGCAGCGCAGCCAACTCGCGGGCCTGGTGCGCGACGGCTTGCGTCAGCGCCGCAATGAACGGCTCGCCCACCGGACCGAACGCGGCTTCCGAGGTGGGCGTGGTCGACAGCTTCGCGGCGATGGCGGCGAGTTCGTCGGCGTGTCCGGCGCTCGCTGCCGCCAACGATCGGATGACGTCGGTGTCGGCGTGCATGTCAGTAGGACGCGCCGCGACAGACGTCGGTTCCCGTTAAGGTCGGCCCATGGATGTGCGTGTCGTAGACCACCCCCTCGCGGCGGCACGACTGACCACCTTGCGCGACGCGGCAACCGACAACGCCGCCTTCCGGGCCGCATTGCGCGATCTCACGCTGATGCTGGTGTACGAGGCGACCCGCGGCGCCGCCGTGCAGAGTGTGCCGGTGCGCACCCCGCTGGCCGAGACGACAGGGTGCCGGTTGGCCAACCCGCCGTTGCTCGTCCCGGTGCTGCGCGCAGGCCTGGGGATGGTCGACCAGGCGCACGCGCTGATCCCCGAAGCGCGCGTCGGCTTCGTCGGCGTCGCCCGCGACGAGGAAACCCACCGGCCGACGCCGTACCTCGAGTCGCTGCCCGGCGACCTGAGCGCCCAGCCGGTGATGGTGCTCGACCCGATGCTCGCGACGGGCGGTTCGATGGTGCACACCGTCGAGTTGCTGCAGTCACGCAATGCGCGCGACATCACGGCGGTGTGCGTCGTCGTCGCCCCGGAAGGTCTCACCGCGCTGGAGAAGGTCGCACCCGATGTCCGGCTGATCACCGCGACCATCGACGAATGCCTCAACGACATCGCCTACATCGTGCCCGGCCTCGGCGACGCCGGAGACCGGCAGTTCGGACCGCGCTAGAAACGCGCGCAGACCGCGGCCACTTCGTCGGCCACCCGCTGTGCCCGCTGCCGTGCGGTCGTCACATCGGCACCGGCGCCGCAGCGAATTTCGATGTAGGACTTCACCTTCGGCTCGGTACCCGACGGCCGCACCACCGCACGCACGGTAACATCGCCGTCGCCACCGGTCATGATCACGGCATCGGTGCCATTGGTGCGCTGCAAATCCGCGACGGTCACCTCGTACTGTCCGAGGCGCTCGGGTGGCGCCTCGCGCAGGCGCGTCATCACCGCGGCCGCCTCGTGCCTGTCCTCGACGGGCCGTGACACCGCGGTCGTGATGTGCACGCCGTAGCGGCGGCCCATGTCGTCGAGCGCGTCGAGCAGCGTGTGCCCGCGCTCGCGCAGCGCCGCGACCAGATCACAGACCAACACCGCCGCGCTGATGCCGTCCTTGTCGCGCACCGCAGACGGATCGACGCAGTAGCCGATCGCCTCCTCGTATGCGTACACCAGCGTGCAGCCCGGCAGATCGTCGTCGGCTCGCGACAGCCATTTGAAGCCGGTGGGCGTCTCGACATGCCGAGCCCCGTGCGCGCTCGCGATCTTCGACAGCAGTCGCGAGGACACCAGTGAACTGGCCACCACGGTGGCCTCGGTCACCGGACCGGGCTCGACCTGCGCGAGGATGTAATCGCCCAGCAGGCAACCGGTTTCGTCGCCGGAAAGCATACGCCAGCCCTCAGGTGCGGGAACGCCGACCGCGCACCGGTCGGCATCGGGATCCAACGCGATCGCGACCTCGGCATCGACCTCGGCGGCCAGTCTGAGCACCGCTTCAACAGCCTCGGGCTCTTCGGGATTGGCCGTCGTCACCGTGGGGAAGTCGGCATCGGGCGCGAATTGCTCCTCGACGACATGCACGTCGGACAGCCCGGCGCGCACCAACGCGTCGAGAACGAACTCGCCGCCCACGCCGTGCAGCGCGGTGAGCGCCACCCGCACCGGCCCGTGGGTGTGCCGCACGTTCGCGGCACGTTCGACGTAGCGCTGCACCTGGTCGACGCCGCTGGGTTTGACCGCCTGCCGGGGGATCTCGTCGGCGGGCGGGGCTTCGGTCATGGCCTGCTCGATCTCGCGGTCTGTCGGCGCGGCGATGGGGAACCCGCCGCCGAAGAACACCTTGAAGCCGTTGTCCGACGGCGGATTGTGCGACGCGGTGATCTGGATGCCGGCGGCCGCGGGACGGTGGCGGACGGTGAACGCGACTATCGGCGTGGGCACGGCAGTGAAGAACAACGTGACGGGAAATCCTTGCGCTGCAAGCACTTCAGCGGCGGCCAGGGCGAACTGGTCGGAGCCGTGGCGGGCGTCGCGGCCCACCACGACGTCCTGGCCGGCCAGCCCGCGGTCCTGAAGCACCTTGCCGACCGCCCAGCTGGCACGCAGAACCACGGCGAGGTTCATGCCGCCGGGGCCGGCGCGCAGCGGTCCGCGCAGGCCCGCCGTGCCGAATCTCAACGGTTGGGCGAATCGTCGTTCGAGCTCTTCTTCGGAACACTCCGAGAGTTCGGCGGCGGTTTTGGGGTCGGGATCGTGGGAGATCCACTCCTGCGCGGTAGTTGTCGCCGGCGACGCAGACATGCCGGTAGGGTGCCCACTTTCGCGCCGCCATATTCCGGCCTGCTCGGCACGTCGTCAGAGCCGGGCGATGACTCCCGCCAGCAGCGCGCCCATCCGCGTCGCCGACTGCAGCCCGGCCTCGAGTACCTCTTCGTGGTTCAGCGGTTGGCCGGTCATCCCCGCGGCCAGGTTGGTCACGAGTGAGACCCCGAGCACCTGCGCGCCGGCGTCACGCGCGGCGATCGTCTCGTGCACGGTCGACATGCCGACCAGATCGGCGCCGAGCGTGCGCAGCATCCGGATCTCCGCGGGCGTCTCGTACTGCGGGCCAGGCAGACCGGCGTAGACGCCGTCGGCCAGCGCCGGGTCGATGGCGCGGGCGACGTCGCGCAGCCGCGGCGAGTACGCGTCGACCATGTCGACGAACCGCGGGCCCACCAGCGGTGACCGGCCGGTGAGGTTGAGGTGGTCGCTGATCAGCACCGGCTGGCCCACGCTGTACTCCTCGCGCAGACCGCCGGCGGCGTTGGTCAGCACCACCGTGTGCACACCGCTCGCGCAGGCGGCGCGCACCGGATGCACGACGTGCGCCAGGTCGTGCCCTTCGTAGCCGTGGATGCGGCCGACGAACACCAACACCCGGTGCTCGCCGATGCGCATCGACAACAGCTGGCCGCGGTGACCCTCAGCGGCCGGGGGGGCGAAGCCGGGCAACTCGGCGACCGGGATCACCGCCACGGGGTCGCCCATCGGCTCGACCGCGGGTGCCCAGCCCGAACCGAGGACGACGGCGACGTCGTGGCCGTCGACGCCGGTGCGCTCGGCGATGGCGGCCGCCGCCCGGTCGGCCAGCGCCAGCGCATCGGTCACAGTGCGCGAGCTTATCTGTCGCAGCCGCGGCCGGCCTGCAGTGAGATACTGCCAGGATGCCGGCACTCACCGCGTTCCAGACCGTCGAGGACGCGGTCAACCGACGCCGTGGTGACCTGGTCGAGCTGTCCCACTCCATCCACGCAGAGCCCGAACTCGCGTTCGCCGAACACCGCAGCTGCGCCAAGACGCAGGCGCTGGTGGCCGAATACGGGTTCGAGGTCGCGTCCGCGCCGGGCGGACTGCAGACCGCGTTCCGCGCCGTCTACGGCAGCGGTCCGCTCGTCGTCGGGGTGTGCGCCGAGTACGACGCGCTGCCGGGACTCGGACATGCCTGCGGGCACAACATCATTGCGGCGTCGGCGGTCGGCACCGCGCTGGCGTTGGCAGAGGTGGCCGATCAACTGGGGCTGACGGTCGTGCTGCTCGGCACACCGGCCGAGGAGGCCGGCGGCGGGAAGGTGCTGCTGCTGGACGCCGGGGCGTTCGACGAAATCGCCGCGACGGTGATGCTGCACCCCGGACCGCTCGACATCGCCGCCGCGCGGTCGCTGGCGCTGTCGCAGGTCGCCGTCCGGTACGAGGGCAGAGAGGCCCACGCCGCCGTCGCGCCGTACCTCGGCCTGAACGCCGTCGACGCGATCACCGTCGCGCAGGTGGCGATCGGGCTGCTGCGCCAGCAGATGGCGCCGGGCCAGATGGCGCACGGCATCGTCACCGACGGCGGCCAGGCGACCAACGTCATACCCGCGCGCGCCGAGATGCAGTTCACGATGCGGGCCAACGACGCGGCATCGCTGCGCGAACTCGAACAGCGGATGGCGGACTGCTTTCTGGCCGGCGCCGTGGCGACCGGCTGCGGACACGAAGTCAGCGAGACCGAACCCAGCTATCACGAACTGACGCCGGACGCGTGGCTGGCCGAGACGTTCCGCGCGGAGATGCACCGGGTGGGCCGCGAGCCGGTGTCCGCCGATCTCGAGGCCGCACTGCCGCTGGGCAGTACCGACATGGGCAACGTCACGCAGGTGATGCCCGGCATCCATCCGATCGTCGGCATCGACGCGGGCGGCGCTTCGGTGCACCAACCGGCGTTCGCGGCGGCCGCGGCGGGGCCCAGCGCCGACAAGGCCGTCGTCGAGGGGGCGGTGATGCTGGCGCGCACGGTCGTGCAGTTGGCCCAGACGCCGCGCGAGCGCGACCGGGTGATGGACCTGCAGGCGAGGCGGGCGTCGTGAGCGTGCTGCCCCACGCCGCCGCGCGGTGGCTCTCGGCCCACTTCGACGACCTCGTCGAGTGGCGCCGGCACATCCACATGCACCCCGAGCTGGGCCGCCAGGAGTTCGCCACCACGCAGTTCGTCGCCTCGCGGCTCGCCGACGCGGGCCTGAACCCCAAAGTGCTGCCGGGCGGGACCGGGTTGACGTGTGACTTCGGACCCGAGCACGCGCCCCGGATCGCTCTGCGGGCCGACATGGACGCGCTGCCGATGGCCGACCGCACCGGCGCGCCCTACGCGTCGCTGGTGGCAGGCGTCTCGCACGCGTGCGGGCACGACGCGCACACCGCGATCCTGCTGGGGGCCGCGCTGGCGATGGCGTCGGTGCCCGAGCTTCCGGTCGGGGTGCGGCTGATCTTCCAGGCCGCCGAGGAGTTGATGCCCGGCGGTGCGATCGACGCGATCGCCGCGGGCGCGCTGACCGGGGTGTCGCGGATCTTCGCACTGCACTGCGATCCGCGACTGGCCGTCGGCAAGGTCGCGATGCGGGCCGGGCCCATCACCTCGGCCGCCGACCAACTCGAGGTGACGCTGCACTCGCCCGGCGGGCACACATCGCGACCGCATCTCACCGGCGACCTGGTCTACGGTCTCGGCACGCTGATCACCGGCGTGCCGGGGATATTGTCGCGCCGCATCGACCCGCGCAACAGCACCGTGATGGTGTGGGGCGCGGTCAACGCGGGCGTCGCAGCCAACGCGATTCCGCAGACCGGCACGTTGGCCGGCACCATCCGCACCGCAAGCCGGGACACCTGGGAAACGCTGGAATCGATTGTGCGAGAGAGCATTGCGTCGTTATTGGCACCCTTGGGCATCGAGTACAGCCTGCAGTACCGTCGCGGCGTGCCGCCGGTGGTCAACGAGGAGATCTCCACCCGGATCCTGACGCATGCGATCGAAGCGATCGGACCCGACGTGCTGGCCGACACCCGGCAGTCCGGCGGTGGCGAGGACTTCTCGTGGTACCTGGAGGAAGTGCCGGGCGCGATGGCCCGGCTGGGTGTGTGGACGGGCCGCGGCCCGCAACTGGACCTGCATCAACCGACGTTCGACCTCGACGAGCGGGCGCTTGCGGTGGGGGTGCGGGTGCTGGTGAACATCATCGACAACTCCGCAGCCGCGTTCTGACTTCCCCCGCGAGCTAACTTCCCCTCCCCCCGCGAGCGACCGTGTTTGCACGCCGACACACCGGCTTTTGTGAGCACTCGGCGGTCGCTCGCGGTTCCGTGTGGGCCCACGCGGCCGTTGATTGTCCACATCTCGCCGTTCATCCACAGCTTTCGCCTGAGGGCCTATCGATGCCGCCGCGCATTGCTGACGATCGGCAGCGTGAACCCCGAATTGCAACGGATCTTCGAAGCGCAGGACGGACTCGCCTCAAGCGGCCAGATCCTGCAACACATGACACGGCGCGGCTTCGAGGCAGCACTCAAATCCGGTCCGCTGCAACGGCTTTGGCCGGGCATCTACTGCCTCGGTGAACCGGACGACGCGATGCGCCTGCGCGGGCTCGACCTTCGCTGCGGCAACCCGGTCGCCGCTTGTCTGCACACCGCTGCGGCGATCCACGGCTTCGATGTGGAAGAGCCCGCCGATCTGCACGTGCTCAGCCCGCGAGGTTCGCGGTTGCGATCGGCCGACGGCCTGAAAGTCCATCGGCGCGAAGGCGCACCGCTCACCGTGGTCGACGCCAGACCGGTCACCGCGCCGGCGTGGACCGCCGTGGAGGTGGCGCGCGCGCAGCGTCGACCGAGGGCGTTGGCCACCCTGGACGCTGCGCTGCGCAGCGGCACGGTCAATCGGACCGAGCTGTGGCGTGCTGCCGTCGAGCAGGCGGGACGGCGCGGCATCGTCACGGTCCGCGACCTCATCGCGCTGGCCGACGCCCGCTCGGAATCGCCGATGGAAAGCGAAGCCCGACTGGCGATGATCGACGGTGGACTACCTACTCCCGAGCTTCAGTACGAGATCGTCGACGGTAACGGCGAGCTTCGCCGGCTTGACTTCGCCTGGCCCAACGAGCGCGTGGCCGTCGAGTACGACGGTGTCGACTGGCACAGCGGCGCCGACGCGATGCGGCGCGACCGCAGGCGCACGGCGGCACTCTTCGACGTCGGATGGACGGTCATCCCGATCGTCTTCGAGGATGTTCGGTATCGATCGTGGGAGTTCGTCGGCCGCATCGACAGGCAGCTGTGGCGCGCTCGTGCGGCGTGAGCGACCGCCGAATGTCAGCCAACTACGGCGTGTCGGTGTACAAACACGGTCGCTCGCGGACAAAAGAGGAGATCAACCTGGGGTGCCCGGACCGATGTTGCGTGCCGGCCGGGTTCGGAGGTGGTGGACGTAATCCGCTGGGGCACCGGCGATTTCAGCAGCGTCGGCGACGACACCGAGGTAGCGCGCCGACGGCACCCCGCCCTCCCACGCGTCGACCACATACAGCCAGGCCAGCACCGGCTCGAAGTCGGTGTCCGACGACGTGCGGTGCACGCGGCAGCGGATCTTCTTGTGGAAGCCCAGCTCCGAGCCTTCCCAACGGTCGAGGTTGTGCTCGTCTTCCTTGGTGACGTCGTAGAGCACGACGAACACCTTCGACGACGGGTCCTCGACCACGGTGGCGAGTGCACCCTCCCAACCGATGTCCTCGCCGCCGAATGTCAAGCGCCAACCGTGCAACCACCCCGTCCCCGCCATCGGCGAATGCGGCGCGCGCTGCAACATCTGCTCCGGATGCATGTTAGATCCGTAGGCGGCGTAGAGCGGCACGAGGAAATGCTAAAGCCTTTCACCGTGTGTCTCTAACTGGTGTCTCTAACTGGGTTTGACCACAGCGCGGGCGATCGACCACCCGCTTCGTTAGGTTGGGGTCGTGGCAACCCGCATCGTGATCATCGGCGGCGGGCCCGCCGGCTATGAGGCGGCACTGGTCGCCGCGGCGCGTGGCCCCGAAGTCGCCGAGGTCGCCGTCGTCGACTCCGACGGCATCGGCGGGGCGTGCGTGCTGTGGGACTGTGTGCCCTCCAAGACCTTCATCGCGTCGACGGGCGTGCGCACCGAACTGCGCCGGGCGCCGGATCTCGGTTACGCGCTCGAGTTCGAGGACGCCAAGATCTCGCTGCGCCAGATCAACGAGCGGGTCAAACGGCTGGCTGCCGCACAGTCCGCCGACATCGCCGAGCGGTTGCGCAACGACGGCGTGACGCTGATCGCGGGCCGCGGTGAGCTGGTCGACGACATGCCGGGCATGGCCAGGCACACGGTCAAGGTCACCGCGGCCGACGGCTCCGTCAGCACGATCAGCGCCGACGTCGTGCTGATCGCCACCGGTGCCAGCCCGCGCGTGCTGCCCGGCGCCGAGCCCGACGGCGAGCGGATCCTGAACTGGCGTCAGCTCTACGACCTCGAAGCGCTGCCCGAGCATCTCGTCGTCGTGGGCTCCGGCGTCACCGGCGCCGAGTTCGTCAACGCCTACACCGAGCTGGGCGTGAAGGTCACGGTCGTGGCCAGCCGCGACCAGATCCTGCCCCACGAGGACTCCGACGCCGCCGCGGTGCTCGAGGACGCGCTCGGCTCGCGCGGCGTGACACTGGTGAAGAACGCCCGCGCCGAATCGGTGACGCGGGGAGCCGACGGCGTCGTCGTCCGGATGACCGACGGTCGATGCGTCGAAGGCAGCCATGCGCTGATGACGGTCGGCTCGGTGCCCAACACCGGCGGTCTGGGCCTCGAGCGGCTCGGCATCGAACTCGGCAAGGGCGACTACCTCAAGGTCGACCGTGTTTCGCGCACCTCGGTGCCCGGCATATACGCCGCCGGCGACTGCACGGGGCTGATGCTGTTGGCCTCGGTGGCCGCCATGCAGGGCCGCATCGCGATGTACCACGCGCTCGGCGAAGGTCTCGAACCGATCCGGCTGCGCACGGTGGCCGCCGCGGTGTTCACCCGTCCGGAGATCGCCGCGGTCGGGGTGCCGCAGTCCAAGATCGACGACGGGTCGGTCGCCGCGCGCACGATCATGCTGCCGCTGAACACCAACGCCAGGGCCAAGATGTCGAGCCTGCGCCGCGGCTTCGTGAAGATCTTCTGCCGGCCCGCGACCGGGGTGGTGATCGGCGGGGTCGTGGTCGCGCCGATCGCCTCCGAACTGATCATGCCGATCGCGTTGGCGGTGCAGAACGGCAACGACGTCGAAGATCTGGCGCAGACGTTCTCGGTGTACCCGTCGCTGTCGGGTTCGATCACCGAGGCGGGCCGACGATTGATGGCGCACGACGATCTGGACTGAATCCACGTAGCCTTGGGATGGACACGTACCGACCAGTAACTAGGAGTCCATTCCGGTGAGCGACCCGATTCCGGCCAACGGCCAGACGTTTCTGGGGCCGCAGCAGCGGGCAGAAGCGTGGGAGCGGCTCGGCAGCGAGCAGTTCGACGTCGTGGTGATCGGCGGGGGAGTCGTCGGCGCCGGCGCCGCGCTGGACGCCGCGACGCGCGGGCTCAAGGTCGCTCTCGTCGAGGCGCGTGACTTCGCGTCGGGCACGTCGAGCCGGTCGTCGAAGATGTTCCACGGCGGCCTGCGCTATCTCGAGCAGCTGGAGTTCGGGTTGGTGCGCGAGGCGCTGCACGAGCGGGAACTGTCGCTGACGACGCTGGCGCCGCATCTGGTCAAACCGCTGCCGTTCTTGTTCCCGCTGACCAACCGGTGGTGGGAACGGCCATATGTCGCCGCGGGAATTCTTCTCTACGACCAGCTGGGCGGCGCGAAATCCGTTCCGGCGCAAAAGCATCTGACGAAGTCGGGTGCGCTGCGGCTGGCGCCGGGGCTCAAGCGCTCGTCACTGATCGGCGGAATCCGCTACTACGACACCGTGGTCGACGACGCGCGCCACACCATGACCGTCGCGCGCACGGCCGCGCACTACGGGGCGGTGGTCCGGACGTCCACACAGGTGGTCGCATTGCTCCGGGAAGGCGACCGCGTCACCGGGGTGGAGGTCCGCGACTCGGAGAACGGTGCGGTGACCGAGGTGCACGGGCACGTGGTCGTCAACGCCACCGGGGTGTGGACCGACGAGATCCAGGCGTTGTCCAAGCAGCGCGGGCGGTTTCGGGTGCGAGCCTCCAAGGGCGTGCACATCGTGGTGCCGCGCGACCGGATCGTCAGCGAGGTGGCGATCATCCTGCGCACCGAGAAGTCGGTGCTGTTCGTGATCCCTTGGGGCACGCACTGGATCATCGGGACGACGGACACCGACTGGAACCTCGACCTGGCGCATCCCGCCGCGACCAAGGTCGACATCGACTACATCCTCGAGAACGTCAACAGCGTGCTGGCCACACCGCTGACGCACGACGACATCGACGGCGTGTACGCCGGGCTGCGGCCTCTGCTGGCCGGGGAGAGTGAGGAGACGTCGAAGCTCTCCCGTGAGCACGCCGTCGCGGTGCCCGCCCCGGGCCTGGTGGCGATCGCCGGCGGCAAGTACACCACGTACCGGGTGATGGCCGAGGACGCGATCGACGCTGCGGCGGAGTACATACCGGCCCGGGTCGCCCGATCGATCACGGAGAAGGTTCCGCTGATGGGCGCCGACGGCTACTTCGCGTTGATCAACCAGACGGAAAGCGTTGGCGCACATTATGGTTTGCACCCATATCGGGTGCGCCACCTGCTGGACCGGTACGGCTCGCTGATCGGTGAGGTGTTGCAGATGGCCAGTGAACAAGCCGGAGTCCGGCCCGACCTGCTGGATCCGATCACCGAGGCGCCGGTGTATCTGAAGGTCGAGGCGTGGTACGCCGCAGCGGCCGAAGGTGCGTTGCACCTCGAGGACATCCTGGCGCGGCGGATGCGGATCTCGATCGAGTATCCGCACCGCGGGGTGGACTGTGCGCGGGAGGTCGCCGAAGTCGTTGCACCGGTGCTGGGTTGGAATGAAGAGGACATCGACCGCGAGGTGAACACGTATCTCGCGCGGGTCGACGCGGAGATCCGGTCGCAGCAGGAACCCGACGACGAGTCGGCCGACGCGCTGCGCGCCGCAGCGCCGGAGGCTCGCGCCGAGATCCTGGAACCGGTGCCGCTGAATTGAGGTGCCGGCGGTGAGGCGCCCGCCGCCGTTGCCGGTGCGCGACGGGCTGGGGCCGGCCCGGGTGCGGCTGCGGGGAGGCGCGGTGCTGGTCGAGTTGGCCTCCCGGTTCGGTGAAGCGGCGGCGGCCAAAGTGCTTGCCGGCGAAGTGGTGACGGCTGACGGGACCGTCGTGACGGTGGGCACGGTGCTGCCTCCCGGCGCGTTCGTCTACCTGTACCGCGAGTTGCGCGACGAGGTGCCGGTGCCGTTCGACATCCCGGTGCTGTATCGCGACGACGACATCGTGGTGGTGGACAAGCCGCACTTTCTGGCGACGATGCCGCGTGGCCGCCACGTCGCCCAGACCGCGCTGGTGCGGCTTCGGCGCGACCTCGACCTGCCCGACCTCTCACCGGCACATCGCTTGGACCGGCTGACGGCCGGCGTGCTGCTCTTCACGACCAGGCGAGAGGTGCGCGGCGCGTACCAGTCGTTGTTCGCGCACGGCGCGGTGCGCAAGACGTATCTGGCGCACTCGAACGGCCTTGTACACGTTGACCTTCCGGTGACGGTGCGGAGCCGGATCGTCAAGCGGCGCGGGCAGCTGCAGGCGATCGAGGAGCCGGGTGAACCGAACGCCGAGACGCTGGTGGAGGCACACGGAGATGGCCTGTACCGGCTGACCCCGCGGACCGGACGCACGCATCAACTCCGGGTGCACATGGCGTCGCTCGGTCTGCCGATCACCGACGACCCGTTGTACCCGGACGTGATCGACGTTGCGCCGGACGACTTCTCGCGGCCGATGCGGTTGCTGGCCCAAGTTCTGCAGTTCACGGACCCGGTTACCGGACGACCGCGCAAGTTCACGAGCATGCGCACGCTGTGACTCAGCGCTCCGGAGCCTCGTTCACCTGCGCGCCCGCCGCGATCACCGCGCGGTTGCGCTCGGCGACCGTGCGCAGCGCCACCTTGACCAGCCAGCGATCGTAGGTCAGGAACCCGTTCACCTCGTTCTCCACATCGGTGGTCTGGGTGTAGATCGCGCCGGACAGGCCGCCCCTGCGGACCGCATCTTCGAGATCGCGGCTCACCTGGACGTAGCGCTCGGTCAATCGCGCTCTGCTGTCGGTCATTTCGTAAGCTTGCGGTTGACCCGGCCACCGGTTGCCGTCGGGCACGAGGCCGAGGCCGCCGTATTCGCCGTCGACCACCACCCGGTGTTCGAGCGGAATCGGACGGTCACCGAGCATGGTCCGCTCATCGCGTGGGGTCGCCGGATCGTCGTGCAGGACCGGGCGGCCCGGCCCCACGTAGGTGTGGTCGTCGTAGACGTCGCCGGACCTGCTGTCGGGACGCGACTTACAGCAGTTCACCCCGCTGCTGGCGGTCACCATCCGCGTCGGGTCCGCGGTTTTGGCGACACCGGCGATCCTGGCGGTGTCGAACTCGCCCCAGCCCTCGTTGAACGCAACCCAGCCGACGATCGAAGTGACGCTGCGTAGCTGGTCAATCATCGCCACCAGTTCGCGTTCGAAATTGGCCTTCGCATCCGGCGGCGGATCCGGTGCCGGGCCTACCGGAGGATCGAGGGAGACGTTCAGCGACGGCATGTCCTGCCACACCAGCAGGCCGAGCCTGTCCGTCCAGTAGTACCAGCGCGCCGGTTCGACCTTGGCGTGCTTGCGGACGAAATTCATGCCGAGCGCTTTGGTCCGCTCGAGGTCGAACCTCAGCGCGTCGTCGGTCGGCGCGGTGTAGATGCCGTCCGGCCAGTAGCCCTGGTCCAGCGGGCCGTGTAGGAAGGTGATCTTGTCGTTCAACGCGATTCGCGGCCGGCCCCGCGGGTCGGTGACCATGCGGATCGTGCGCAGACCACCGTACGAGGCGACCTCGTCGACGACCTTTCCGGACGGGCTGGTCAGCCGCACCGTCAGGTCGTAGAGGTACGGATCATCCGGTGTCCACAACCGTGGCTGCGGCACCGGAACTCGCACCGGCCGGCCCGGCGGACCCGACGAGCGGGCCACCGCCGCGCCGTGCGGGGCCGAAACGACCACCTCGGCGCGTTCCGCTCTCGTTCCGGAAACCCGCGGTGTGACAGTGAATCCGGTCAGGTCGGGGGTGATGTCGAGTTTGGTGATGTGTGCGGCGCGCACCGGTTCCAGCCACACTGTCTGCCAGATGCCCGACGCGCCGGTGTAGAAGAGGCCGTTCGGATCCTTGCGCTGCTTGCCGACGGGAAACGGGGCGGCTTCGTTGCGGTCCTCGGCGCGCACGACGATGTCCTGCGTGCCCGTCCACCGCAGCGCGTCGGTGATGTCGGCGCTGAACTCGGTGAAACCGCCCTCGTGGTGGGCCACGGGCCGGTTGTTCACCCAGACGGTGGCGGTCTGGTCGACCGCGCCGAAGTGCAGCAGCACGCGCTGGCCGCGCCAGGTGCCCGGCAGCTCGAAGACTTTGCGGTACCAAATCTGGTCGTCGTGGCGTTTGACTCCGGACAGCGCCGACTCGGTGGGGTAGGGCACCAGGATCTTCTCGCCGTAGTCATCGGCCGACGGCGGCGTCGTGAGCGCGGAGTCTGCAGTGCGCCCGGTGTAGGCCCACACGCCGTTGAGGTTCAGCCAGCGCGCTCGCGCCATCTGCGGCCGGGGATATTCGGGCAGCGCGTTGATCGGTCCGACCAGATGCGTCCACGGAGTCGAAAGCGGTGGGCTCTGCCGCTGCCATGCCTCGGCCGCGTGGGCCGGTGCCGCGAGAAACGCGAGGCCGGCCACCACTGCGATCGGCACGGCCGCGATCCGGCTGAGCGCCTTACGTGTGGCCACGGCAAGTCCCCCTGCTGGAAACCGATGATCAACTGCTGGTGCATTGCACCGTCCCCCCG
>NZ_LZKP01000039.1 GCF_001672895.1 Mycobacterium sp. E740
GACGATCTCGCCGTCCAGCACGCACCGCGCCGCCAACTCGTCGCGCACCGACTCGATGACCTCGGGAAAGTAGCGGCCCAGGTCCTTTCCACTGCGGGACAACAGCACCACCGCGTCCCCATCGCGGAAGACCAGGGCGCGGAACCCGTCCCACTTCGGCTCGTACGACCACACGCCCGCTTCGTTGGGCACCTTGGCCTGCGCTTTGGCCAGCATCGGCTCGAGCGGCGGGGTCACGGGGAGGTCCACGGGTTCCATACTCACGTAGACCGCCGACAGCGGGCAATGTCATCGATGTGGGGCGCTGCGCCACAATGGGCGGGATGCGTCTTCCCGTCATGCCTCCGGTGTCTCCGATGCTCGCCAAATCGGTGCCATCGATACCGGCCGGCGCCTGCTACGAACCGAAGTGGGACGGCTTTCGCTCCATCTGTTTTCGTGACGGCGACGAAATTCAGCTGGGCAGCCGCAACGAGCGACCGATGACGCGGTGGTGCTGTTGTCCCGCAGTGGAAAGGACCTGGGCCGCTACTTTCCCGAGGTCATCGAGTCGGTGCGCGACGAGTTGGCGGCGCGGTGCGTGCTGGACGGCGAGATCGTCGTGCCCCGCGAGATCGACGGCCGCACCCGGCTGGACTGGGAGTCGCTGAGCCAGCGCATCCACCCAGCCGAATCGCGCATCAAGATGCTCTCAGCACAGACCCCCGCACACTTCATCGGTTTCGACGCACTGGCCACCGGCGACACGTCGCTGATGAAGGAACCCTTCCGGGTTCGCCGCGACGCGCTGCTCGGCGCCGTGACAGAGAAACAGTGGTGTCATGTCACGCGCACCACTGAGGACCCGGAACTCGGCGCCCGCTGGCTCGAGCAGTTCGAGGGCGCGGGACTCGACGGCGTGATCGCCAAGCGCCTCGACGGTCCGTACCTGCCGGGCAAGCGTGAGATGGTCAAGGTCAAGCACGCCCGCGACGCCGACTG
>NZ_LZKP01000040.1 GCF_001672895.1 Mycobacterium sp. E740
TCCGGCGCCACCGGGGCAGCGCCTCCTGCGGTGGCGGCGCGATCGGCTTGAGGTGCTCAAACCCGATGGACCGCACGATGTTCGCCAACACCCGCGCGGGCGGCCGCTTGAAGTCCATCTTGTCGGCGAGCGCCTTGAGCAGCTCGTACGGGTCGCCGGGGTGCACACCGTGCGGTTCGAGATCGCCGGACACGTAAGCCCGGGCCAGGCCGAGATCGCCGAACGCGGTGGCCAGATACGTCGTACCGCGGGGCGTCAACAACTCCAGGCCCAGCGGCGCATCCTCCGGTCCGGCAGCACTTCCGTCGTACGCGGTGAATCGCAGTGGCAGATTGCCCGCCGCGAAGATCTCCAGGATCTCCGCCAGCGTCAGCTTTCCTGCCGGCGCTTGTGTCGCATGCTCTTTGAACGTCGTCATCGTCTTTGCACCGCCTTCGCATAAAGATCGAGGAGCCGTGAGTCTGGATCGTAGGCCTTTTTGACCACCTTGTAGGTTTCTCCGCCATACAGATCGTCGAATTCGTCTCGGCCGTAGTACGAATCCGAGTACAGCGACTTGTGTCCGTCGAGCTCGCTGACCTTGTGCTCGATCGCCTTGTTGGTGCGGCCCTCCTCGGGGCCGACCGGCACCGAGGACCAGAAGCCGACGTTGACGTACGTGTGCTTGGGCCGGATCGGGTACAGCGGCCATCCGCCCGAATCGCGAAGCCGCAACGGGCACAACCAGATCGGCTCGATCGGCACATTGTCGAGGAACCAGTGCAGGAACTCGGCGACCCGTCCGATCGGCACCTCGATGTCCTGTACGACCCGTTCGCGAGGTGGGCGGCCGTTTCGCTTCTCGATCCGGTCGGCGATGTCGAACCGCTGGTCGTACCCGATGAGTTTCCAGTAGAAGCTGCTGCGGCGGTACCGGCGTGGCCACCACCGGCGGATCTGCGGGTTCTGCGCGCCGAATGCCCGTGAGCACCAGAACCAGTCGGTGTCCCATCGCCACAGGTAGTCGTGGATCGTCAGCCGGTCGTGTTTCTCGGCACCGTTCTCACCGGAGTGCTGGATCGAGCGGTAGTAAATCTGCTGGCCGGTGTAGTCGCTCACCGGTCCCGGTGTCGCGGTTTGGAATCCCAGCGTCAGATAGCTCTCGTCGGCGGAGAACACCACGCCGTCGAGATAGTCGACCGTAGTGCCGTCGTAACCGCCGGTCTCGACGGTGCGGTCCATGGTGGCGACGAGGTCCTCGACGGTGTTGAACCGTAGGTGGCGTACCGCGACGA
The DNA here is from genome assembly GCF_001672895.1 of Mycobacterium sp. E740. Taxonomy (GTDB): domain Bacteria; phylum Actinomycetota; class Actinomycetes; order Mycobacteriales; family Mycobacteriaceae; genus Mycobacterium. The sequence continues at coordinate 1,275 of NZ_LZKP01000040.1, forward strand.
ACGGCCGGACGGTCTCCAGCTCGATCTTCAATCGCACTGAATAGCCAAGCGTGCCATATGAATTCGGGAAGGCGCGGAACAGGTCGGCATGTTGGTCGGGTGAGGCGGTGAGCACCTCGCCGGTACCGGTGAGTATGTCCATCTCGAGCACCGACTCGTGCGGCAGGCCGTTGCGGAACGACGCGGATTCGATGCCGAGGCCGGTGACCGCTCCGCCGAGCGTGATGGTCTTCAATTGGGGAACCACGAACGGGGACAAGCCGTACGGGAGCGTCGCCGCGACCAGATCCTCGTAGGTGCACATGCCGGCCACTTCGGCGGTGCGTTCCTCGGGGTCGACGGCGATGACACCGGTGAGGCCAGAGACGTCCAGTCCTTTGGCGGTGCTCTTCGCCCGCGCTCGAAACAGGTTCGAAGTGGGCTTGGCGAGGCGCACGCTCGCATCGGGTGGGATCGCACGGTAGCTGCTCAACAGCCGCTGGACACCCGCGGCATGTGAGGCACGTGCGTCGATTGGGGCCACAGACACGCATATACGCTAGTCCGCGGTGGCACTCGATGCGACCAAACCAACCCTTCAACCGAGGAGTTCGCAGTAATGGGACAGGTCAGCGCGTCCAGCACCGTCTTGATCGACGCGGCGCCGGAGGCGGTGCTGTCGGCCGTCGCGGATTACGCGACCGTTCGTCCGAAGATCCTGTCGTCGCAGTACAGCGACTACCGGGTACTCGAGGGCGGCCAGGGCGCGGGCACCGTCGCGAGCTGGAAGCTGCAGGCGACCAAGTCGCGGGTGCGCGACGTGAAAGCCCAGGTCGACGTGGCCGGTCACACGGTGATCGAGAAGGACGCCAACTCGTCGATGATCACGAATTGGACCGTCGCGCCCGCCGGCCCCGGGTCGTCGGTGACGGTCAAGACGTCGTGGCAGGGCGCGGGCGGCATCGGCGGGTTCTTCGAGAAGACGTTCGCGCCGCTCGGGCTGCGCAAAATCCAGGCCGAGGTGCTGGAGAACCTCAAGAAAGAGGTAGAGCGCCGATAGCGCCGTAACGTGGTTGATCCCATGCACGTCATGCGTGCGATCAACCACATAGCGGGCAAATGGCGGCTAGGCCTAGCTGGCGCCCAGGAAGCCCGCGATGCCGCGCACGACGGCTTCGGCGTACTTCTTCCTGCCTTCGGGCGTCTTCATCAACGACGAGTCGACCGGGTTCTTCATGTTGCCCAGTTCGACGAGTATCGACGGGTACTGGGCCAGGTTGAGGCCCGCGATGTCAGAGCGCGGGTTGAGGCCGGCGGAGCCGACGTAGGTCGACGGCACGAAGCCCGCGGCCTGCAGCTGATCGCGCATGATCCCCGCGAACCGGGGCGACACCTGCGCCTGCACGTCGTTGAGCGGAGGCGACGAGTACAGAACGTGGAATCCCCGGCCGGTGGCCGGTCCGCCGTCGGCGTGGATGCTGACGATCGCGTTGGGTTTGAGCGAGTTGGCCATCGCGGCGCGCTCGTCGACGCAGGGACCGAGGCCGGTGTCGTTGCCGCGGGACATGGCGGTCCGGACGCCGAGCGCGCTCAGTTCTTGGCGGATCAGCAGCGTGGTGTCCCAGGTGAAGGTGTGCTCGGGGAAGCCGTCGTCGGTGGAGGTGCCGCTGGCCTGGCAGTCCTTGGTGCCGCCGCGGCCGGTGGGCACTTGCCTGCTGATCGAACCGTCGTTGGCGCCGTTGTGACCGGGGTCGAGGAACACGATCTTGCCCGCGATGTTGGCAGGCGCAGCGTCGGCCTCGATCGCAGGGCTGACGAGCGTCGATGCGACGACGAGCAGTCCGACGGCTCCGACACGCAGGCGGGCAGGCACGGGCGCCACCGTAGCCGCAACCGCGACTACTGTTAAAGCCCGACGGCCCGACGCAGCCAAGTCGAGACCGGACCGCAACTAACACGCAAGGGGAACGAGGCATGCAACCCGGAGGCCAACCCGATATGTCGGCGCTGCTCGCCCAGGCTCAGCAGGTGCAGCAGCAGCTGATGGAGGCGCAGGAGGCGCTGGCCAACGCCGAGGTGCACGGTCAGGCCGGCGGCGGGCTGGTCCAGGTCACGATGAAGGGCAGCGGCGAGGTGGTCGGTGTGGCCATCGATCCGAAGGTCGTCGACCCCGACGACGTCGAGACGCTGCAGGACCTCGTCGTCGGCGCCATCGCCGACGCCTCCAAGCAGGTGACCATCCTCGCTCACGACCGGCTCGGACCGCTGGCGGGCGGCATGGGCGATCTCGGTCTGCCGGGGATGTAATCGTTCCTCCATGTTTGAAGGACCCGTTCAGGATCTGATCGACGAGCTCGGCAAGCTGCCCGGCATCGGGCCCAAGAGCGCGCAGCGGATCGCCTTTCACCTGCTGTCGGTCGAGCCGCCCGACATCGACCGGTTGACGGCCGTGCTCAACAAGGTGCGCGACGGGGTGAAGTTCTGCGCGGTGTGCGGCAACGTCTCCGACGACGACCGCTGCCGTATCTGCAGCGACCCGCGGCGTGATGCCTCGCTGGTCTGCGTGGTCGAAGAGCCCAAGGATGTGCAGGCCGTCGAGCGCACGCGCGAGTTCCGCGGCCGCTACCACGTGCTGGGCGGCGCGCTCGATCCGCTGTCCGGCGTTGGACCCGAACAGCTGCGAATTCGGGAGCTGCTCAACAGGATTGGTGAGCGGGTGGACGGCGTCGACGTTACCGAGGTGATCATCGCGACCGACCCGAACACCGAAGGCGAAGCCACTGCGACGTATCTGGTGCGCATGCTGCGCGACATCCCGGGGCTGACGGTGACGAGGATCGCCTCGGGGCTGCCGATGGGCGGCGACTTGGAGTTCGCCGACGAGTTGACGCTGGGTCGCGCGCTTGCGGGCCGGCGCGCGATGGCGTGAGGAAAGGGCTGACATGGCGGACGAGGAGTACAAGGTCGAGGTCGAGCTGGGTCACGACGAGCACCGGCTGTCGTTCTGGGAGAAGCTGCGCACGTTGGACCTCGACGACGACGCGCGCAAGCGGCTCGGCTCACGGGTCACGGTGACGCGCGGCGGGGACCGCATCCAGCTCTACACCCACTCGCTGGCCGATGCGCAGGAGGCGGAGCGCACGGTGCGCGCACTGGTCGCCGACGACCACGTGACCGCGCAGTACGCGGTGAGCCGGTGGGACGGCGAGCGGCAGGAGTGGGTGGATCCGGCCAGCGGCCAGGAGGTGCCCGACAACGCTCCCGAGGCGCCGGCGCCCGACCCGAGCTACGTGATCCTCGAGGCGTACAAGCCGGAGTTCCTGCGCGACCTCGGCCTATAGGCGCCGCTGTTTCTGTAGGCGCCGCTCCCCGCCGCGCCCGCCGCTCCCGCCGGTCGTACCCGCCGGGCCCGCCGCACCGGCCGGCCACCCTGGCCATACCCGCCGCACCGGTCACAGCGATCAACGTTTGGCACGCCTGTTCTCGCACTTTCGCTGTGAAACGTCGCTTGATGTGACTTGTCGGTGGTGCGATGCACGATGCCCACATGACCGAAATCTTCATCGGCAGTGAGGCTGTCGCGGCGGGACGGGTGAGTCGCCACGAACTCAAGCGGTGGTATCGGCCCGTCTTCCGCGGCGTGTACGCACCGAATGGCGTCGAACTGTCGATCCGCGACCGCGCGATCGCGGCATGGTTGGCATCACGCCGCAGAGGTGTGATCGCGGGTGTGGCGGCATCCGCCCTGCACGGCGCGCCGTGGGTGGACCCGTCGCAGCCGATCGAACTGGTTGACGTGCGGATCCGTGCACAGCCGGGCCTGATCCCGAGGGGGGACTTCATCACGGACGACGAGATCACGACGATCGGTGGCCTTCCCGTCACATCCAGAGTCCGGACCGCCTTCGACATGGGCCGGCGGCTGCACCGGACGGAGGCGCTGGCACGGCTCGACGCGCTCATGTGGAACCAGCGCTACGACGTCGACCAGGTCGCGCAACTCGGTCGACGCCATCCGCACGCAACCGGCCTGGCCCGGTTGTACGAGTTGCTTCCGCTTGTCGACGGCGGAGCCGCGTCCATACCGGAATCGCGAGTTCGACTGTGGCTGCACGACGCAGGCCTGCCCCGCCCGGAGACGCAGATCCCCGTGATCGTCGGATATCGACCGGAAGCGTGGCTCGACATGGGATGGCGGGAGTACAAAGTCGCAGTCGAGTACGACGGCGATCACCACCGCAAGAATCGACGCCAGTACGTGAAGGACATCGGCAGGTTGCGAATGCTCGAATCGCTGGGGTGGATCGTCGTCCGGGTGATCGCGGAGGACAAACCGCGAGACGTCATCGCCCGGGCCGAGGCGGCGCTCGTCAGCCGCGGCTGCAACCTCGACATCGACAAGTTGCAGAGTTTCAAGCGCAATTTGGTCGCCTAGTGTCTCGCGTATTACGGGGATTTGTGGTGCGCCCCGCAGTCACACCGATCAACCTTTCGGTTGCAAAGTGCGAGAACGCGTCGCCAGAACGTCGATAGCTGTGACTCGCGGACGGCGAGTTGTGTGACCGGAGATCGCCGCAGCGTGACGGTCACACCCGCCGCGGGGCGGCCAGACGCTCGCGGCGCAGCTGTTCCACCTCGGGCAGCTCCAGCGGCGCCAGTTCTCCGACCACCTGGCTCAGCAGGTGGTCGGCCAGTTCCGGGTTGCGCGCCAGACACGGACCGTGCAGGTAGGTCGCGACGACGCTGCCCTGCACCGCGCCGTCGAAACCGTCACCGAGACGGTTGCCCGCGCCGCTGATGACCCGCGCCAACGGTCGCGCATCGGCACCGAGAACCGTTCCGCCGCGGTGGTTTTCGAAACCCGTGAGCCGCTGCGACAAACCGGGCAGGAGCGGCTCGGACACCACCTCGCCGATCGTGCGCTCCTCCTGCGGCGAGGTGGTGACGTCGAGCAGCCCGACCCCGTCGACACGTTCACCCGACGACGTCTCATACCAGTGTCCGAGCACCTGGATGGCCGCGCAGATCGCCAGCACCGGCGCGCCCCTGCCGGCGGCCTGCTGCAACCCCGGATACCGCAGCAGATGCTTGGTGGCCAGGCGTTGGGCGTAATCCTCCGCCCCGCCGAGCGTGTATAGGTCGAGTTCGGCGGGCACCGGATCCTCGAGCGTGATCTCCACGACTTCGGAATCGATTCCCCTCAGCCGCAAGCGTTCTCGCAGCACCACCGAGTTGCCGCCGTCCCCGTAGGTCCCCATCACATCGGGCAGCACCAGCCCGATGCGCACCGTCGACTCACTCATCGGGGAGCCGCCTGTTCAGTTGCAGAAACGCCGTGTAGTTCGCGATCACCTCGACGTGTCCCGGTGGGCACGACGCGATCGCGCGCAGCGTGTCGTGCACGAGCGTGTGCTCGACACCGGCGTAGCCCAGCCGCACCGCGAGGTCCGTGCCACGTTCGCCGGCCGCGACCACATGCGTGTCCTCGAAGTGCTCGAACCGCACATCCCACAGCCACGACAAGTCCTCGCCGTCGGGAACCTGGCCGTTCACCGAGATGACAACTCCCGCACCGTGTTTGTCGACCATCGACAACGCCTCCTGCCAGCCGGCCGGGTTCTTGGCCAGCAGGACTCGCACGGTGTGCTCGCCGACGCGTACGGTGCGGTAGCGTCCCGCGACCTCGTCGACGGCTGAAACCGCCGCGACCGCCGCAACCGGGTCGGCGCCCATGGCCACCGCCGCAGCGACAGCCTGTGTGGCGTTTCCGCGGTTGACTGCACCCGGCAGGGCCAGCGTCATCGGTAACGAAAAACCTTCCGGGCCATAGATACTCGAGTCGTCATACCACCACTGCGGGGTCGGCCGTTTGAAATCCGTTCCGGTGGAGCGCCATTCGCGGCCATCGCGCACGATGATCTCACCGGACCGCGGGCAGCTCACCGAGTCGTTGGCCCAGCTGCCGCCCGCGGCCACCCACACGACGTTGGGGCTGTCGTAGGCAGCCGAGGTCATCAGCACGTCATCACAGTTGGCGACGACCACGGCCGACGGATGACGTGCCAGGCCGCCGCGCAGCGTCCGTTCGATGTGGTTGATCTCACCCACGCGGTCCAACTGATCGCGCGACAGGTTCAGCAACACCACGACTTCCGGATCGACGGCGTCGGCCACATGCGGCACGTGCATCTCGTCGACCTCGAGTGCGGCCAGCGCAGCCTCGCGCCCCAGGGCGAGCGCCGCGACCAGGCCGGCGTCCATGTTCGCACCCGTCTCATTGCTCGCCACGGCTCCGATCGTGCGCAGTGCCGCCGCGACCATCCGCGTGGTCGTCGACTTGCCGTTCGTGCCGGTCACGATCACCGTGCGCCTGCCCTGGCCCAACTGGCGCAGCAGCGACTTGTCCAGCCCCAAGGCGACCAGTCCGCCGATCATCGCGCCGGCGCCACGCCCGGTGATCCGCGATGCCCAGCGCGCGGTCGCGCCGGCCGCGAGCGCGACCCGTCCACGAGTGGTGACCACTCCGGCAGTTTAGGGAGCCGACACGCTGCGAGCGATTCGGCGAGGTCCCGGCTTTGTCACAGCGCCGTGCCATCCTGACGACGTGAGCATGTGGGGCCGTCCGGCGAGCGAGGACGGTGCCGGCTGGGCGGTCGTCGACGTGGAGACTTCCGGCTTCCGGCCCGGTCAGGCGCGCGTCGTCAGCATCGCCGCGCTCGCCCTCGGCGACGACGGCAACGTCGAGCACAGTCTCTACAGCCTGCTCAACCCGGGCGTCGACCCCGGGCCCACCCACGTGCACGGGCTGACGACCGAGATGCTGGATGGGCAGCCGACGTTCGCCGACATCGCCGACCACCTAGCCGAGCTGCTCGACGGGCGCACGCTCGTCGCACACAACGTCGGCTTCGACTACTCGTTCCTGGCCGCCGAAGCCGAGCTGGCGGGCCGCGAACTACCGACCGACAGTGTGATGTGCACCGTCGAGCTGGCCCGTCGCCTCGAACTCGACGTCGAGAACCTGCGGCTCGAGACCCTGGCCGCGCACTGGGGGATCAGCCAGATCCGGCCGCACGACGCGCTCGACGACGCACTCGTGCTCGCGCAGATCCTCAAACCCGTACTCGTGCGGGCGCGCGAACGCAAGGTGTGGCTGCCGGTGCGTCCCGTGACGCGGCGACGCTGGCCCAACGGCGCTGTCACCCACGACGAGCTGCGCCCGCTAAAGGCGGTGGCGTCGCGGTTGCCGTGCACACACCTGAATCCCGGCCGGTTCGTCGCGGGGCGACCGCGTCGGTGTAGGCCAGGCCGGCGTGCAGGATGCGCTCGATGAGCTCTTCGTGGGTGCGTTTGACCTCGGCGGACAGCGCGACCCGCATACCCTGCACGAGCGGTCGCCCCGCGACGAACCGGCCGGGATTCAGGTGTGTGCACGGCAACCGCGACGCCACCGCCTTTAGCGCGCAC
>NZ_LZKP01000041.1 GCF_001672895.1 Mycobacterium sp. E740
GGTGGGACGCCTACGTCGAGGTGAACCGGCGCTTCGCCGAGGCCACCGCGAAGAGTGCCGCACAGGGCGCGACCGTCTGGGTGCAGGACTACCAATTGCAGCTGGTGCCCAAGATGTTGCGTACCCTGCGCCCGGACCTGACTATCGGGTTCTTCCTGCACATCCCCTTCCCGACGGTCGCGCCCTGTGCGGCACTCTTCGCGGTGGCCTCGGCGAAGCGCCGGTTCACCTCGACGTAGGCGTCCCACCACTCGCGGTGGTAGATCGGCTTGACGATCACGTCGTGGTACAGCGGCCACAGCGTCGCGTTCGAAAAGCCTTCGTAGTACTTGGCGACGTCGTCGGCGGAGAGATTGACCGGGCACAGGGTCATGTCGTCCTGCTCGATCGGCTCCTCGTCGGCGTCGGTGATGCCGGGCCAGCCGATCCACGCGCCGCGCCGACGGCGCAGCAACGGCTCCAGCGCCGTCACCAGACCGCCGGGACTCCTCTTCCAGGTGGTGCTGCCGTCAGGCAACCGCTCCATGTCGATCGGCAGCCGGTTGGCCACCACCACGAAGTCGGCGTTCCCGGAGTCGGCCCGCGGACCGCCCCCCGGACTCATTTACGCCTCGAGCTTCGACGGTCCAATGCCGAGCATCGAGAGAAACATCCGGCATTCGTCGGCGTCGTTCGCGTAGGCGGCGACCACACGCCGCGCCTGGCGGGCGGTGCTGTCGGCGAGCGGTTCGACGTCGCCGAGTTCGGCTGAATCAGATTTCGCAGGCATACGCCAACTCTAGGCGAAGCCGCCGTCGCCCCACGTCACAGCCCGCTGACTACGGGCTGTGGCTGATGACGGGCGCGGGCGGCGCGGTCACCTGCTGAGCCTGGGCGTCCTCGGCCAAGCCGATGCAGTTGCCTGAGTTGTGCCCCCCGCAAGGGACGCCCAACACCTCGGGCATGTCCGGGTTTCCGGGTTGCGTGCTGAACACCGTGCCGGAGTTGGGCACCGTGTGCGGAACGCAGACTCCGGTGAACTGGTCGGGCTCTTCACCGCCGGAGCAGCCCTGGGCGACCGATGCTGAGTCGGTCGGGTGTGCCACGAACGCGGTGAGCACCGGCGCTGCAGCGATCGCGACCGCGAAGCCGCCGGCGAGGAAAAGGCGTTGTGCGGAGATTTTCAAGGTCGCCATCGTCACGCTTTCTGTAGTTGTCAATCGTGTGCCGTCGACACGAATTCTATGGAAGCAGCCCGCTTTGTGCACCGCTTCGCGGCGCTCCCGGCAGCGGTGCTCAGGGGCTGGAACTGATGATGGATCGAGGCTGGGCGGGTGGGCCCATGGCGGCTTCGTCCTCGGCCAGCCCGATGCAGGTACCCCCGTTGTGGCCGATGCAGGGGATGCCGTCGATCTCGGGAACATCGGGATTGGCCGCGGTGGTCTGGAACAACGGGGGCGCAGTCGGTACCAGGTAGGGCACACACGTTGTCGTGAACTGGTCGGCTTCCTCGCCGGACTGGCAGCCGCCTTCAGCCAGCGCGGCGCCCGGTGCGGGAATCGTGTACCAGCCGAGCGCGGGCACCGCCGCGAGCGTGACCATGAATCCGCCGACCACGATGAGTCGCCGAAGGTGGAAGGAAGAAGTCGCCATTGGTCGATTCTAGGAGCCTGGTGTGTACCTGTGCCGGTTTCACCGCAGGCGGCACCGTAATGTGCCTAGGCGTCGAAACAACCGCAAGCGAGGTGGTCCGCGATGGCGAGCCCTGATCTGACAAGCGCCGACGCCGGAGGCGATGCAGTGCAACAGGTGACGTACGAGACCCTCGACGATGGTCAGATCGCGCGGATCTGGCTCAACCGGCCGCAAGCGCAAAACGCCCAGTCGCGCACGCTGCTCGTCCAGTTGGACGAAGCGTTCGCCCGCGCCGAGGCCGACGACTCGGTGCGGGTGGTCATCCTGGCCGCGCGGGGCAAGAACTTCTCCGCCGGCCACGATCTCGGGTCCGAAGAGGCCATGTTGGAGCGCAAGCCCGGTCCGGCGCAGCATCCGACGTTCCAGTCGCACGGCGCGACGGTGCCTGCGATCGCCGAGCGCACCTATCTGCAGGAGTGGCACTTCTTCTTCGAGAACACCCGCCGCTGGCGCGATCTCCGCAAGATCACCATCGCCCAAGTGCAGGGCAACGCTATCTCGGCCGGCCTGATGTTGATCTGGGCGTGTGACCTGATCGTCGCCGCAGACGACGCCAAGTTCAGCGACGTGGTCGGCGTCCGGATGGGCATGCCCGGCGTGGAGTATTACGCCCACCCATGGGAATTCGGCGCACGGAAGGCGAAAGAGCTTCTGCTGACCGGAGATTCGATCGACGCCGACGAGGCGCACCGGCTCGGGATGGTGTCGAAGATCTTCCCCCGCGACGAACTCGAGGACAAGACACTCGAGTTCGCGCGACGCATCGCCGAACGTCCGACCATGGCCGCGTTGCTGATCAAGGATTCGGTGAACGCCGCAGCCGACGCGATGGGCTTCACCGAAGCGCTGCGGCACGCTTTCCACATCCACGAGCTCGGCCATGCGCACTGGGCGGCGCACAACGAGAACCGTTATCCCGTGGGACTTCCGCCGAACGTGCCGGACTGGCGCACGCTCGGTGCGCCGAAGCTCGCCCGCCGCGACGAGCCCTGACGTATAACTGGAACCTGTTCTAGTTCGAATTCTTCGAAGGGGTCTGCGGTGGAGTTGTCCTTGGCGGGTCGGACGGTGCTGGTCACCGGTGGCGGCAGCGGGATCGGTAAGGGTGTGGCGGCCGCCGTCGTCGCGGCCGGCGGTAACGCGATGCTGGTAGGCCGCAACGCCGACAAGCTCGCCGGCGCCGTCGACGAGATCGAGAACCACGGCGGTTCGGGCGCGGTGCGCTACGAACCGGCCGACGTGACCAACGAGGACGAGGTCGCTCGCGTCGTCGAGGCGGCCACAGCGTGGACCGGCCGGTTGTACGGCGTCGTGCACTGCGCCGGCGGCAGCGAGACGATCGGACCGATCACGCAGATCGACTCCGAACTGTGGCGACGCACCGTCGACCTCAACATCAACGGCACCATGTACGTGCTCAAGCATTCCGCGCGGGAGATGGTGCGCGGCGGCGGTGGCTCGTTCATCGGCATCTCGTCGATCGCGGCGAGCAACACCCACCGTTGGTTCGGCGCATACGGAGTGTCGAAAGCGGGCATCGACCACATGATGCAGTTGGCCGCCGACGAACTCGGCGCGTCGTGGGTGCGGGTGAACTGCATCCGGCCCGGCCTGATCCGCACCGAACTCGTCGCTGCTGTGCTCGAATCCCCTGAGCTGAGCGGTGATTACGCCGCGTGTACGCCGTTGCCCCGACCGGGCGAGGTCGAGGACATCGCGAACGCGTCGGTGTTCCTGCTCAGCGATGCGTCCAGTTTCATCACCGGTCAGGTCATCAACGTCGACGGCGGACAGCTGGTCCGCCGGGGACCGGACTACTCGTCGATGCTCGAGCCGCTGTTCGGTGCGGAGGGGTTGCGAGGAGTCGTATCCACCTAGCGCGCTGATAGGTACGCTCATGCCATGCCGGAAACGGCGTACGCTCGCTGCGGCGATCTGAGCCTGGCGTATCAGTTATTCGGCGACGGGCCGATCGAGCTCGTCTTTTCCGGGTCGTTCGCCAGCCACATCGAGCTGTACTGGACCGTGCCCGAATTCGTGACCTTCTTCGAGCGGCTATCCACGTTCTGTCGCGTCCTCCTGTTCGACAAGGCCGGCGCCGGACTGTCGGATCCGATCCCGCATGTTCGCACGCTGGACGATCGGGCGGCCGAGATCGAGGCCGTCATGGACACCGTCGGCTTCGAAAGAGCGGTGCTTTTCGGGCCTAGTGAAGGCGGGCCGGCCTCCATCTTCTTCGCAGCGACACGACCGCATCGAACGCGGGCGTTGATTCTCAACGGCACCTTCGCCTACGCCTTCGCCGACGGCTGGGACGACGTGGATCGCGATCCTGCCGAGCTGCGGGCGCGCCTCATGCGCGAGCTCGGCGAGGTCTACACGCCCTCGGTTCAGCAGCTCGCCCGTTGTCAGGCGTGGTGGCGCGCCGCCACCTCGGCATGGGGCAGCGGCGAGGCGGGCAAGGCACTGCTGCCGTCGGTGCGGTCGACCCGCCTGCTCGCAATGGTGGAACGGATGAGCGCCAGTCCGGGGATGGCGCGAGCGACATTCGAAGCGATGTTTCGGATCAACGTGCGGCCGATCCTGCCGACTATCACCGTTCCCACCCTGGTCATCCACGCCCGCGACGAAATCGTTCCGATACAGTCCGGCCGGGACCTCGCCGACCACATCCCCGGCGCGCGGTTGCTCGAAGTCGAGGGCAGGGACCACGCGTGGCTCGCCGCTCCCGACCGGATCTTGACCGAGATCGAGGAGTTTCTCACCGGCAGCCATGCGGCGCCATCTCTGGCACGGCGCGCTCTGCGCACCGTGTTGTTCACCGACATGGTCGCCTCGACGCGACACGCGGCGGCGACCGGCGATGAGCGGTGGAGTGCGGTGTTGCACCGGTTCGAGGAAATCACCGCAGAACTCACGCAGCGATTCGGCGGCACGGTGGTGGAGAGCACGGGTGATGGCCACCTCATCACGTTCGACGGCCCGACCCAGGCCATCCGCTGCGCCGAGGCCTTGCGCAAGGATGCCGAGACACTGGGTATCGAGATCCGCGCCGGCATTCACACCGGCGAATGCGAATTGCGGGACAACCGCATCGGCGGAATTGCCGTACATATCGCGGCGCGCATCATGGGCCAGGCCGGCGCAGGCGAAATTCTGATCTCCAGCACTGTCCGTGACCTCGTGGTCGGTTCGGGTACGAGCTTTGAGGACCGCGGCGGCGTCGAGTTGCGCGGCGTACCTGGCACCTGGCAGCTCTTGGCGGTCGATCGCCATGGGCCGCGGGCGGGATCGGCCGAGGCGCAATTGGTGTCCACGCCGACCCCCGGCCCCCGCAGCGCGATGCGCCGGTCAGATCGCGCGGTGGCGGTGATGGCGAAGCGGACACCGTGGATTTTGCGGGGCGTGGCTCGCCTCGTCCCGGCCAGCGGCCGAAAATAGCACCTCAACGCTCTTCTGACAGCGCGTAACGTCGGGCCCGTGGTCACCTTGGACCGGCTGGTCAACGTGCTGGGCAGCTACGGTGTTCGGCTGCGCTTCTGCCCGATCCCGCGTTCCAAAGAGTTGGGCAGCGTCGTGATGCACGAAATGGCCGGCGGCCGCACAGTGACCGGTGACGTGCTGCTGGCGATCGGGGCGCGAACGGTCAAGGAGGCGTTACGGTGGGCGGTTGCCGCGCGAGCGAAGGTCGTGCTCTTGCGGGATGTCGACGATGACACCACGTTCGCGGGCATGGTCGAGGGCGTCGCGGTGATGGTCGTCGACGCGACGATGTCGTGGAGTGAGCTCGCCGCGGTCGTCTACGGCCTGGTGCTCGAGGGACGCGAGACCGAATCCGGCCGCGGCCCAACGGATTTGTTCGCTCTGGCTGACAGCCTCGCCGAGGCGACCGGCGGCGCGGTGACCATCGAGGACCAACTGTCGCGCGTACTGGCGTACTCGACGATGCAGGGAAACGCCGACCCGGCGCGGGTCGCGACGATCATGGCCAGGCAGGCGCCCGAGCAGCTCCGCGAATTCCTCGACGCGCGAGGCGTTTTCGCTCACCTCGCCGGCTCCGACGAACCGTTGTTCGTCACACCGGACAGCACGCATGGGTTGTCCGGCAGCATGGTCGTCGCGGTACGGTCGGGCCGCGAACTCATGGGCTCGGTGTGGGTTTCGTGCCCGCGGCCGTTGGCCGAACCCGAACGCACGGCACTGGCCGACGGTGCCCGCACCGTCGCGCTGCACCTACTGCGGTCGCGCGCCAGCGCGGATCTCGAGCGACAGGTCGAGTCCGAACTGGTACTGCGGCTACTCGACGGCGACGCCGATGCCGCCGCCTCGGCCAGCAGACTCGGCCTGTCCCAGGGGCCGATGCGGGTCATCGCCGTGCGAGCGGCGATCGGTGTCGACCGCGACGCGGCGCTGCTACTGGCATTCGAGCGGGCGACCGCCGGCTTCGGCTGGTCACGTCCGGGGCGAAGTGCGCTGGCGGCCAACACGATCTACACACTGTTGCCGAGCGAGCACGCCGCTGCGGCCCGCAAGTGGGTGACCGGCCTACGAGCCGCCCTGCCCGAGCGGGTCACGGTGTCGGCCGGTATCAGCAAGGCGGCCGGCGCCGCCGATCTGGCCGCGGCGCGTCAAGAGGCCGACGAGTGCCTGGCGCTGCACGAGATCGGCTCCCCGGACGCGGTACCGCCGGCTTACGACGAGTCGTGGGACGAGATCCTGCTGCAGCGCCTGCGCACCGCGGCCCATGCGGGCCGGACCCCCGACCGGGGGCCGGTCGCCGAATTGCGCCGCCACGATCAGGCCAACGCCACGGACTACGTCGCGACACTGCGGGCATGGCTGGAGGCGCTGGGAGACACCGCCCAGGCGGGCATCCGCCTCGGGGTGCACGAGAACACCGTGCGGTACCGGCTGCGCAAGATGGGTGAGATCACCGATCTGGCGTTGGACGATGCCCGTAAGCGGCTGGCCATGATGATCGAACTCGCCGCCATCGACATCGGCTGAGGCTCGTTGTCGGATCACCACAACGGTGCCGTCGAGGTTTGTCCGGCCGCGGCAACCCCCGACGTGACCTGCCACCGCACCATGGATTGACAGCGAAATGCGCTTTCACAGCTTTCAGACATGGAGGGTTTCCCAATGATCGGCGGTGAACGGATTGACGGTGGACCGCGGTCGGCGATCGTGGTCGGCGCCGGCATCGTCGGCTTGTCGACGGCATGGTTCCTGCAGGAGCGCGGTGTCGAGGTCACCGTGGTGGACCGAAGCGGGGTGGCAAGCGGAGCCTCCTGGGGCAACGCCGGCTGGGTCGCGCCCGCGCTGACCCTGCCGCTGAACTCGCCGAAGCTGTTGCGCTACGGGCTGCGCGCGCTGCGCGACCGAAGCGCACCGCTGCACATCCCGTGGAGCGTCGACGGTGCGCTGTGGCTGTTCCTGCTGCAGTTCGCCGCCAACTGCCGCGAGTCGGTGTGGCAGGAGGCGGTCGAAGCCAACGTGCCGCTGAACGAGGAGTGCATCGAAGCGTTCGACGTCCTGGTCGCGAACGGAGTCGAGGCTCCGGTGACCGACGCGCCGATCACCGCGGTGTTCCGCAACACCGCCGATGCCGAGGCCATGATGCGAGAGCTTCGCGCGTTGGAGCGGGCCGGACAGCACCTGTTCGTCACCGGGTTGTCCGGTGAGGCGTTGCGCGAGCAGGTGCCGCTGGCCTCACCGGCGATCACGGCCGGCATCAATATCAACGGTCAGCGATTCGTCGATCCGGGACGGTTCGTGCAGGCGCTCGGCCGGTCGGTTGAGGAGCGCGGGGCGTGCATCCGCACGTGCGACGTGCGCGGCGTGTTCAGCTCCGGCAACCAGGTGACGGTCCAGCCCTACAGCGGCAAGCACCTGACCGCGGACGCCGCCGTGATCGCGACGGGGGCGTGGATGTCACGGCTGACCACCCACCGGCTGCGCGTGCCGGTCGAGTCGGGTCGCGGCTACTCGTTCACCGTGCCGGTGGAACGGCCCATACCCGGACCCATCTATCTGCCCGACGTACGCGTCGCGTGCACGCCCTACCGCGGGGCCCTGCGAGTGGCGGGCACGATGGAGTTCCGCGACCCGCACGAACCCGCGATCGCCGACCGGGTCGATTCGATCGTCGCCTCGGCGAGCCCCCTGCTGGAAGGGGTGCGGTGGGCCGAACGCAGCGACGTCTGGGTGGGCCCGCGACCGGTCACCCCGGACGGACGTCCGCTGATCGGCGAGATGTCGCGAAACGTCTACGTCGCAGGCGGACACGGCATGTGGGGACTGGCCCATGGTCCGGTGACCGGCAGGCTGCTGGCCGAGCAGATCACCACCGGCAAGCAGCCCGAGGCGCTGCGGCCGTTCGACCCGCTGCGCCGCGCGGTCGCATAGCACCGACTTTCGATCCGAGAGCTGAGAGGACAGACAATGACGAGCGCACAAGGCACCTGGTTGTCACCGGCAGCCTACGAGCGGCTGCAGGAGGAACTCGCCACCTTGCGTGACCTCAGCGCGCACGCCGTCGACGACGGCACCGACGAGAATGCGACCGCCGTCAAACGCGCCCGCCAAGCGCGCATCCAGCAGATCCACGAGACGCTCATCAACGCCGTCGTCGGCGAGGACCCGCCCGATGACGGCATCGCCGAACCCGGCATGGTCGTGACCGTCCGCTACGACGACACAGACGAGACCGAGACGTTCCTGCTCGGCATGCGCAGCGCCGAGCACGGCGACATGGAGGTGTACTCCACCCAATCACCGTTGGGCGCGGCCATTCTGGGCGCGCGCCCCGGCGAGCAACGCACCTACCGGCTCCCCAGCGGGGCCGACCTCTCGGTCACCATGCTCACCGCGGTGCCATACGGCGTGCACAGTGGCGACAGTGTGGGCGCCACCATGACTGCCAGCTGACGCGCGGCCGCGATGTTGGTTCGCGAATAGCCTTTCGGCTCGCTTTGGGGCTATCTACGATGGATTCAAGGCGACCCCTCGCCCGCGCCGAAGGAGGGTCTTTTGACTGCCGAAGTGACCTCGCGTCCGCACCTGCAGGCCCGCAGACCTTTCCCGGCCAGGCTGGGGCCCAAGGGCACCCTGGTCTACAAGCTCATCACCACCACCGATCACAAGATGATCGGCATCATGTACTGCGTCGCCTGCTTCATCTTCTTCTTCATCGGCGGGCTGATGGCGCTGTTCATGCGCACCGAGCTGGCGATGCCCGGTCTGCAGTTCCTGTCCAACGAGCAGTTCAACCAGCTGTTCACCATGCACGGAACGGCGATGCTGCTGTTCTATGCGACCCCAATCGTGTTCGGGTTCGCCAACCTCGTGCTGCCGCTGCAGATCGGCGCCCCGGACGTCGCGTTCCCGCGGCTCAACGCCTTGAGCTTCTGGCTGTTCGTCTTCGGGGCAATGATCGCGCTGAGCGGCTTCATCACACCGGGTGGCGCGGCGGACTTCGGCTGGACGGCGTACGCGCCGCTGAGCAACGCGATCCACTCGCCCGGCGCGGGTGGGGATCTGTGGATCCTGGGCCTGGCGGTCGGCGGCCTGGGCACCATCCTCGGCGGCGTCAACATGATCACGACCGTGGTGTGCATGCGCGCGCCCGGCATGACGATGTTCCG
>NZ_LZKP01000042.1 GCF_001672895.1 Mycobacterium sp. E740
ACCCCAGCACAGCGAAGAGAACGGCCCCTCGTCGATTGCCCGCGCCCACGCCTTCAGCGTGTCCGCGTCGAGGTCGGGCTCCATCACCGGCATCGTCATCCCGATCTGCACGACGGCGATTCTGGCACGGCTGGCAACATGGGGTCATGGCGATCACCACCACGTCCATCGCACACGTCCGCCTGACCGTCACCGACCTCGACGCGGACACGCTGAAGGCGTGGGCGCGGGCAATCGACGAGGGGCCGTTCTCTTCGCTGTGCTGGGGTGAGCGCATCGCGTTCGGCAATCCGGACTCACTCACGCTGCTCGGCGCGCTCGCAGCGTGGACCGATCGGGTCCGGTTGGTGACGACGGTGGTGGTTCCGCAGCTGCACGATCCGGTGCTGCTCGCGAAGGCGCTCGCCACCGGTGACATGCTCTGCGGAGGACGGCTGACCGTCGGTCTGGGCGTGGGCGGTCGCGAAGAGGATTACCGCGCCGTCTCCGCCGACACAGCGACTCAAACCATGCGGGGCATGGCCGAACGCGTCGCCGTCATGAAACGGATCTGGGCGGGCGACAAGGTCACGGAATCCGTCATTCCGGTCGGCCCGTCGCCGGTGCAGCCCGGCGGCCCGAGCCTGCTGGTCGGCACGATCGGGCCGAAGACCGTTCGCAGCGCGGCGCAGTGGGCGGATGGCATGGCCGGCACCACGCTCGACCTCGATGTCGACCGGCAGAACGAGCTTTTCGACGTCGCCCGCACCGCATGGTCGCACGCGGACAAACCCGCCCCGCACCTGGCGACGTCGTTCTGGTTCGCCATCGGAGACCGCGTCGATGCGCGGGCCCAGGTGCACGAGCATCTGCGGCGCTACATGAACTGGATCCCGGCCGATGTCGTCGACGCGATGGCGCCAACGACAGGATGGGCGGGCAGCGAACAGGAGTTGCTCGACGTGCTGCGCCGGTTCGAAAGCATCGGCACCGACGAGATCCATCTGATCCCGACGAGTTCGGATATCGACCAGCTGCGCCGTGTCGCTGACGCGGTCAGCGGGTATGCAAGAGAGGGGTCGGGGAAGTCGTGAGCGCTTCGTCGCGTTGCAAGCATCGGCAATCGTCTTGACAGCGGCGAGGCAAACGGCCGAGAGGAATTCACGATGATGATGACAGCACTCAAGAAGATCGCAGCCGGCGCAGTGGTGGCCGGCGCGCTCGGTATCACGTCGTTCGGGGCAGGTCAAGCGGCTGCCGATGATGACTGGTGGTGGGAGCCGCCGTCGCCGGGCCACATTTCCCACATCCCGGGGGTGCCGCCGCCCGGGCAGATCGCTCACCTCCCCGGCGTGCCGCCACCAGGCCACTGGGACAAGCCCTGGAAATGGTGAAAGTGACGCGAGCAGCCGCTAGAACTTGAGGTGACGGCTGGTGTCGCCGACCTGGTCGATGAAGATGGTGCGGGTGTCGAACCACCAGGTGCCGTCGATGCGGTGGAACGTGTCGCGATACCGGCCGGTGACGATGGGCTGCAGGGGCAAATCGGGCGTCGCCTGCGTGACGCAGTAGTAAGCGCTGCCGCGCGCGGTTCCGGCCTGCTCGTCGACCTCGACCTTCACGTTGGTGGTGAAGTGCTTGGTTTTCGGTGTGCCGTCGTCGTAGAAGCGCACGGACATCTCGAACATCTGCCGTGCCCGGGTCGCACCTTCGAACACCGTCTCGGGCGGCCCGTCCTCGACGGCGTGAATTCGGCCCCGTTCGAAAAGCGCCGCGACGCCGTCCAGGTCGCCGTCATCGATTCGCTCGGCATAGGTGTAGACCAGGTTCTCCACTTCGCGGGCGGCGTCGCTCATCGGCCGTAGACAACCAGCACCGATCGGTCATGTCAACGATCGCTGCGGATGAGCGCATCGCTAACCTCAGCACGTGGCTACGAACTGGTCGCCGAGTCGGCTCGGCAATCTGAGCGGCAAACGGATCATCGTCACCGGCGCGACGAACGGCGTCGGTCTGGCGACTGCACGGGCGCTGGCGGGTGCGGGCGCTCACGTGATCCTGGCGGTTCGCAACCTCGAACTCGGCGCGCAACGGGCGGCCGAAATCGGCGGAGACACGTCGGTGGTCAAACTCGACCTCGCCGACCAATCGTCGGTCCGGGCTTTCCCCGACCTTTTCGACGGCGACGTCGACATCCTCATCAACAACGCCGGCCTCGTCGCACAGCGCCGAGGCGCGACGGTCGATGGTTTCGAGATCACGCTGGGCACAAACTTTTTGGGCCCGTTCGCCCTGACGAACCTGATGTTCGGGCGAGTGCGCGAAAAGATCATCAACGTCGGCTCGGATGCGCATAAATCGGCGACCATCGATTTGAGCGACCCGCACCTGCGGACCGGAAAGTGGTCGGCGTTTCCGGCCTATGCGCGATCGAAACTGGCCGTGATGCTGTGGGGTCTGGAACTCGACCGCCGGTTGCGGCGGGCCGGCTCGCCGATCACCAGCTTCCTGACCCATCCGGGGTGGGTGGCGTCGAACCTGTCGAACGTCTCCGAGCGGCCGTTGATGGCGGCGTTCCATTCTGTGGTCAAGGTGGCGGCCACCGTGTTGGCCAATGATCTCGACGCGGGTGCCGCACCTTCGCTGTACTGCATCACGGAGCCGATTCCGCCCGGCAGTTATGTCGGAATCGACAGCAGAATGGGCTTGAAGGGCGCCCCGACGCTGAGCGGCCGGGCCGCGGTCGCCTGTGATTATGACGATGCCAGCAAGCTCTGGGAGTTTGCCGAGAAAGAGACCGGTACAACGCTGACAGTGTGACCGCATGCGCGGCTGAGTTCGAGAGCTAAAGCGACTGCTTTCCGCATTCGGGAGTCGGTGTAACGCCGCGCGTTCTTTCGCCGTGCCGGCGCTGGATCACGGAATCGCATACCTATCGGTCAAGGCCTGATAAAGCCTGTGCGACAGCTGATGACAATGAGGTAAGTGTGACTCACGATAAGTTTCGAAAAACGCGGGGTTCTCGGCGCGACAAATAAAGGACGGACCACAATGAGGGTACGTAGGAGTCATCGCAAGGGAATTGTCGCTGCCGTCGCCGCATTGCTGTGCGCCGCTTATTTTGTGACCACCGATCCCGGCACCGCTTCCGCGCAGAATGTTCCGGAATTCGGATTTGCCTCACTGACTCAACTCACTGCCACGTCCGACGCCGACTACGCCGTTTCGGCCGCCGAGATCAAGAACACCGGTGCCAGCTGGGTGCGACTGGGCGTCGCGTGGAATTACGTCGAAGCTTTTCCGGGAGTGTACAACTGGAGTTCCGTCGACCCCGCCGTGTTGGCCGCCCGTGCCAAGGGAACGAAAATCCTGCTGATATTGACCGGGCCCGCGCCATATTGGGCGCAAGGAAAGGGCGCGGACCCGAACAGCGGTTCGGCGACGCCGAGCGACCCCGCTACGTTCGGCCGGTTCGCTGCAGCCACTGCGACCCGGTACAAGGACGTCGTCAGCACATGGGAGATCTGGAACGAACCCAATCACCCCAGGTTTTTCACGTCGCCCGATGTGGCGCGTTACATCAAGCTCCTCAAAGCGGCATACCAGGCTATTCATTCCGTCCAGCCCAATGCCGTCGTCGTCACCGGCGGGCTCACCCCGACAACGGATGCGCCTATTTCGGAAATCGATTTCGTCGACCAGTTGTACCGCAAAGGCGGCCGGCAGTTCTTCGACGGCATCGGCATGCATCCGTACACGTTCCCCTACGGGATCAACGATGACCCCAGGCACGTGTGGAATGACCTCGAGGCCGCTCGCGCGATTATGACGAAAAAGGGCGATGCCGCGAAGAAGATATGGATCACGGAATGGGGTATTCCGACGGGCTCGTCCCCTTATGCCTCTTCCGAAACGCAGCAAGCCGATCGCTTGGTCGAGGCCCTGGAAACCGCGGGCGCCACGCCCTACTTGGCTCCGCTGTTCATCTTCACGGTGCGTGATTTGAGCGCAAACCAGGCCGACCTCGAGTCCAACTTCGGTGTCTATCGGTATGACGGCACTCCGAAAGAATCGGCTTACGCGCTTCAGCGATACGCCACGGGAAGTTCGCCGACATCTAGCTCGACGTCGCCGACCACCAGCTCTACTTCGCCCACCACGTCGCCGACTTCCACCACTTCTTCGGTGCCGACGTCAAGTTCTGTACCGACGACGACTTCTCTGCCAACAACGACGTCACCGCCGACAACGACGTCTGTTCCCACGCAGCCGAACCCGTCCGAGCTGTTCTTCAGGGTCGGCCGGGTGTTGGGGTGGTGGTGACGCCGGACCGGGGGTTCCGGATGGGTCAGCGGCGCGGCTCGGTCTGTGAGGTCCAGGTCCGGCCGTCGTAGTACCGCATCGTGTTCGGGTCGTTCTGGTCCGGGTACCAGCCCGGCGCTAGTCCGCCACTGGGCGCCGGCTGTTGCACGATCGGTTGCTGCTGCACAACCGGTCGCTCCTCGCGCACACGTGGCCTCGGCGCGAGTGCAACCCGTACGGCCCAGATGACGACGGCGATGATGACGATGACCACCAGCAACCAGACGATCGACTGAAGCGAACCGAAAAGATTGGACATGTCGTTCATATCGCCACCTCTCGAGAAACGACCACGAATCGGAGCCCATGGGATACCCCCGCAGGTGCTTCAGAAAACGACGCCGCGCCCGCACTGGGCGGGCGAAGGCTTCGGGGCAAGTGACCCCGCGCGGGCGCTCGAATTCCACCGCGCCGCCGCAGTCCCGTCGCTAACGTCTTGAACATCGTCGGTGCAGTCGCGACGCAGCGCCGGCAGCGCACAAAAGACCACAAAGGACCACAAGGGACATTGACATGAAGAAGCTCGCGGCATGGCTGGTTACAGCCGCAGCAGCAGGCTCGGCGATGGTGACGCCGGTTGCCGGGGCGCCCCCCGCCCGGGCGTGTTCGGTGATGGGCAATGGGTCGAACATGGTGGTTTCCTCCGCGGGGCCGTGGGACGTCTGCAACGTTTGTTCGGGGCAGTCGTGCTCGAACGGCAACGGCGTGTGGGGGCCTGCCATCATCGGCAACGGGTGCTACGTCGCGCCCGGAATAGTTTCCTGCGAGAGGTGACGGCTTCGCCGTCACACGAAGCCGAAGTAGCCGATCACTCCCGCGGCGACCACCACGATCAGCGGGTTGAGTTTGGTGAACACGAAGATCGCCGTACAGATGGCGGTCAGTAAGTAGGCCCGCCAGTCGTGGTCGGCGGCGCGGCTCATCACCATTGCGGTAGCCAGGATCAGGCCGACGGTCAGCGGCGCGAAGCCTTTCTCGACAGCCGTGCGCAGCTTCGACTTCTGCGCCTTCTGCCAGAACAGGGTGAGCACGTAAACCAGGGACGCGGCGGGAATCACCATCGCCACGGTGGCTACGACGCCCCCGACGATGGCGCCGGGAACGCCGCCCGCTTCCAGGCCCGCTCCGTAACCGACGAGCGCGACGATCAGGATGCTCGGACCGGGTGCGGTCTGGGAGATCGAAAACACGTCGGCGAACTGTGAATTGGTCAACCAATGGTGGCCGTTGACCGCCCGCATGTGCATCTCGGGCAGCACCGCGTTTCCGCCGCCGATCGACAGCAGCGACAGTGAGGCGAACAGGGCCGCGATCTGCAGATAGGTGCTCACGCCAGGGGCCTTCTCGGCCACGCCCAGATCAGGGCGAGCGGGGCGACGATCGCGAGGGTGACCGGAAGCGGCCAGCGCAGCAGGCCGTTGAGCATGAAGCAGGCCAGCGCCAGCAGTATGGCCACCGGAGAGGTGAGGCATTTGCGGCCGGTCTGGATGACCATCGCGATCGTCAGCGCCACCGCCGCCGCCGAGGCCCCGTGCAGCACGCTCTTGACCGCGGGCACCTCCTTGAAACGGAAGTAGATGAAGGCCATCGTCAACACGAACACCAGTGGCATCAGGGTCAATCCGAGGAGAGCCACGAGCGCTCCCGGGACACCTTTCATCTTGGTGCCGACGAACACCGCCATGTTCACTTGATTGGCGCCCGGCAGGATGCGGCACATTGTCATGGCGCTGAGAAACTCCTCCTCGCCCATCCACTGCTTCTCGACGACCAGCACCTCGCGCGACCAGGCGGACAATCCGCCGCCGAACGACGCCAGCGCTATTTGGTTGAACGTCCAGGCCAGTTCGGATAGGGAGACATCGCCGCGCTCCGCATCGATCTCGCTCACTCGTGGACGAGGTCGGCGTCGTGCGGGAAGTCGTCCTCCTCGTGGTGGGCCGATTCCAGCGGGTCCGGTGCGTTGTAGTGGTGTGAGGAGTCCCAGTCCGAGTCGAACACCTGCGTCAGCCGACCGACCAGCTCCGGGTCTTCGGTCAGGATCCCCAGTTCGCGGCGAAGATCGAACGCGCTTCGATCGATGTTCATGGACCCGACCAGCGCTTTGGTGTTGTCGACGATGATAAGTTTGGCGTGCACCCGCAGGTTCTTCTGCTTGTGCACCTTCGCGCCGAACCGCTTCAGCGTCCGCAGGGACGCGAACGTGTCGAGGATGTCCCACTCGCTGATGCCGTGTTTACCGCCGCACAGGACGCGGATTTTGACCCCGCGGTCGGCTGCTGCGGCCAGCCGTTCGAGAATCACCGCATCGACGAATTTGGGGTGCTGCACGTCCAGTCGCCGTTCGGCCATATCGATGAACTGGGCCATGTGGTAGCGGGAGTTGGCGTTGCTCCACAGCAGCCCGTCATATGCTCCGGGGCTCCAGTCGAGGTGGTCCCAGTCGGCGTTGAAGACCTCGATTATCTGGGCCACGTGTAGCGGGTTGTAGGTGATCACGCCGTAGTCACGGGTCAGGGTGAAGTACTTTTCGCAGAGGTTGAATGTGGCGACCAGGGCGGCCTTTTCGTCGACGACGACCGACTTCTCGTGCGTCACGTAGAACTTGGAACTGGCCCATTGCACCGCGATTCCGGCGGTTCGAAGTTGCTCGAATGTCTCGTCGTTGGCCCGGTCACCACCCGAGCGTTTCGCGTTGAGCATGACCCGGACGTCGACGCCCGCCTTTTTTCTCTCGACCACCGCGCCGATCAGCTTGGGCTCGGTGAACGTGAATTGCTTGATGAACAGTGATTTTTCGGCGGAGTTGATGAAGTCGAGGACCGGTTCCAAACCGTCGTCGGTCTCCACGATCAGCCGCGGGGAGGACGGCAGCATGGTTCCGGGATGCTAGCACCGGGACAGCAGTGTCGCTCTGTCATTCCCGCCGCACGTGGCCCAGCATGTTGTGAGAACGGCGATGCTGGCGGACCGGCAAGCCCCGGTCGACACGACGCGCTGCAAATTCAGATTGTGCCCCCGGCAGGATTCGAACCTGCGGCCTTCTGCTCCGGAGGCAGACGCTCTATCCCCTGAGCTACGGGGGCGCACAAACGGCGCCGATGGGCGTGCACAGCCTAACGCATCGCAGCGAAGGCAAACGGATTCGGGGGCTGACCACCCAAGACCATAGGATGGACCCTCGTGACCCCCGCCGATCTCGCCGACCTGGTCAGGACCACCGCCGCCGCGGTGCTGTCCGAGCGTGGGCTCGACGCGTCTGCGCTGCCGGAGACGGTCACCGTCGAGCGCCCGCGCAACCCCGACCACGGCGATTACGCCACCAATATCGCACTTCAGGTCGGCAAGAAGGTCGGCGCCAACCCGCGTGAGCTGGCCGGCTGGCTGGCCACCGCGCTGGCCGACCGCGACGGTATCGCCGGCGCCGACGTCGCCGGACCCGGATTCGTGAACCTGCGGATCGAGGCATCGGCGCAGAACGTCATCGTCACCGACGTGCTGACCGCCGGATCGCACTACGGCAACTCCGACGTCCTCGACGGGCAGCGCATCAACCTGGAGTTCGTCTCCGCCAACCCCACCGGGCCGATCCACATCGGCGGCACCCGCTGGGCCGCCGTCGGTGACGCGCTGGGCCGGCTGCTCCACACGCAAGGTGCCGCCGTCACCCGGGAGTACTACTTCAACGACCACGGCGCCCAGATCGACCGGTTCACCAACTCCCTGATCGCCGCCGCCAAGGGGGAGCCGACCCCCGAGGATGGCTACGCCGGCGACTACATCAAGGACATCGCCGCGCAGGTGCTCGCCAAGGAGCCTGATGCCCTCAGCCTGACGGACGCCGACATGCGCGAGACGTTCCGCGCTATCGGCGTCGACCTGATGTTCACCCACATCAAGGAGTCGTTGCACGAGTTCGGTACCGACTTCGACGTCTACACGCACGAAGACTCGATGCACACCTCCGGCCGCGTGGAGCAGGCCATCGGGAAACTCCGCGACGCGGGCAGCATCTACGAAAAGGACGGCGCAGTCTGGTTGCGTACCACCGACTTCGGTGACGACAAGGATCGCGTCGTCATCAAGAGCGATGGTGCGCCGGCCTACATCGCCGCAGACATCGCCTACTACCTCGACAAGCGCGAGCGCGGATTCGACCTGTGCATCTACATGCTCGGCGCCGATCACCACGGCTACATCGCCCGGCTCAAGGCTGTCGCGGCCGCGCTGGGGGAGGACCCCGCCACCGTCGAGGTGCTCATCGGCCAGATGGTCAACCTCGTCCGCAACGGTCAACCCGTGCGGATGAGCAAGCGGGCGGGCACGGTGATCACCCTCGACGACCTGGTGGAGGCCATCGGCGTCGACGCCGCCCGCTACTCGCTGATCCGGTCCTCGGTCGACAGCCCGATCGACATCGACCTCGAATTGTGGTCGTCGGCATCGAACGAAAACCCGGTCTACTACGTGCAATACGCGCATGCGCGGCTCTGCGCGCTGGCCCGCAACGCCGAGGAGTTGGGCGTAGTGCCCGACACCGCGAACCTGCAGCTGCTGAGCCACGATAAGGAAGGCACGCTGATCCGCAACATCGGCGAGCTCCCGCGGGTGCTCAAAACCGCTGCGGCGCTGCGTGAACCGCACCGGGTGTCGCGGTACCTCGAGGAACTCGCCGGTGACTACCACCGGTTCTACGACTCCTGCCGAGTGCTGCCGCAAGGCGACGAGTCCCCGAACGACCTGCACGGCGCGCGCCTCGCGCTGTGCCAGGCCGCCCGCCGGGTGATCGCCAACGGCCTGGGCATTCTGGGTGTGACCGCTCCGGAGCGCATGTGATCGCGCATCCCGCCGGCCCCCGGCACGCGGAAGAAATCCACCATGGTGGGGCTCCGCCGCGACCCCAGTCCTCCGACGAGGTCCTGCTGCTGGCCTCGAATGTTTGGCCGCGCAGCACGGTTCGCGGCGCTGACGGCGTGGTGTCGATCGGCGGACTGCCGGTCACCGGCATCGCCGCCGAGTTCGGCACTCCGACTTTCGTGATCGACGAGAACGACTTCCGGGCACGGTGCCGTGAAATCGCCGCGGCGTTCGGCGGCGGTGAGAACGTGCGCTACGCCGCCAAGGCGTTCATGTGCGCCGAGGTCGCCCGCTGGATAGCCGAAGAGGGCCTTTCGCTCGACGTGGCCAGCGGCGGCGAGCTGGCGGTCGCCTTGCACGGCGGGTTCCCCGCCGACCGAATAGCCCTGCACGGCAACAACAAATCCGTCGACGAGTTGACGGCAGCGGTGAAGGCCGGCATCGAGCACATCGTGGTCGACTCGATGATCGAGATCGACCGGCTCGACGAGATTGCCGGTGCCGCCGGAGTCGTGCAGGACGTCCTGGTCCGCGTCACGGTCGGCGTCGAGGCGCACACCCACGAATTCATCTCCACCGCGCACGAAGACCAGAAGTTCGGGTTGTCGTTGGCCAGCGGTGCTGCGATGGCGGCGGTGCGACGTGTTTTCCAGACCGACCACCTGAGACTCAAGGGGCTGCACAGCCACATCGGATCCCAGATCTTCGACGTCGCAGGTTTCGAGATCGCCGCGCACCGCGTGATCGGCCTGCTGCATGACGTGGTCGCCGAGTTCGGAGTCGACAAGACGTCGCAGATGTCGATCGTCGATCTGGGTGGCGGCCTGGGTATCTCGTATCTGCCGCAGGACGATCCGCCCCCCGTCGCCGACCTGGCGGCCAAGCTCAGTGCGATCGTGCGCGACGAGTCGGCCGCCGTCGGACTGCCCACGCCGCGGTTGGTGGTGGAGCCGGGCCGGGCCATCGCGGGCCCCGGCACCATCACGCTGTACGAGGTGGGCACCGTCAAGGATGTCGCAGTGAGCCAGCACTCGCAGCGCCGCTATGTCAGCGTGGACGGTGGGATGAGCGACAACATCCGCACGTCGCTCTACGGAGCGGAATACGACGTGCGACTGATCTCGCGGGAGACCGACGCCGCACCGGTACTCGGCCGCGTTGTCGGAAAGCATTGCGAGAGCGGCGATATCGTCGTCCGCGACACATGGGTGCCCGATGATATCGCCCCCGGCGACCTGCTGGGCGTCGCAGCCACCGGCGCCTACTGCTATTCGATGTCCAGCCGTTACAACCTGATCGGCCGTCCGGCCGTGGTGGCGGTGCGCGACGGGCAAGCCCGCCTGATCTTGCGCCGGGAGACGGTCGACGATCTGCTGAGTTTGGAAGTGAGGTAACCATGGCTGACTCCGACAAGCCGGTCGGCGTAGCAGTACTGGGGTTGGGCAATGTCGGCAGCCAGGTCGTGCGCATCATCGAGGAGAGCGCCGACGACCTGGCCGCGCGGATCGGCGCGCCGCTGGTGCTCCGAGGCGTGGGCGTCCGACGGGTGGCCGACGACCGCGGTGTCCCGGCCGACATGCTCACCGACAACGTCGAAGAACTCGTCTCCCGCGACGACGTCGACATCGTCGTCGAGTTGATGGGTCCCGTCGAACCCGCGCGAAAAGCGATCCTGTCCGCGCTCGAGCAGGGCAAGTCGGTGGTCACCGCCAACAAGGCGTTGATGGCGGTCTCGACCGGCGAACTGGCTCAGGCGGCCGAAACCGCCCATGTGGACTTGTATTTCGAGGCTGCCGTCGCCGGCGCGATCCCCGTCATCCGCCCGCTGACCCAGTCGCTGGCCGGAGACTCGGTGGTGCGTGTCGCGGGCATCGTCAACGGTACGACGAACTACATCCTCTCCGAGATGGACAGCACCGGCGCCGATTACGACGCTGCGCTGGCCGACGCCAGCGCACTCGGCTACGCCGAGGCCGATCCGACTGCCGACGTCGAGGGCTACGACGCCGCGGCGAAGGCCGCGATCCTCGCGTCGATCGCCTTCCACACCCGGGTGACCGCCGACGACGTCTACCGCGAGGGAATCACCAAGGTCGGCACCGACGATTTCGAATCCGCCAAGGCGCTCGGCTGCACCATCAAACTGTTGGCCATATGCGAGCGGCTCACCACCGACGAAGGACGGCAACGGGTTTCGGCCCGCGTGTACCCCGCCCTGGTGCCGCTGAGCCATCCGCTCGCGACCGTCAACGGCGCGTTCAACGCGGTGGTGGTCGAGGCGGAGGCCGCCGGCCGGCTGATGTTCTACGGACAGGGAGCCGGCGGTTCGCCCACCGCCTCGGCTGTCATGGGTGACCTGGTGATGGCGGCACGCAACCGCGTCCAGGGCGGCCGGGCCCCACGCGAATCGAAGTACGCCAAGCTGCCGATCGCGCCGATCGGATTCATCCCGACGCGTTACTACGTGAACATGAACGTCGCCGACAGGGCCGGTGTGTTGTCCGCCGTGGCAGCCGAATTCGGCAAGCGCGACGTCAGTATCGCCGAGGTGCGGCAGGAGGGCATGGTCGACGAGGAGGGGCAGCGCTGCGGTGCGCGGATCGTCGTGGTGACCCACCAGGCCACCGACGCGGCGTTGTCGGAGACCGTTGCCGCGTTGGCGGATCTCGATGTCGTGCAGAGCATCAACAGCGTGCTCCGCATGGAAGGAACCAACGATGAATAGCCCTGAGTCGCTTGCGGTCCACCAGCCGTGGCCGGGCCTGATCGCCGCCTACCGCGATCGTCTGCCGATCGAGGAGAGTTGGACCCCGATCACCCTTCGCGAGGGCGGCACGCCGCTGTTGCCCGCACCGCGACTGTCCGAACTCATCGGGTGCACAGTGCATCTGAAGGTCGAAGGGTTGAATCCCACCGGGTCGTTCAAGGATCGCGGTATGACAGTGGCGGTCACGGAGGCAGTTGCGCGCGGCCAGCAGGCGGTGCTGTGCGCGTCGACGGGCAACACGTCGGCGTCCGCGGCGGCGTATGCGGCCAGGGCCGGCATCACCTGTGCGGTGCTGGTGCCCCAGGGCAAGATCGCGATGGGCAAGCTCGCACAGGCGGTCATGCACGGAGCCAAGATCATCCAGGTCGACGGCAACTTCGACGACTGTCTCGAGCTGGCGCGCAAGCTCACCGCCGACTTTCCGGCCGTATCGCTGGTCAACTCGGTCAATCCGTACCGGATCGAGGGGCAGAAGACCGCTGCCTTCGAGATCGTCGACGCCTTGGGCGTCGCGCCCGACGTGCACTCACTGCCCGTCGGCAACGCCGGCAACATCACCGCCTACTGGAAGGGCTACACCGAGTACCACCGCGACGGGGTGTCGGACCGCCTGCCCCGCATGTTGGGAACGCAGGCGGCCGGTGCGGCGCCCCTCGTCCTCGGCGAGCCGGTCAAGAATCCGGAAACCATCGCAACCGCGATCAGGATCGGCTCGCCCGCGTCGTGGGACACGGCCGTGGCCGCGCAGCAGCAGTCCGACGGGCGATTCCTGGCCGCGACCGACGACGAGATCCTCTCGGCCTACCAGCTGGTCGCACAGACCGAAGGTGTGTTCGTCGAACCGGCGTCGGCGGCCAGCATCGCGGGCCTGCTCAAGTCGATCGAGGACGGTTGGGTGGCCAAGGGCTCGACGGTCGTCTGCACGGTGACCGGCAACGGGCTCAAGGATCCCGACACCGCGCTCAAGGGCATGCCCCCTGTCATCGCGGTACCCGTCGACCCAGTCGCCGTCGTCGAGAAGTTGGGGCTGGGTTAGCCGGTGACGCGCGTTCTGCCACCTGGGCTGACGGCCACCTCCGTGGTGGCCGCCTCGAGCGCCAACCTCGGTCCCGGTTTCGACAGCCTCGGCCTCGCCTTGAGCCTGTACGACGAAATCGTCGTGGAGACAACCGATTCCGGCCTCGCAGTCGAAGTCGAGGGCGAAGGTGCGGGGCATGTCCCGCTGGACGAGACGCACCTCGTCGTGCGGGCGATCCGGCGCGGATTGCAGGCGCTGTCCGTCGACGTGCCCGGAATGACGGTGTGTTGTCGCAACGACATTCCGCACTCGCGAGGGCTGGGATCGTCGGCCGCGGCCGTCGTGGGCGGGCTGTCTGTCGTCAACGGGCTTGCGGTACAAGCCGGTTCGGCTGCCCTGTCGAAGCTGGACCTCGTTCAGCTGGGTTCGGAATTCGAGGGTCATCCGGATAACGCGTCGGCGGCGGTGTACGGCGGCGGCGTGGTGTCCTGGACGGAGGCCGATGAGGCCGCACCGCGGTTCGCGGCCACGCCGATCCGCATCCACCCCGACATCCGCCTGTTCACCGCGATTCCGCCCGAGCGCTCGTCGACCGCAGAGACACGCGTGCTCCTTCCGGAGAAGATCAGCCACACCGATGCGCGGTTCAACGTCAGCAGGGCGGCGCTTCTGGTGGTTGCGCTCACCGAGCGG
Source organism: Mycobacterium sp. E740 (assembly GCF_001672895.1). GTDB lineage: Bacteria > Actinomycetota > Actinomycetes > Mycobacteriales > Mycobacteriaceae > Mycobacterium. The sequence goes on from NZ_LZKP01000042.1 coordinate 13,677, forward strand.
CCGGATCTGCTGATGCCGGCCACCGAGGACGTCCTGCATCAGCCGCAACGGGCGGCGGCGATGCCGTCGTCCGCGGAATACCTGCGAGTCCTGCGGCGTTGTGGAGTGGCAGCGGTGCTGTCTGGGGCCGGTCCGTCGGTGCTCGCATTGAGCACATCGGCGGCTTTGCCGGACGAGGCCTTGGAGTACGGCGCCGCGAACGGGTTCACCGTCAGTGAAACGGCCGTTGGCGATGGCGTCCGGTGGACGTCCGGCGCCGCTGTGCCGGGCTGACGGGGGCCGCGGAGCAGGGATCACAGGAGCGACACGACACACATGTCTTTCTTGCTTCGTGCAGCAATGCGGGATATTCTCGCTCTCGTCCGGCAACCGCAGCGTCTCTACCTGCGCCGACACTAGGACACCACTCATTTTCCCCGTCTACTCGTGGATTGACGGTTCGCCGCAAACCGGCGAAGCACGGCCCACCGTTGCAGGGGCAATGGTGGGCCCATGCGTTCAGTGGTTCAACTGATCGCACCGAACCCCCGCATGATTCGTTCTGCGAGGGAAAGAAAGGAAATCCGTGACTGAAACGGACCTCATCACGGCTGGGGGCGGCAACGAAAACGGTGAGCTGCCGAACACCGTGAGTTCAGACATCTCGACTTCAGCGGCGGCAGACGCGCCGACCGCGACCACCACCGCGGAGACCGCGCCGACCGCAGACGTCGCGTCCGGCGACCGGGCCAGCTCTCTGTCCACCATGGTGCTGCCTGAGCTGCGCGCACTGGCCAAGGAGATCGGCGTCGAGGGCGCCTCCGGTATGCGCAAGGGCGACCTGGTCGCCGCGATCCGCGAACGTCGCGGCGAGTCGAACGGCCGTGGCCGCGCACACGCCGACACGGCAGTGGCCACCGACACCCAGGCCACCGACACGAAGGCGACCGACACGAAGGCCAACGACACCAAGAGCGCGCAGCCGGCGAAGGACGCCGAGTCCGCGACCGAGGCCGACGGCAACGACAGCGCCGAGCAGCAGCCCCGCCGCCGCGAGCGTCGTGGCGCCTCCCGCGCGACCGGCGCTCCCGGTGATCAGGCCGAGGGTGCCACTCAGGACGCCAAGACCGGCGACGGCGGCCGTCAGAACAACGACCAGGCCGGCAAGTCGGATACCAAGTCCGACAGCGACCAGCAGCAGGGCGACCAGCAGGGCGGCGGCCAGAACCGCGGCAACAACGCCAGCAGCGGTGGCAATAACGCCAACAACGCCAACAACGCCAACAATGCCGACGACGACGGCGACGGCCGGGGCGGTCGACGGGGCCGCCGGTTCCGGGACCGCAGACGTCGTGAGCGCGGCGGAGAGGGCGGTGGCGACCGCGATACCGAACTGCGCGAGGACGACGTCGTCCAGCCCGTCGCGGGCATCCTCGACGTGCTCGACAACTACGCGTTCGTCCGCACCTCCGGCTATCTGGCCGGCCCCAACGACGTGTACGTCTCCATGAACATGGTGCGCAAGAACGGTTTGCGCCGCGGCGACGCGGTGACCGGCGCCGTCCGGGTGCCCAAAGACGGTGAGCAGACCAACCAGCGGCAGAAATTCAATCCGTTGGTCCGCCTCGACACCGTCAACGGCAAGCCGGTCGAGGAAGCGAAGAAGCGACCCGACTTCAACAAGCTCACACCGCTCTACCCGAATCAGCGGCTACGTCTCGAGACCACGACCGAGCGGCTGACCACCCGGGTCATCGACCTGATCATGCCGATCGGCAAGGGTCAGCGCGCGCTGATCGTGTCGCCGCCGAAGGCCGGTAAGACCACGATCCTTCAGGACATCGCCAACGCGATCACCACGAACAACCCGGAATGCCACCTGATGGTGGTGCTCGTCGACGAGCGTCCGGAAGAGGTGACCGACATGCAACGCTCGGTCAAGGGCGAGGTCATCGCGTCGACGTTCGACCGGCCGCCCTCAGATCACACCCAGGCCGCCGAACTGGCGATCGAGCGGGCGAAACGCCTTGTCGAGCAGGGCAAGGACGTCGTCGTGCTGCTGGACTCGATCACCCGACTCGGCCGCGCGTACAACAACGCCTCACCGGCGTCCGGCCGCATCCTGTCCGGTGGTGTGGACTCGACCGCGCTCTACCCGCCGAAGCGCTTCCTCGGCGCTGCCCGCAACATCGAAGAGGGCGGCTCGTTGACCATCGTCGCCACCGCGATGGTGGAAACCGGTTCGACCGGTGACACGGTGATCTTCGAAGAGTTCAAGGGCACCGGTAACGCCGAACTGAAGCTCGACCGCAAGATCGCCGAGCGGCGCGTGTTCCCGGCCGTGGACGTGAACCCGTCCGGCACCCGCAAGGACGAGCTGCTGCTCTCGCCCGACGAGTTCGCGATCGTGCACAAGTTGCGCCGGGTGCTGTCCGGTCTGGACCCGCATCAGGCCATCGACCTGTTGATGAGCCAGTTGCGCAAGACCAAGAACAACTACGAGTTCCTGGTGCAGGTCTCCAAGACCGCTCCGGGCGCGGCCGACGCCGACTGAATCACACTCTGGGGTCCGCGCGTAACCCCGGCATGACGTAACGGCGCAGATGCCTGAGCACTGCGTCGGCGTCGCCGGGATCGAGCGTGTCGCCGGGAACTGTGGCGAGCGAAAGAATCACGCGCGCAAGCCATTCCGATGCTTCGGCGATGTCGGTCTCGGGGTGGATCTCGTCGTTGTCCCGGGCGGCGACCAGATACCTCGACCAGAAGTCGGCGAGGTCGGGGACCAGGCCCTGCACGCCCGCGCCAGCGCACGCGGCGAACTCTTCGGGTTCATCCACGCGCAACTTCATCAGCAGCGCACCCGGGTCGACATAGGCGGTCCGGCCGTGTAACAGGCCCGCCGCGAGTTGTCGGTCGAGTCCCTCGACGCGTTCGAGCATCGCGTGTGCCTCCGACCAGTAGGCGTCGTTGAGCCGCACGATCGCGGCGCCCAGCAGCGACACCTTGTCGGGGAAGTGGCGGTACAGCCAGCCGCGCGAAACGCCTGCCGCTTCGGCCACCTCCGAAACAGTGGTCGAGCGAATTCCCTTGGCGCGCAGGCAGATCTCGGCCGCATCGATCAATCGATCGCGAACGTTCTTGGTCGCGGTGCCGCTCGTCACCAGCTGGACTCCTCGGTTACTCTCGCCCTCAAGCGGGCCGATCGGAGCATTGTGTCATGGTAGACACAATCCAAGATCTGTTCACTGCCGAGAGGTCACCATGGCGGACACACTCCAGGAGCTGCTCAACGAGCACGCCGACCGCGACACCGTCGCGGTGAAGCATGCAGACCGCACGTGGACCTATCGCCAGTACGTCGCGGAGGCAAAGAGGCAGGCCGCCGCCCTGATCGCCGCCGCCGACCAGAGCCGTCCACTGCACGTCGGCGTGCTGTTGGGCAACACCCCTGACATGTTGACCGCGCTCGCGGCGGCCGCGCTCGGCGGTTACGTGGTGTGCGGTATCAACACCACGCGCCGCGGAGAAGCCCTCACCCGCGACATCGTCAAGGTGGACTGCCAGTTCCTGATCACCGACGCCGAGCATCGCCCGCTGCTCGACGGCCTGGAACTGCCCGGGGTCACGGTTCTCGACACATCCAGCGCCGAGTGGGCGGACCTGCTGGCCGGCGCGCCGGCGTTCGTTCCGCATCGGAAAACCGCGGTCGACGACACGTTCATGATGATCTTCACCTCGGGGACCAGCGGGGATCCCAAGGCGGTCCAGGTGGCCAACATGATGGTGCTGTTCGCGGGCAACGCCCTGGCCGAGCGGTTCGAACTCAGCGGACAGGACACCTGCTACCTGTCGATGCCGATGTTTCATTCCAATGCGGTGGTGAGTGGTTGGGCGCCCGCCCTCGTCGCCGGGGCCGCCATGGTGCCCGCCAAGTTCTCCGCGTCCGGCTTCCTGGCCGACATCCGACGTCACGGCGTCACCTACATGAACTACGTCGGCAAACCGCTGGCCTACGTGCTGGCGACACCCGAGCAGTCCGACGACCGCGACAATCCGCTTCGCGTCGCGTTCGGCAACGAGGCCACCGACCGCGACATCGAGGAGTTCGGCAGGCGCTTCGGCGTCACCGTCGACGACGGTTTCGGCTCGACCGAGAACGCAGTGATCATCACACGTACTCCGGACACCCCGAAAGGCTCGATCGGACAGGGCTTTCCGGGTGTGGCGATCTACGACAGCGAGACGGTGACCGAATGCCCGGTGGCCGAATTCGACGAGAACGGCGCGTTGCTCAACGCCGACGCGGCAGTCGGCGAACTGGTCAACACCGACGGCAGCGGGCTGTTCCGCGGCTACTACAACGACCGGGACGCCACCGACGAGCGGATGCGGCACGGCATGTACTGGTCGGGTGACCTTGCCTACCGCGACGCCGACGGTTTCATCTACCTGGCCGGGCGTACGGCCGACTGGATGCGGGTCGACGGCGAGAACCTCGCGACGGCGCCGATCGAGCGGATCCTGCTGCGGCTACCGGCGATCAATCGCGTCGCTGTCTATCCGGTACCCGACGAACTCGTCGGCGACCAGGTGATGGCGGCGCTCGTGCTGCAAGACGGCGCCGAACTCGATGCCAAGACATTCGAGGAGTTCCTGGCAGCCCAGCGCGACCTTTCCCCGAAAGCATGGCCGCGGTACGTCTGGATCGCCGAGGATCTGCCCAGCACCGCGACCAACAAGATCCTCAAGCGTGAACTGATCGCGCACGGGGCCACCCCCGACGGCAGGACGCTCTGGCGGCGCGACGGCAGCCGGTTCCATCCGCACACCTGACCGACCGGCGGCGGAATAGCCACCGCTGCGCACGCGTTTAGGCACTTGGCGGTCCTAGCTGGCATAATGGACCGCCGACGCTGAAGTTCCGGTTCACGCCCGTCACCTCCGACGCGGAGGGGCGACCCGGGGCCACGATCGAAGAGGAAACCATGAAATCGGGTATTCACCCTGACTACGTCGAGACCACTGTGCTCTGCGGTTGCGGCCACACGTTCACGACGCGAAGCACCAAGCAGAGCGGACAGATCCACGTCGAGGTCTGCTCGCAGTGCCATCCCTTCTACACCGGCAAGCAGAAGATTCTCGACAGCGGCGGCCGGGTGGCGCGCTTCGAGAAGCGCTACGGCAAGCGCAAGAGCACGACCGACAAGTAGCTTTCGTCCCGACGCCCGATCTGCCGCATCAGCGGCCAGGCCGGGCGTCGGTTCGCGTTCGCGGACAGTCACGGACAGGAGGTCGGGGTGACGAACAGCACTCGCGCCGAATTCCCGGCTCAGTCGGGGGGCGCGATCGACGCGCTGCTGGCCGAGCACGCCGACCTCGAACGCCAGCTCAGCGATCCGGACCTGCACGCCGACGCCGGTCGTGCCCGCAAGGTGGGACGGCGGTTCGCGCAGGTCTCGCCTATCGTCGCGACCTACCGCAAGCTGCAGGCGGCTCGTGGCGATCTGGAAGCCGCGCGGGAATTGGCGGCCGACGACGCGTCCTTCGCTTCGGAGGTCGACGAGCTGGCGGTCACCGTCGAGCAGCTCGACTCGCATCTGACCGACTTGCTGGCACCCCGGGACCCGCACGACGCCGACGACATCGTGCTCGAGGTCAAGTCGGGGGAGGGTGGCGAGGAGTCGGCGCTGTTCGCCGCCGATCTGGCCAGGATGTACATCCGCTACGCCGAGCGGCACGGTTGGGCCGTGACCGTTCTCGACGAGACCTTCTCCGACCTCGGCGGCTATAAGGACGCCACGCTGTCGGTCCGCAGCAAGAGTGATTCGGCCGACGGCGTGTGGTCGCGGCTGAAGTTCGAGGGCGGGGTGCACCGCGTGCAGCGGGTTCCCGTCACCGAGTCGCAGGGCCGGGTGCACACCTCCGCGGCCGGCGTGCTGGTCTACCCCGAACCCGAAGAGGTCGAGGAGGTGGCCATCGACGAATCTGATCTGCGCATCGACGTCTACCGCTCTTCGGGCAAAGGCGGCCAGGGCGTCAACACCACCGACTCCGCGGTGCGCATCACCCACCTGCCCACGGGCATCGTCGTCACGTGTCAGAACGAGCGGTCGCAGTTGCAGAACAAGGCCCGGGCGATGCAGGTCCTCGCGGCGCGACTGCAGGCGTTGGCCGAAGAACAGGCTCAGGCGGATGCGTCGGCCGACCGGGCCAGCCAGATCCGCACCGTGGACCGCAGCGAACGCATCCGCACCTACAACTTCCCCGAGAACCGGATCGCCGATCACCGCATCAACTTCAAGGCGCACAACCTCGATCAGGTGCTCGACGGTGACCTCGACGACCTGTTCGACGCGCTGGCCGCCGCCGACAAGCAAGCGCGACTCCAGATCACATGACCCGGCTCAGCCAGATGATCGACGCCGCGGCGACGGCGCTGGCCGAGGCGGGTGTCGCAGCGCCACGCGTCGACGCCGAACTGCTTGCGGCCCATGTGACGGGCACCGACAGAGGGCGGCTCCGGTTCGTCGACGCCGGGCCGGGTGTGGCCGAACGCTACGGCGACCTCATCGCCCGGCGTGCCCGACGGATCCCGCTGCAGCATCTCGTCGGCACCGCGCCGTTCGGTCCCGTCGACGTGCACGTCGGACCGGGGGTGTTCACCCCCCGCCCCGAAACCGAGTCACTGCTGGAATGGGCGCTGGCGCAACCACTGCCAGGCACCCCGGTGATCGTCGACCTGTGCACCGGCAGCGGCGCGCTGGCACTCGTGCTGTCGAAGAACCACCCAGGCGCGCGCATCATCGCGGTCGACGATTCCGAATCGGCCCTGGCATACGCGCGGCGAAACCTCGCCGGCACGGCCGTGGAACTCGTGAAAAGCGATGTGACGCAGCCGGGACTGCTGACCGAACTCGACGGTTCGGTCGACCTCCTCGTCGCCAACCCGCCCTACATCCCCGACGGTGCGCAACTGGAACGCGAAGTGGCCGAACATGACCCGGCGCACGCGTTGTTCGGGGGACCGGACGGGATGCGCGTGATCGAGGCGATCGTCGAACTCGCGTCGAGGTTATTGCGTCCCGGTGGCCTCATCGCCGTCGAACACGACGACACGACGTCGGAGCAGACGGTCGAGTGTTTCGGCCGGGCAACACAATTCGACGACATCACCGCTCGGCGCGATCTCGCCGGGCGCCCGCGGTTCGTGACGGCCCGGAGGTTTAGATGACTCAGCTGTTCGACTGCTCCGAGCCCGATGAGCGCACCAGGGGCATTGCATCGGCGATCAGCGCGCTCAAGGGCGGCCGCCTGGTGGTGTTGCCGACCGACACCGTCTACGGCATCGGCGCCGACGCGTTCGACAACGAAGCCGTCGCGGCGCTGTTGGCAGCCAAGGGCCGCGGCCGCGACATGCCGGTGCCCGTGCTCGTCGGTTCCTGGCACACGATCGAAGGACTGGTCTACAACGTTCCGGATGCCGCGCGAGAACTCATCCGCGCCTTCTGGCCGGGAGCGCTGAGCCTGGTGGTGCGCCAGGCGCCGTCGCTGCAATGGGATCTGGGCGATGCGTACGGCACCGTGATGCTGCGCATGCCGCTCCATCCGGTCGCCATCGAACTGCTGCGCGACGTCGGTCCGATGGCGGTTTCCAGCGCCAACATCTCGGGTCGCCCGGCCGCGGTGACAGCAGAAGAGGCGCGCGGTCAACTGGGCGAGCTCGTCGAGGTGTATCTCGAGGCCGGGCCGTCGGCGCAGCAGGCGGCGTCGACGATCATCGACCTCACCGGCACGGATCCGCGGGTACTGCGGCAGGGCCCTGTCACCGCCGAGGCGATCGCGACAGTGCTCGGCGTGGAGCCGGCGACTTTGACGGACTGATACTGGGTTTCGTGCAGTACGGTTCACCGGTGGTCTACGCGACCGGCACGCTGCTGGCACTCGACGACCGCGGGGCGGGCGTACCGATCCGGGAGCTCGCGCTGGTCGGGCTTACCGCCGCGATCATCACGTACTTCGCCACCGGCTGGGTCAGGGTGCTGGCGCGCCGGCTCGGCGCCGTGGCCTATCCGCGTGACCGTGATGTCCACCTCGAACCGACGCCCCGAATGGGCGGCCTGGCGATGTACATCGGCGTCGCGGTCGCCGTCCTCCTGGCTTCTCAGCTGCCCGCGTTGACGCGCGGCTTCGTGTACTCGTCGGGAATGCCGGCGGTGGTCATCGCGGGCGGGCTGATCATGGTGGTCGGACTGATCGACGACCGGTGGGGGCTGGACGCGTTGACCAAGTTCGCCGGACAGATCACCGCGGCCAGCGTGCTCGTGACGATGGGGGTCGCGTGGAGTGTGCTCTACATCCCGCTCGGCGGCGTGGGCACCATCGTGCTCGACCAGGTGTCGTCGATCCTGCTGACATTGGCGCTGACGGTGGCGATCGTCAACGCGATGAACTTCGTGGACGGTCTCGACGGACTCGCCGCCGGCCTCGGATTGATCACCGCGTCGGCGATCTGCATCTTCTCCGTGGGGCTGCTGCGGGACCACGGCGGTGACGTACTGTTCTACCCGCCCGCCGTGATCTCGGTGGTGCTCGCCGGTGCCTGCCTCGGATTTCTTCCGCACAATTTCCACCCCGCCAAGATCTTCATGGGCGACTCCGGGTCGATGCTCATCGGCCTCATGCTCGCCGCGGCCTCGACAACCGCGGCCGGACCGATCTCGCAGACGGCGTACGGCGCTCGCGACGTGTTCGCGTTGCTGTCGCCGTTCCTGCTCGTGGTCGCGGTGATGTTCGTGCCGGCACTGGACATGCTGCTGGCGATCATCCGGCGCACGCGTGCGGGCCTCAGTCCCTTCAGCCCGGACAAGATGCACCTGCATCACCGGTTGCTGGAGATCGGCCATTCGCACCGCCGGGTGGTGCTGCTGATCTACCTGTGGGTGGGCATCGTCGCGCTCGGCGCCGCAAGCACGATTTTCTTTGACCCCCGCTACAGCGGAGCGGTCATGCTGGCCGCGATTCTGGTGGCTGTGGTCGCGACGCTGATCCCTCTCCTGCGCCGGGGCAGCGAGCAGTTCGAGGAAATGTACGACGAAAAGTAGTAGACCCCCGTTTATGCCTCCGACCATGTGTTAGGGTTCAGTCAGAACCCGAAAAAACCTCGCGGGTTGCCGGCCCCCGGGCCGTCGGTGCACAACCGATCGGCACGGAACAACGACCGACAAAGGGAGCTGCCCCGTGGGTGATTCCAGCGAGCCAAACGCCCTCCGATACGCTCAGGGCGCCACGCACGCAGATCATCGCGGCAGCCACCGTGACGGCGGATTGAGGTGAAGTTGTGACGACGCCAGCGCAGGACGCGCCGTTGGTGTTCCCCTCCGTTGCGTTCCGTCCCTTGCGCCTGTTCGTGATCTGCTTGGCATTCGCCGGACTGGTGACCGCAGCGGCGGCTCTGCTCGGCGCTCCGATGATCGGTGTGTTCTTCGGGATCGGGCTCGGCCTGGGTTTGCTCAACGCGGTTCTGGTGCAACGGTCGGTGGACTCCATCACCGCCGAGGCGCACCCGCTCAAACGAAAGATGGCCCTCAATTCGGCCACCCGACTGCTCGTGATGACGGTCATCGGGTTGACCATCGCGTTCATCTTCCGCCCGCAAGGCTTGGGCGTGGTGTTTGGGATGGCGCTGTTCCAGGTATTGCTTGTTGTTTCCACGGCGCTTCCGGTGATGCGGAAGCTCAGAAAAGGCCCAGCTGACGAGATCGAAGGGGCGCAGCAATGACGGGATTCGACGTCGCCGACCAGACGGTGACGGTCCTCGCCGCTGGATCCGGGATCCAGGTCGGCCACCACACGGAGGCGAACTGGTTCGGGCTGACGGTCAACACCGACACGGTGCTGGCGACGGCCATCGCGGCGGTGATCGTGCTCGCGCTGGCGTTCTACCTGCGCGCCAAGGTCACTTCGACCGGCGTCCCCAGCGGGGTGCAGCTGTTCTGGGAAGCGATCACGGTGCAGACGCGCAACCAGGTTGAGGCGGCGATCGGCATGAAGATCGCGCCGTTCGTGCTGCCGCTCGCGGTTGCGCTGTTCGTGTTCATCCTCATCGCGAACTGGCTGTCGGTGTTCCCCTGGCAGTACACGGACTCCAGCGGCGCGATCCACGAGTTGCTCAAGCCGCCGGCTTCCGACATCAACTTCGTGCTGGCGCTGGCGCTGTTCGTGTTCATCGCCTACCACGCTGCGGGCTTCTGGCGCCGGGGACCGCTGGGCCACCCGTGGCGCGTGCTGAAGGGCCACGTCGCGATCCTCGCGCCGATCAACCTCGTCGAGGAGCTTGCGAAGCCGATCTCGTTGTCGCTGCGACTCTTCGGCAACATCTTCGCCGGCGGCATCCTCGTCGCCCTTATCGCGCTGTTCCCGCCATGGATCATGTGGGCGCCGAACGCCATCTGGAAGACCTTCGACTTGTTCGTCGGCGCAATCCAGGCGTTCATCTTCGCACTGCTGACGATCCTGTACTTCAGCCAGTCGATGGAACTCGAAGACGACCACCACTAGACCGACCCGAACAAGCAGGACCCACAACCTGGTAGGACCGCTACCAGTTATCAAGGAGGATAGGAATGGATCCCACAATCGCTGCCGGCGCGCTCATCGGCGGTGGACTGATCATGGCCGGCGGCGCAATCGGCGCCGGTATCGGTGACGGCATCGCGGGTAACGCCCTGATCGCCGGCATCGCCCGCCAGCCCGAGGCCCAGGGCCGACTGTTCACTCCGTTCTTCATCACGGTCGGTCTGGTTGAGGCGGCGTACTTCATCAACCTGGCCTTCATGGCGCTGTTCGTATTCGCTACGCCGGTCAAGTAGTCCGCTTCCATGGCTGACTCGAACGTCGTTCTCCTGGCGGCTGAGGAAGGCGGCCAGAGCAACTTCCTCATCCCCAACGGCACCTTCTTCTTCGTGCTGCTCATCTTCTTGATCGTGCTCGGCGTGATCGCGAAGTGGGTCGTGCCACCGATCTCCAAGGTGCTGCGCGAACGCGAAGCCATGGTGCAGAAGACGACCGAGGACAATCGGAAGGCAGCCCGGTTGCGGGCTGCCGCCGACGCCGATTACCGCGAGGTGATGGCGAACGCTCGCCGCGAGGCGACGAATGTCCGCGAGGAAGCCCGTGCCGAAGGACGCAAGATCGTCGACGAGGCGCGGGGTCGCGCCAACGCCGAAGTATCGGATCTCCTCCTGCAGGCCAACGAGGAGCTGACGAGACAAACCCGGGCGGTGACGACCGATCTCCAGGGGTCGGTCGAAACCTTGGCGGCGAACCTCGCGAGTCGCGTACTCGGGGTCGACGTCACCACGCGAACAGTGCCCGTCTCGACGGGTCGGGGGCAGTAACCACATGTCGACATTCATCGGACAGCTCATCGGTTTCGCGCTGATCGCGTTCCTGATCGTGCGATACGTCGTACCGCTGGTGCGGCGGATGATGAACAACCAGAGGGAACTCGTCCGCAGGCAACTCGAGGAGCACGCTGAGGCCGGGAAGGTCTTGGCCGACGCCGACAAGGAGCATGCGAAGGCGCTGGAAGTCGCCAAAGCCGAGGCCGCCGAGGTGATCGAAGAGGCTCGGCAGGACGCCGAAAGGATCGCCGAGCAGCTGCGGGTTCAGGCCGACGTGGAGTTGGAACGGATCAAAACGCAAGGCGCTCAACAGGTCCAGCTCCTGCGTCAGCAGCTCGTCCGTGAACTTCGGCAGAGCCTCGGCGCCGAGTCCGTGCAGCGCGCCGGTGACCTCGTGCGTGACTTCGTCTCCGACAGCTCCGAGCAGTCGGCGACCGTTGACCGCTTCCTCGCCGAGCTCGACGAGATGGCCCCGTCCAAGACCGCCATCGCCGACGCCGCGACCGCGAAGATGCGTGCCGCCAGCCGGGAATCCCGGTCGCAGGTGGTCGAGCGGTTCGATGAGGTCGTCTCCGGTCTCGACGCAGACGCCCTGACCCGGTTGGCTAACGATCTGGCCTCCTCGGCGAAACTGCTTCGCCGTGAGGCTGTGCTCGCCAGGCACTTGGCCGACCCGTCGAGCAACGCCGAACCCAAAGTCCAGGTCGTCGATCGTCTGCTTTCGGGCAAGGTTTCGGACTCCGCGCTGGAGATCCTCAAAACCGCTGTCTCGCAGCGCTGGTCCACCACCTCGGACCTGATCGACGGCGTCTCGCACATCGCGAGGCTGTCACTGCTGGTGCGCGCCGAGGCCGATGGCCAGATCGAGGATGTGGAAGATCAGCTGTTCAGGTTCAGTCGCATCCTCGATGCCGAGCCGCGGTTGATCTCGCTGCTCGGCGAGTACACCGCGCCGCTCGACGGGCGCATCAGCCTATTGAACAATGTGCTCGGACGTCGGGCGAGCAAGAACACCGCGGACCTGCTGCGCCAGACTCTCGACCTGCTGCACGGCGAGCGGGCCGACGAGGCGGTCCGCGAACTGGCGAACCTGGCCGTTTCCCGGCGCGGCGAGATCGTCGCGCAGGTCCGGGCGGCCGCTGACCTCAGTGCTGCCCAACGGGACCGGCTCACCGAACTGCTCACCCGTATCTACGGCCACCCGGTGTCGATTCAGCTACACGTCGATCCGAGCCTGCTCGGCGGCTTGATCATCGCCGTGGGCGACGAAGTGATCGACGGCTCGCTGTCGTCGAAGCTGGCCGCGGCCGAGACCCACCTACCCGACTGACCGACAACACCAAGACCGAACGAGAAGTAGGAAGACGAAAAGCCATGGCAGAGTTGACGATCTCCGCGGATGAGATCCAGGGCGCGATCGAGGAGTATGTCGCCGGCTTCGAGGCGGACACCGAGCGGGAAGAGATCGGCACCGTCATCGACGCGGGCGACGGCATCGCCCACGTCGAGGGCCTTCCGTCGGTCATGACGCAGGAACTGCTGGAGTTCCCCGGTGGTGTGCTCGGCGTCGCGCTGAACCTCGACGAGCACAGCGTGGGCGCGGTCATCCTCGGCGACTTCGAGAAGATCGAGGAGGGCCAGCAGGTCAAGCGCACCGGCGAGGTGCTCTCGGTGCCCGTGGGCGACGGCTTCCTCGGACGCGTCGTCAATCCGCTGGGCCAGCCGATCGACGGCCGCGGCGAGGTCGAGACCACCCAACGCCGCGCGCTCGAGCTGCAGGCGCCGTCCGTGGTGCAGCGCCAAGGCGTCAGTGAGCCGCTGCAGACCGGCATCAAGGCAATCGACTCGCAGACCCCGATCGGCCGCGGTCAGCGACAGCTGATCATCGGTGACCGCAAGACCGGTAAGACCGCGGTGTGCGTGGACACGATCCTCAACCAGCGGCAGAACTGGGAGACCGGCGACCCCGACCAGCAGGTCCGCTGTGTGTACGTGGCGATCGGGCAGAAGGGCACCACGATCGCCAGTGTGCGCCAGACCCTCGAAGACGGCGGCGCGATGGAGTACACCACGATCGTCGCAGCGCCGGCTTCGGACTCCGCCGGCTTCAAATGGCTTGCGCCCTATACCGGTTCGTCGATCGCCCAGCACTGGATGTACGACGGCAAGCACGTGCTGATCGTCTTCGACGACCTGACCAAGCAGGCCGAGGCCTACCGCGCGATCTCGCTGCTCCTGCGCCGTCCGCCGGGCCGCGAGGCATACCCCGGTGACGTGTTCTACCTCCACTCGCGTCTGCTGGAGCGCTGCGCGAAGCTGTCCGACGAGCTTGGCGGCGGTTCGCTGACTGGCCTGCCGATCATCGAGACCAAGGCCAACGACATCTCGGCCTACATCCCGACCAACGTCATCTCGATCACCGACGGTCAGTGCTTCCTGGAGACCGACCTGTTCAACCAGGGCGTGCGCCCGGCGATCAACGTCGGCGTCTCGGTGTCGCGTGTCGGTGGCGCCGCGCAGATCAAGGCGATGAAAGAGGTGGCCGGTTCACTGCGCCTGGACCTGTCGCAGTACCGCGAGCTCGAGTCGTTCGCGGCCTTCGCCTCGGATCTCGACGAGACGTCGAAGGCGCAGCTGGACCGCGGTGCCCGGCTCGTCGAGCTGCTCAAGCAACCGCAGAACAGCCCCATGCCCGTCGAGGAACAGGTCGTGGCGATCTTCCTCGGCACCAGGGGCCACCTGGATTCCGTTCCGGTCGAGGACGTTCAGAAGTTCGAGCGCGAGTTCATCGAGCACGTGAAGGGCTCACAGGAGGGAATCCTCAACGAGATCCGGGAGAGCAAGAAGCTGTCCGAGGAGCTCGAAGAGAAGCTCGAGAAGGTCGTGAACGACTTCAAGAAGGGCTTCGACACCACCGACGGCAGCTCGGTCGTGCCTGACGAGCATGTCGACGCCATGGATGAGGAAGACGTCGAAAAGGAATCGGTGAAGGTCCGCAAGCCCGCACCGAAGAAGAAGTAAGGCCTGAAAACAGATGGCTGCCACACTGCGCGAATTGCGCGGCCGCATCCGCTCCGCGGGCTCGATCAAGAAGATCACCAAAGCCCAGGAGCTGATCGCGACGTCGCGGATCGCCAAGGCGCAGGCCCGAGTCGAGGCGGCTCGGCCCTACGACCGCGAGATCACCAGTATGCTCACCAATCTCGCGAGCGCGAGCGCACTGGACCACCCACTGTTGGTCGAACACGAGAACCCGCGACGGGCCGGTGTGCTGGTCGTGTCGTCGGACCGCGGTCTGTGTGGTGCGTACAACGCCAATGTTTTTCGGCGGTCTGAGGAGTTGTTCTCGCTTCTCCGTTCGGAGGGCAAGGAGCCGGTTCTTTACGTCGTGGGCCGAAAGGCGCTGGGGTACTACAGCTTCCGCAACTGGGACATCCAGGATTCGTGGACCGGCTTCTCCGAGCGGCCCGACTACGAGAACGCGCAGGAGATCGCGTCGACACTGGTCGACGCCTTCACTGCGGGCCTCGATGACGAAGGTGACAATCCGGGAGCGGACAATGTCCTCGGCGTAGACGAACTGCACATCGTGTTCAACGAGTTCAAGTCGATGATGTCGCAGACCGCGATCGCCCGTCGGATCGCCCCGATGGTGGTGGAGTACAGCGACGAGGACACCGGCCCTCATACGCTGTTCTCGTTCGAGCCTGACGCCGAAACTCTTTTCGGCGCACTGCTGCCGCGGTATGTCTCCACTCGCATCTTCGCCGCGCTGCTCGAGGCGGCGGCCTCGGAGTCGGCTTCCCGCCGGCGCGCCATGAAGTCGGCGACCGACAACGCCGACGACCTCATCAAGGATCTGACCCTGATGGCCAACCGCGAACGGCAATCTCAGATCACCCAGGAAATCAGCGAAATCGTCGGTGGCGCGAACGCGCTTGCGGACGCCGCCAAGAAGTAGCCCCAGAAAGCGAAGAAGAGACAGATGACTGCTACTGCTGAGAAAGAAACGAAGACCGAAACCGCGGGTCGCGTCGTACGGGTCACCGGACCGGTCGTCGACGTCGAGTTCCCGCGTGGTTCCGTGCCGGAACTGTTCAACGCGCTGCACGCCGAGATCGACTACAAAGACCTCGCGAAGACGCTGACACTCGAGGTCGCTCAACACCTCGGCGACAACCTGGTGCGCTGCATCTCGATGCAACCCACCGACGGACTCGTGCGTGGGGTCGAGGTCACCGACACCGGCAGCTCGATCTCGGTTCCCGTCGGCGACGGCGTCAAGGGGCACGTGTTCAACGCGCTGGGTGACTGCCTCGACGAGCCGGGTTACGGCAAGGACTTCGAGCGCTGGTCGATTCACCGCAAGCCGCCGGCGTTCGACCACCTCGAGCCGAAGACCGAAATGCTGGAGACGGGTCTGAAGGTCGTCGACCTGCTCACCCCGTACGTGCGCGGCGGCAAGATCGCGCTGTTCGGTGGCGCGGGCGTCGGCAAGACCGTGTTGATCCAGGAGATGATCAACCGCATCGCCCGGAACTTCGGTGGCACTTCGGTGTTCGCCGGCGTGGGGGAGCGCACGCGCGAGGGCAACGACCTGTGGGTCGAGCTCGCGGACGCGGACGTGCTCAAGGACACCGCGTTGGTGTTCGGTCAGATGGACGAGCCGCCCGGCACGCGTATGCGGGTGGCGCTGTCGGCGCTGACCATGGCCGAGTTCTTCCGCGACGAGCAGGGCCAGGACGTGTTGTTGTTCATCGACAACATCTTCCGGTTCACCCAGGCCGGTTCCGAGGTTTCGACGCTGCTCGGCCGCATGCCTTCCGCGGTGGGTTACCAGCCGACGTTGGCTGACGAAATGGGTGAGCTGCAGGAGCGCATCACGTCGACGCGCGGGCACTCGATCACCTCGATGCAGGCCGTCTACGTGCCCGCCGACGACTACACCGACCCGGCGCCGGCGACGACCTTCGCTCACCTCGATGCCACCACCGAGCTGAGCCGGTCGGTGTTCTCCAAGGGCATCTTCCCGGCGGTGGACCCGCTCGCATCCAGCTCGACGATCCTCGATCCCAGCGTCGTCGGTGACGAGCACTACCGAGTGGCCCAGGAAGTCATCCGAATCCTGCAGCGCTACAAGGACCTTCAGGACATCATCGCCATTCTGGGTATCGACGAGCTCGCAGAGGAAGACAAGCAGCTGGTGCAACGCGCCCGCCGCATCGAGCGCTTCCTGTCGCAGAACATGATGGCGGCCGAGCAGTTCACCGGTCAGCCGGGTTCGACCGTTCCGCTGAAGGAGACCATCGAGGCCTTCGACAAGCTGACCAAGGGCGATTTCGACCACCTGCCGGAGCAGGCGTTCTTCCTCATCGGCGGTCTGGAAGATCTCCAGAAGAAGGCCGAGAGCCTCGGCGCAAAGATGGAAGACGGCGGCGGCGACGGCGCCCCGGCGCAGGATGATGCGGACGGCGAGAACAAGAACGGCAAGAACGGCAAGAACGGCGACAAGCAGGACGCCGACAAGGGCAACGACGCCGACAAGGGCGAATAGCGATGGCAGAACTGGACGTCGACATCGTCGCCGTCGAGCGAGAAATCTGGTCGGGCAAGGCGACCTTCGTCTTCACCCGCACCACCGCAGGAGAGATCGGCATCCTGCCTCGCCACATCCCGTTGGTCGCCCAGCTGGTCGACGACGCCATGGTGCGCGTCGAACGTGAGGGGGAGGATGATCTGCGCGTCGCGGTCGACGGCGGATTCATGTCCGTCACCGATGAAGGCGTGATCATCCTGGCGGAGTCAGCCGAACTCGAGTCGGAGATCAATGCCGACGCGGCGCGTCGGGACTCCGAATCCGACGACCCCGCAACGGCTGCCAGGGGTCGAGCCAGGCTTCGCGCCCTGGGCCAGATCGACTAGCGCCGCCGGTGAGCGCGCTCATGTTCATCATGGTCGCGCTGATCTGCGTGCTGTTGCTGGTCGTCGTCGCGTTGTGCTACCGACTGTGGAAGTTGCGGCAGGTGGGCGGTACCGCGGCGATCCTGCGGGACGTCCCGGCTGTCGGCGGCCACGGCTGGCGTCACGGTGTAATGCGTTATCGCGGAGGCGAAGCCGGTTTTTACCGGTTGTCCAGTCTGCGTTGGTGGCCGGATCGGCGGTTGAGCCGGCGCGGCCTGGAGATCGTCTCGCGACGAGGACCCCGGGGCGACGAGTTCGACATCATGTCCGAGGAGATCGTGGTGTTGGAACTACGTGACACCAGCCCCGAGCGCCGGCGCGGCTACGAGGTCGCGCTGGATCGTGGCGCGCTCACCGCCTTTCTGTCCTGGGTGGAGTCCAGGCCATCGCCACGCGCACGGCGCCGTAGCGTCTAATCCGTTGCCGGGCCGCCTGGTTGCCAGAGCACGTCGCCGCCGGGATTGGCGACCCGCGACAGGATGAACAGCAGATCCGACAGCCTGTTGAGGTACTTCGCGGGCAATACGCTGATTGCGTCGCCGTGTGACTCCACCGCCGCCCAGGCCGACCTTTCGGCGCGACGAGCAACCGTGCGCGCGACGTGCAACAGGGCTGACAACGGCGTACCGCCAGGCAGTACAAAAGAATTCAGCGCCGGAAGGGCTTCGTTGAACTGGTCGCACCAGCCTTCCAGCCTGTCGATGTAGGCCTGGGTGATCCGCAGCGGCGGATACTCGGGGTCGTCCACTACCGGTGTCGACAGGTCCGCACCCGCATCGAAGAGGTCGTTCTGAATCTGCTTGAGAACCGCCGAGATTTGCTGCGCCGGGTTTCCCGAGGCGATCGCGACGCCGATGGCGGCGTTGGCCTCGTCACAGTCGGCGTAAGCGACGAGGCGTGCGTCGTTCTTCGACACCCTGCTGAAATCGCTCAACCCCGTGGTGCCGTCATCGCCCGTGCGCGTATATATCCGGGTCAGATGAACTGCCATGGTCAAACCGTACCGGACTGCTCCGCGCATGATGTCCCCACGATGGTCAAGGAAACTGACATGGCCCGAAGCGCTGTTTAAACTAACCCGCGTGAGCGAGCGATTCGTGGTGACCGGCGGAAACCGGTTATCGGGCGAAGTAGCCGTCGGGGGGGCCAAGAACAGCGTTCTGAAGTTGATGGCCGCCGCTTTGCTGGCCGAAGGCACCAGCACGATCACCAATTGCCCCGACATCCTGGACGTGCCGCTGATGGCCGAGGTACTCCGTGGCTTGGGGGCCACCGTCGAACTCGACGGCGACACCGTGCGGATCACCTCGCCCGACGAACCCAAGTACGACGCCGACTTTGCCGCCGTTCGCCAGTTCCGCGCTTCAGTGTGCGTGCTGGGTCCGCTCGTCGGCCGCTGCAAGCGAGCCAAGGTCGCCTTGCCGGGCGGTGACGCGATCGGGTCACGACCGCTGGACATGCACCAGGCCGGTCTGCGCCAGCTGGGGGCGCGCTGCAACATCGAGCACGGCTGCGTGGTCGCCGAGGCGGACCACCTACGAGGCGCCGAGATCCAGCTGGAGTTCCCGTCCGTGGGCGCCACCGAGAACATCTTGATGGCAGCGGTCGTCGCCGTGGGCGTCACCACCATCCACAACGCCGCGCGTGAGCCCGACGTCGTCGACTTGTGCGCGATGCTCAATCAAATGGGCGCCCGGATCTCCGGGGCTGGAACCTCGACGATGACGATCACCGGCGTCGATCGGCTGTATCCCACCGAGCACCGGGTCATCGGCGACCGCATCGTGGCCGCGACGTGGGGCATCGCCGCGGCGATGACGCACGGCGACATCTCGGTCACCGGCGTCGACCCCCAGCACTTGCAACTGGTACTGCACAAGCTGCACGACGCCGGGGCCACCGTGACCCAGTCCGACGACGGCTTCCGCATCGCCCAGTACGAACGGCCCAAAGCGGTGAACGTCGCCACCCTGCCGTTTCCGGGTTTTCCCACAGACCTGCAGCCGATGGCGATCGCGTTGGCGTCGATAGCCGACGGCACGTCGATGATCACCGAGAACGTGTTCGAAGCCAGGTTCCGGTTCGTCGAAGAGATGGTGCGGCTCGGAGCCGACGCCAGGACGGACGGTCACCACGCGGTGATCCGCGGCATCCCGCAGTTGTCCAGTGCGCCGGTCTGGTCGTCGGACATCCGCGCCGGGGCGGGACTTGTGTTGGCCGGCCTGGTCGCCGACGGTGACACCGAGGTCCACGACGTCTTCCACATCGACCGCGGCTATCCACTGTTCGTCGAGAACCTCAAGAGCCTTGGCGCCGAGATCGAACGAGTGCCCTGACCGGAGATTCGAAGCGATCAGCAGCACCATCGGTTATGGGAGGACCCCGGTTGGCGACGGTCTGGGAGTGGCGTATCCTTCTGTGAGAAGCCCACGGCCCCAGGCCAATAGGACTGGAGGACGGGGTTTGACGTCTCTGTCCAGATCGGTATAGACTGGCAGGGTTGCCCCAAAAGCGGGTGTGTTGTTTGAGAACTCAATAGTGTGTTTGGTGGTTTTTGTTTGTTGTTGTTTTTTGCCATGCCCTGTTTTCCCGTTTGTGGGTGTGGTGTTTTTGATGCCGGTTTTCGGTGTCTTGCTTTGGTCGAATTTTTCGAAGTGGTTTTTGTTTGGAGAGTTTGATCCTGGCTCAGGACGAACGCTGGCGGCGTGCTTAACACATGCAAGTCGAACGGAAAGGCCCTTCGGGGTGCTCGAGTGGCGAACGGGTGAGTAACACGTGGGTGATCTGCCCTGCACTTTGGGATAAGCCTGGGAAACTGGGTCTAATACCGAATACACCTCATGGGCTGCATGGTTTGTGGGGGAAAGCTTTTGCGGTGTGGGATGGGCCCGCGGCCTATCAGCTTGTTGGTGGGGTGATGGCCTACCAAGGCGACGACGGGTAGCCGGCCTGAGAGGGTGTCCGGCCACACTGGGACTGAGATACGGCCCAGACTCCTACGGGAGGCAGCAGTGGGGAATATTGCACAATGGGCGCAAGCCTGATGCAGCGACGCCGCGTGGGGGATGACGGCCTTCGGGTTGTAAACCTCTTTCAGCTACGACGAAGCGTAAGTGACGGTAGTAGCAGAAGAAGCACCGGCCAACTACGTGCCAGCAGCCGCGGTAATACGTAGGGTGCGAGCGTTGTCCGGAATTACTGGGCGTAAAGAGCTCGTAGGTGGTTTGTCGCGTTGTCCGTGAAAACTCACAACTCAATTGTGGGCGTGCGGGCGATACGGGCAGACTGGAGTACTGCAGGGGAGACTGGAATTCCTGGTGTAGCGGTGGAATGCGCAGATATCAGGAGGAACACCGGTGGCGAAGGCGGGTCTCTGGGCAGTAACTGACGCTGAGGAGCGAAAGCGTGGGGAGCGAACAGGATTAGATACCCTGGTAGTCCACGCCGTAAACGGTGGGTACTAGGTGTGGGTTTCCTTCCTTGGGATCCGTGCCGTAGCTAACGCATTAAGTACCCCGCCTGGGGAGTACGGCCGCAAGGCTAAAACTCAAAGGAATTGACGGGGGCCCGCACAAGCGGCGGAGCATGTGGATTAATTCGATGCAACGCGAAGAACCTTACCTGGGTTTGACATGCACAGGACGTCGGCAGAGATGTCGGTTCCCTTGTGGCCTGTGTGCAGGTGGTGCATGGCTGTCGTCAGCTCGTGTCGTGAGATGTTGGGTTAAGTCCCGCAACGAGCGCAACCCTTGTCTCATGTTGCCAGCGCGTTATGGCGGGGACTCGTGAGAGACTGCCGGGGTCAACTCGGAGGAAGGTGGGGATGACGTCAAGTCATCATGCCCCTTATGTCCAGGGCTTCACACATGCTACAATGGCCGGTACAAAGGGCTGCGATGCCGTGAGGTGGAGCGAATCCTTTCAAAGCCGGTCTCAGTTCGGAT
This sequence comes from Mycobacterium sp. E740, assembly GCF_001672895.1. Classification (GTDB taxonomy): domain Bacteria; phylum Actinomycetota; class Actinomycetes; order Mycobacteriales; family Mycobacteriaceae; genus Mycobacterium. The sequence continues at coordinate 34,963 of NZ_LZKP01000042.1, forward strand.
CGGGGTCTGCAACTCGACCCCGTGAAGTCGGAGTCGCTAGTAATCGCAGATCAGCAACGCTGCGGTGAATACGTTCCCGGGCCTTGTACACACCGCCCGTCACGTCATGAAAGTCGGTAACACCCGAAGCCCGTGGCCTAACCCCTTGTGGGAGGGAGCGGTCGAAGGTGGGATCGGCGATTGGGACGAAGTCGTAACAAGGTAGCCGTACCGGAAGGTGCGGCTGGATCACCTCCTTTCTAAGGAGCACCACGAGAGACATCCCCGCTGTGGGGGTGTGAGCCGTGAGGAACCCGCCGCGCTGTAGTGGCGCCGGGTTGGGTGCACAACAAACATGTGGCGGCTCACGGGAATTGAGTCGCCCGAAAGAATCATCGGACACACTATTGGGCTTTGAGACAACAAGCCCGCGGCGCTGCCTGGTTGCAGGTTGGTGGCCGGCCTTCGTCCCCCGGGGTTGTTGTGGGGGGTGGGGGTTCTTGTTGTTGCCCCGTCTTTGGTGGTGGGGTGTGGTGTTTGATTTGTGGATAGTGGTTGCGAGCATCTAGATGACGCAGGGGCGCTGACTCTCTTTTTGTGGGGGTTGGTGTCTTTTTGTGTTGTCTTGATAATGCAATTTTTATTCTTCCGAGAATATTTTTTGATCTGTTTTGTGTGTAAGTGTTTAAGGGCGCATGGTGGATGCCTTGGCACTGGGAGCCGATGAAGGACGTGGGAGGCTGCGATATGCCTCGGGGAGTTGTCAACCGAGCGTGGATCCGAGGATGTCCGAATGGGGAAACCCGGCACGAGTGATGTCGTGTCACCCGGCACTGAATGTATAGGTGTCGGGGGGGAACGCGGGGAAGTGAAACATCTCAGTACCCGTAGGAAGAGAAAACAATAGTGATTCCGTTAGTAGTGGCGAGCGAACGCGGAGGATGGCTAAACCGTGTGCATGTGATACCCGGCGGGGGTTGTGTGTGCGGTGTTGTGGGGCGTTTCTTCTCTCATCCGCCGATGGGAGCGAAAGTGATAAACCGTGGGGTTAGGTGAAGTGGCCTGGGATGGTCTGCCGTAGTGGGTGAGAGTCCCGTAACCGAAAACTTGTGCGGCTTTCGTGAAATGTTTTCCCCGAGTAGCAGCGGGCCCGTGGAATCTGCTGTGAATCTGCCGGGACCACCCGGTAAGCCTGAATACTTCTCAGTGACCGATAGCGGATCAGTACCGTGAGGGAATGGTGAAAAGTACCCCGGGAGGGGAGTGAAAGAGTACCTGAAACCGTGTGCCTACAATCCGTCAAAGCCCTCGCTTTTGTGTGGGGTGATGGCGTGCCTTTTGAAGAATGAGCCTGCGAGTCAGGGACATGTCGCGAGGTTAACCCGTGTGGGGTAGCCGCAGCGAAAGCGAGTCTGAATAGGGCGTATCACGTCAGTAGTGGCGTGTGTAGTGGTGTGTTCTGGACCCGAAGCGGAGTGATCTACCCATGGCCAGGGTGAAGCGCGGGTAAGACCGCGTGGAGGCCCGAACCCACTTAGGTTGAAGACTGAGGGGATGAGCTGTGGGTAGGGGTGAAAGGCCAATCAAACTCCGTGATAGCTGGTTCTCCCCGAAATGCATTTAGGTGCAGCGTCACATGTTTCTTGTTGGAGGTAGAGCTACTGGATGGCCGATGGGCCCTACTAGGTTACTGACGTCAGCCAAACTCCGAATGCCGACAAGTCCAAGAGTGTGGCAGTGAGACGGCGGGGGATAAGCTCCGTGCGTCGAGAGGGAAACAGCCCAGATCGCCGGCTAAGGCCCCTAAGCGTGTGCTAAGTGGAAAAGGATGTGCAGTCGCGAAGACAACCAGGAGGTTGGCTTAGAAGCAGCCACCCTTGAAAGAGTGCGTAATAGCTCACTGGTCAAGTGATTGTGCGCCGATAATGTAGCGGGGCTCAAGCACACCGCCGAAGCCGCGGCAGCCAACGTTGTTGGCTGGGTAGGGGAGCGTCCTGCATCCGGTGAAGCCGCGAAGTGATTCAGTGGTGGAGGGTGTGGGAGTGAGAATGCAGGCATGAGTAGCGATAAGGCAAGTGAGAACCTTGCCCGCCGGAAGACCAAGGGTTCCTGGGCCAGGCCAGTCCGCCCAGGGTGAGTCGGGACCTAAGGCGAGGCCGACAGGCGTAGTCGATGGACAACGGGTTGATATTCCCGTACCCGTGTATGAGCGTCCCTGACGAATCCATACTGCTAACCACCCAAACGAGATGCCACCAATCCCTTCGGGGTGCGGGGTGTTTCTGCTGCGTGGGACCCGTGTGGGTAGTAGTCAAGCGATGGGGTGACGCAGGAAGGCAGCCGTACCAGTCAGTGGTAATACTGGGGCAAGCCCGTAGGACGAGATATAGGCAAATCCGTATCTCACATGTCTGAGAGGTGATGCATAGCCGAGTGAGGCGAATTCGGTGATCCTATGCTGTCGAGAAAAGCCTCTAGCGAGCGCATACACGGCCCGTACCCCAAACCAACACAGGTGGTCAGGTAGAGAATACCGAGGCGTACGAGTGAACTATGGTTAAGGAACTCGGCAAAATGCCCCCGTAACTTCGGGAGAAGGGGGACCCCCTACTGTCAAGGCTCTTTGCGGCCGGCAGCGGTGGGGGGTGGCACAAACCAGTGAGAAGCGACTGTTTACTAAAAACACAGGTCCGTGCGAAGTCGCAAGACGAGGTATACGGACTGACGCCTGCCCGGTGCTGGAAGGTTAAGAGGACCCGTCAACCCCTCTCGAGGGGTGAAGCGGAGAATTTAAGCCCCAGTAAACGGCGGTGGTAACTATAACCATCCTAAGGTAGCGAAATTCCTTGTCGGGTAAGTTCCGACCTGCACGAATGGCGTAACGACTTCTCAGCTGTCTCAACCATAGACTCGGCGAAATTGCATTACGAGTAAAGATGCTCGTTACGCGCGGCAGGACGAA
>NZ_LZKP01000043.1 GCF_001672895.1 Mycobacterium sp. E740
CACCACCAGTGCCGCCGCGCCGTCCGACGTCGCGCAGATGTCAAGCAGCCGAAGGGGGTCCGACACCACTGGGCTGGCCAGCACGTCGTCGATCGTGGCTTCCTTGCGGTAGCGCGCGTTCGGATTGTCCAAGCCATGCTTGGCGTTCTTCACCTTCACCGCGGCGAAGTCTTCGAGCGTGGCACCGTACAGATCCATCCGGCGACGCGCCAACAGCGCGAAGTACACCGTGTTCGTCGCGCCGATCAGGTGGAAGCGCTGCCAGTCCGGATCGCTCTTACGCTCGCCGCCGACCGGGGCGAAGAAACCTTTGGGCGTGGTGTCGGCGCCGATGACCAACGCCACGTCGCAGAAGCCCGCGAGGATCTGCGCGCGTGCGCTCTGCAGTGCCTGCGAGCCGCTGGCACACGCCGCGTAGCTCGACGACACGGGCACGCCGTTCCAGCCCAGCTTCTGCGCGAACGTCGAACCCGCCACGAAGCCCGGGTAGCCGTTACGGATCGTGTCGGCGCCGGCGACCAGCTGGATCTGGCGCCAGTCCAGCCCCGCCTCGGCCAACGCGGCGCGCGCGGCGACCACGCCGTACTCGGTGAAGTCGCGGCCCCACTTGCCCCACGGGTGCATGCCCGCGCCGAGGATGTACAGCGGTTGAGGAGTTCCGGTACTCATTCCGCCACCTTCCATGCGTGCACCACGCGCTCGACACCGTCGTCGTCGACGAACAGCGGCATCGTGGTCAGCTCCATCTCCATGCCGACCTTGAGGTCGGCGGCCAGCGTTCCCTCGACAACCTTGCCGAGCACGATCAGCCCCTCGTCGGCGAGTTCCACCGCGGCAACGGCGAAGGGCTCGAAGGGATCCGGCGACGGATACGGCGGTGGCGGAGCGTAGCGGTTCTCGGTGTAGCTCCACAGCGTCCCGCGCCGCGAGAGCGGCACCTGAGCCAACTCGTCGCCGTCACACGCCGGGTTCGGGCAGTTGTTCGCGCGGGGCGGAAACACGTAGGTCCCGCACTGGTGGCACCTGCCGCCGATCAGATAGGCCTCGCCGGATCCGTCGGTGGCGAACCAGCCTTCGATGGCGGGCGCAGTGGAAGTCGACACCCGGTCAGCGTACCGAGGGCAAGGCAGAAACTGAAACGTGTTCCAGTTGAGTGGGACGGCGGCGATGTCACCGCCGGTGCTTAGAGTAGGGCCGTGAGCGCAGCCACGGACCAGAAGCCGACACTGATGTTGCTGGACGGCAATTCGCTCGCATACCGGGCGTTCTACGCGCTGCCCGCCGAGAACTTCAAGACGCAGGGCGGGCTCACCACCAACGCCGTCTACGGCTTCACCGCGATGCTGATCAACCTGCTGCGCGACGAGCAGCCCAGCCACATCGCGGCCGCCTTCGACGTCTCGCGCCAGACGTTCCGGGCGGACAAGTATCCCGAGTACAAGGCCGGCCGGTCGTCGACCCCGGACGAGTTCCGCGGCCAGATCGACATCACCAAGGAGGTACTCGGCGCGCTGGGCATCACCGTGCTCGCCGAACCCGGCTTCGAGGCCGACGACATCATCGCCACGCTGGCCACGCAGGCCGAGCACGGCGGCTACCGGGTACTGGTGGTCACCGGGGACCGCGACTCGCTGCAACTGGTCAGCGATGACGTCACGGTGCTCTACCCCCGCAAGGGCGTCAGCGAGCTCACCCGGTTCACGCCGGACGCGGTGCTGGACAAGTACGGCCTGACCCCGCAGCAGTACCCGGATTTCGCGGCGTTGCGTGGCGACCCGAGCGACAACCTGCCCGGCATCCCCGGGGTGGGGGAGAAGACGGCGACGAAGTGGATCGCCGAATTCGGGTCGCTGCAGTCGCTGGTCGACAACGTCGACTCGGTGAAGGGCAAGGTCGGTGACGCGTTGCGGGCCAACCTGTCCAGCGTGGTGCTCAACCGGGAACTGACGGACCTGGTCAAGGACGTGCCGCTGCCGCAGACGCCGGACACTCTGCGCATGCAGCCGTGGGACCGCGATCAGATCCACCGGCTCTTCGACGACCTGGAGTTCCGGGTGCTGCGGGACCGGTTGTTCGACACGCTCGCGTCCGCGGATCCCGAGGTGGACCAGGGGTTCGACGTGCGCGGACGCGCCCTGGAGCCGGGGGAACTCGCGGCGTGGCTGGCAGAGCGCAGTTCGGGCGAACGGTTCGGGCTGGCGGTGGTCGGCACCCATCTGGCCTTCGACGCGGACGCGACCGCGCTCGCGATCGTCGCCGTGGACGGGGACGGGCGTTACCTCGACACCGCCACGCTGACCGACGAGGACAGCGCAGCGCTGGCGTCGTGGCTGGCGGACCCCGGACCGCCCAAGGCACTCCATGAGGCGAAACTCGCGATGCACGACCTGCAGGGCCGCGGCTGGACCCTTGCGGGCGTCACCTCGGACACCGCGCTCGCCGCGTATCTCGTGCGGCCCGGGCAGCGCAGCTTCGCGCTCGACGACCTGTCTTTGCGCTACCTGAAACGGGAGCTCCGCGCGGAAAACCCCGAACAGCAACAACTTTCGCTGCTCGACGACACTGAAGGGGTCGACGACCAGGCGGTGCAGACGCTGATTCTGCGGGCCAGCGCGGTGATGGATCTTGCCGATGCGCTCGACGAGGAGCTCGCCCGTATCGACTCGCTGGCGCTGCTGAACAACATGGAGCTCCCGGTGCAGCGGGTGCTTGCCGAGATGGAGAACGCGGGCATCGCGGTGGACCTCGAGCAGCTCGGCCAGTTGCAAAGCGAGTTCGCCGACCAGATCCGTGACGCCGCCGAGGCGGCATACGCGGTGATCGGCAAGCAGATCAACCTCGGCTCGCCGAAGCAGCTACAGGTGGTGCTGTTCGACGAGCTGGAGATGCCGAAGACCAAGCGCACCAAGACCGGCTACACCACGGATGCGGACGCGCTGCAGTCGTTGTTCGACAAGACGGGCCATCCGTTCCTGCAGCATCTGCTGACCCATCGCGACGCGACGCGCCTGAAGGTCACCGTCGACGGGCTGCTCAACTCGGTGGCCGCCGACGGCCGGATACACACCACGTTCAACCAGACCATCGCTGCGACGGGTCGGCTTTCGTCCACCGAGCCCAACCTGCAGAACATTCCGATCCGCACCGACGCCGGCCGCCGCATCCGCGACGCGTTCGTCGTCGGCAAGGGCTACTCGGAGCTGATGACGGCCGACTACAGCCAGATCGAGATGCGCATCATGGCGCACCTGTCGAAAGACGAGGGCCTGATCGAGGCCTTCAACACCGGCGAAGATCTGCACTCGTTCGTCGCGTCACGGGCGTTCTCGGTGCCTATCGACGACGTGACCGCGGAACTGCGCCGCCGCGTCAAGGCGATGTCCTACGGGCTGGCGTACGGGCTGAGCGCCTACGGGCTCGCCGCCCAGCTCAAGATCTCCACCGAGGAAGCCAAGGTGCAGATGGACCAGTACTTCGACCGGTTCGGCGGAGTGCGCGACTACCTGCGCGACGTCGTCGACCAGGCGCGCAAGGACGGCTACACCTCCACGGTCTTCGGCAGGCGGCGTTATCTGCCGGAACTGGACAGCAGCAACCGCAACGTGCGCGAGGCCGCCGAGCGGGCCGCACTCAACGCGCCGATCCAGGGCAGTGCCGCTGACATCATCAAGGTCGCGATGATCAACGTCGACACGGCGCTCAAGGAGTCGGGGCTGGCGTCGCGCATGCTGTTGCAGGTGCACGACGAGCTGCTGCTCGAGGTCGCCGACGGCGAGCGTGATGCCGTGGAAGCGCTGGTCCGCGAGCAGATGGGCAACGCGTACCCGCTGGACGTACCGCTGGAGGTCTCGGTCGGATACGGCCGCAGCTGGGACGCGGCGGCGCACTAGCCGGCTCGGTAGCCCGCCAATCCCTGCAGAACCGGAGCGGTCGCTCTCGCCGCGTGGACCGCGTAGGCCTCTTCAACCAGCATCGCCTGCACCCGCGGGTCGCCGAAACCACGGTCGATCCGATCGCGGACGAACGCCAGCTCGACGACCTGGGCGGCGAACCGCTTGACCGCCTTACCCGCGGGTCGTCCGCCGTACCGGGTGGCCTGAGCGATCGCGAGCTTTCGGTGCCGCATCGAACCCAGCCAGGTGGCCTCGTTCGCGGTCACCAGCCCCGCCTGCACCATGCCGGGCAGCTTGGCCGCGACGATCGCCTGCTCCCGGCGCCGGCTCTGCACGCCGAGCACGATCGCCAACGCGAAGAGCGGCACCATCCAGTACAGGTAGACCCCGAAGTACCAACCGACGCCCAGCAGCGACGAGCCGTTCCACATCCCGTGAGTGACGACCGCGGCCAAGTAACCCGCCAGCACGTAACCCCATCTGGCCGCTGCGCCGCGGCGCTGCAGCGCGAAGTACACGCCGACCCCGAAGAACGTGGTGAACAGCGAATGCGCGAACGGCGCCATGATCAGCCGCATGGCAGCGGTCAGCAACGAGTCGCCGAGCGACTCGCCGCTGGCGATGTAGAGGATGTCCTCCAGCCAGGCGAAACCGGCGCCGACCAGCCCGGCGTAGACCAGGCAGTCCGTCAGCGAGTTGATCTCGTTGCGGCGCCGGCCGGTCATCATGACCAGCAGAAAGGCGCCTTTGGCGGCTTCCTCGATCACCGGCGCGAGCACGGCCACCGACACCCAGCTGACCTCGTCGGTCTCCCCGCTCACGATCAGTGACTCGAGGAAGAGCCCGAGGAGCACCGAGATCACCACGGCGACGGATGCGCCCCACAGGAACGCAAAGCTCAGCAGGCGGGGCGGCTCCGGCTCCCAGCGGTCCAGCCACAGGTAGGCCAGGACCACGACCACCATCGCCAGGCTGGACAGCACCAGGCCGATCCCGGCGCCGACCGGGTTGAGCGCGGTGAGCCCGACGATGATCAGCCCCGCGACGGTGCCCAGCAGGATCAGCACAGCCAGCGGTGCGCCGACTTTGCGGACCTTGCGCTGCAGCGGAGGTGCGATCACGTAAGGAGACTAACGGCCGGGCGCGGACCGGGTTTGTCCAGCATGTGCCCAGTCGAGTAGCCTCTACGGGTACCTGTCTGTGGTTCTCACGTTTTCTGCGGCAGGTAACACCAATAACTCCAGTCCCTACGATCAAACCTGTCCGGAGCAACCCACCACATGCCAAGTCCCTCCGTCACCTCGCCGCAAGTAGCCGTCAACGACATCGGCTCGGCCGAGGACTTTCTTGCCGCCATCGACAAAACAATCAAATACTTCAACGATGGCGACATCGTCGAGGGAACCATCGTCAAGGTTGACCGTGACGAAGTCCTGCTCGACATCGGTTACAAGACCGAAGGTGTCATTCCTTCCCGCGAACTGTCCATCAAGCACGACGTCGACCCCAACGAGGTCGTTTCCGTGGGCGATGAGGTCGAAGCCCTGGTCCTCACCAAGGAGGACAAGGAAGGCCGCCTGATCCTGTCCAAGAAGCGCGCCCAGTACGAGCGCGCCTGGGGCACCATCGAAGAACTCAAGGAGAAGGACGAGGCCGTCAAGGGCACCGTCATCGAGGTCGTCAAGGGCGGCCTGATCCTCGACATCGGCCTGCGCGGGTTCCTGCCGGCGTCGCTGGTGGAGATGCGTCGCGTCCGCGATCTGCAGCCGTACATCGGCAAGGAGATCGAGGCCAAGATCATCGAGCTCGACAAGAACCGCAACAACGTCGTGCTCTCCCGCCGCGCCTGGCTGGAGCAGACCCAGTCCGAGGTGCGCAGCGAGTTCCTCAACCAGCTGCAGAAGGGCGCCATCCGCAAAGGTGTGGTCAGCAGCATCGTCAACTTCGGCGCGTTCGTCGACCTCGGCGGCGTCGACGGCCTGGTGCACGTCTCTGAGCTGTCCTGGAAGCACATCGACCACCCGTCCGAGGTGGTCCAGGTGGGCGACGAGGTCACCGTCGAGGTGCTCGACGTCGACATGGATCGCGAGCGGGTTTCGTTGTCGCTCAAGGCAACTCAGGAAGATCCGTGGCGTCACTTCGCCCGCACCCACGCGATCGGCCAGATCGTGCCGGGCAAGGTCACCAAGCTGGTGCCGTTCGGCGCATTCGTGCGCGTCGAGGAGGGCATCGAGGGCCTGGTGCACATCTCGGAGCTGTCCGAGCGCCACGTCGAGGTGCCCGATCAGGTGGTGCAGGTCGGCGACGACGCGATGGTCAAGGTCATCGACATCGACCTGGAGCGCCGTCGTATCTCGCTGAGCCTCAAGCAGGCCAACGAGGACTACACCGAGGAGTTCGACCCCAGCAAGTACGGCATGGCCGACAGCTACGACGAGCAGGGCAACTACATCTTCCCGGAGGGCTTCGACTCCGAGACCAACGAATGGCTCGAGGGTTTCGAGAAGCAGCGTGAGGAGTGGGAGTCCCGCTACGCCGAGGCCGAGCGCCGGCACAAGATGCACACCGCGCAGATGGAGAAGTTCGCCGCTGCCGAAGCAGAAGCCGACAGCCGACCGGCATCCAACGGCACGTCGCGGGGCGAGGAGCCGTCTGCGGGCGGATCGCTGGCCAGCGACGCCCAGCTCGCGGCGCTGCGGGAGAAGCTCGCAGGCAACGCCTGACCCGCGGGGGCCCTGACAGACTGGTGCGGTGTTGCGCATAGGGCTGTCCGGTGGCATCGGTGCCGGGAAATCGACGGTGTCCTCGACGTTCAGCGAACTCGGGGGCATCGTCGTTGACGGCGACGTGATCGCCCGCGAGGTCGTGGAGCCGGGTACGGACGGGTTGGCCAAGCTGGTCGACGCCTTCGGAGAGCAGATCCTCGCTGAGGACAGGTCACTGAACCGGCCTGCGCTGGCGGCGATCGCGTTCAGCGACGAGGAGAAGCGCCAGACGCTGAACGGCATCGTGCATCCGCTTGTCGGACAACGGCGTTCGGAGCTGATTGCCGCGGCGGCCGATGACGCTGTCATCGTCGAGGACATCCCGTTGCTCGTCGAATCCGGTATGGCGCCGATGTTTCCGTTGGTGGTGATAGTCCACGCCGACGAGAACCTACGCGTCAAACGCCTGATCGAGCACCGCGGCTTCACCGAGCAGGACGCCCGGGCCCGCATCGCCGCGCAGGCAACCGAGGAGCAGCGGCGAGCGATTGCCGATGTGTGGCTGGACAACTCGGGCACCTCGGACCAGCTCGTCGAGACGGCCCGGCAGTTGTGGCACGAGCGCATCCTGCCCTTCGCCCACAACCTGCACGAGGGTCGGCCCGCGCAGTGCGAACCCGTCGTCGTGCCCTACGACCCGACGTGGCCCGATCAGGCGCGCCGAATCGTCGCGCGGCTACAGACCGCATGCGGGCACCGCGCTGTTCGCGTCGAGCACGTCGGTCCGACCGCGGTACCCGGCACCGATACCGAGGATGTGATCGACGTCCAGGTGACGGTCGGCTCACTCGATGACGCCGACGACCTGTGCGATGCGTTGACGACGGCCGGCTACGTCCGTGCCGACACCGAAGCGTCCGACGCCCCGCGCATCCACCGCTCGGCCGATCCGGGCCGGCCGACTAACGTCTACCTGCGGGTCGACGGCTAAGTCGCAGGCGGGGTAGCGTCGCCCGGAATGTTCAGCGGCGCACCGCACTGCAGCACCCCGTACATCGGATCGTCCTTCGGGCGCAGCAGCCGCGGTGCGATGAACTGGTCGGCCTTGGCCACGATCTGGTCGTCCACGAGGATTTCGCAGTGCAGATTGGAGCCGTACGGCCATTCGATCGAGATCTCCATGCCGGCCAGCTTGGGATCGGCCAGCACGGCGTTCACCTCGAACGTCTGCCCGGGCAGCAGCGTGGGTTGCGCGCTGTTGACGTTCTGGTCGTCGATCTTGTACGCGACCACAGCGCCACGGGAGGTGCCGTCGGCGCGCGCGCGGTAGATGACGTTGTGCAGGATCGTGGGCTCGGGTTGCGCCGCGGCGACGGCGGGAACCAGGAGCGACCCCAGCAGCATGGCTGCGGCGGCGGCGCCGGCGCTGCGGGTGCGCTTGGTGTGACTCACGTGAGCAGAGACTACCGTCCGCGCCTGCGCGGGCAAATTCAAGATCGCTGCCAGGTGAGGGCTATCCTTCGGCTGTCCAGCCAGCGGTTCAGGTCGTAGCCGTGCCGGGCCAGCCCGTCGATCGCGGACGCCGCAACCTGGACGGCGTGCTCGCCGGTCTCAGGGGTCAGCAGGTTGTGCCGTACCGCGGTGAGCAGTTCGTCGACGTCGCACAGCTCGACCGCCCGACCGGTGCGGACCACCAGGTCGAGGTAGTGGTCCTCGGAATGCCACACGTCACGGCCGGGCGTGTACCGGCCGACGTCGAGGTAGAAGTCCTGGTCGCGTTCGTGCCCGGGGCTGAAGTGGAACACCGTGGCGCGCAGATACAGCGACGGCAGCAGCCACGACTCCAGGTAGTGGAACTGGGCGCGGCCGGGGGTGGGCCGGGCCAGGTACAGCCCCCACGGCCGGACCGTGTAGACGTCGACCGCCCGCACGATGCCCTTCGGATCGGTGTTGGTGCGGGCGACGAGGTCGAACGTCTCGTGTTTGGGTGCGTGGATGGGTCAAGGATAGTGCGGGAACAGAACCTGTCGGTGATCGGTTCTACCCTGGTGAATTATGGCTTTCGCTACTGAACACCCCGTGCTCGCGCACTCGGAGTATCGCCCCGTCGACTCCGTCGTGCGCACCGGCGGCCGCTTCGAGGTGGTCAGCCAGTACGCCCCTGCCGGTGACCAGCCCGCCGCCATCGAGGACCTCGAGCGCCGCATCAGGGCGGGCGAACACGACGTGGTCTTGCTGGGCGCCACCGGCACCGGTAAGTCGGCGACGACGGCGTGGCTGATCGAGCGCCTGCAGCGGCCGACCCTGGTGATGGCGCCCAACAAGACGTTGGCCGCGCAGCTGGCGAACGAGTTACGGGAGATGTTGCCGCACAACGCTGTCGAGTACTTCGTCTCGTACTACGACTACTACCAGCCCGAGGCCTACATCGCCCAGACCGACACCTACATCGAGAAGGACAGCTCGATCAACGACGACGTCGAGCGGTTGCGGCACTCCGCGACCTCGAGCCTGTTGTCGCGCCGCGACGTGGTCGTGGTGGCGTCGGTGTCGTGCATCTACGGTCTGGGCACGCCGCAGTCTTATCTGGACCGGTCGGTGGAGTTGAAGGTGGGCCAGGAGGTGCCGCGCGACGCGCTGCTGCGGCTGCTGGTCGACGTCCAGTACACCCGCAACGACATGGCGTTCACCCGCGGCTCGTTCCGGGTGCGGGGTGACACCGTCGAGATCATCCCGTCCTACGAGGAGCTGGCCGTTCGCATCGAGTTCTTCGGCGACGAGGTGGAGGAGCTGTACTACCTGCACCCGCTGACCGGGGATGTGGTGCGCAAAGTCGATTCGCTGCGGATCTTCCCCGCCACGCACTACGTCGCGGGCCCGGAGCGGATGGCGCACGCGATCTCGACCATCGAGCAAGAGCTCGAGGAGCGGCTGGCCGAACTGGAAGGCCAGGGCAAGCTGCTGGAGGCGCAGCGGCTGCGCATGCGCACCAACTACGACGTCGAGATGATGCGTCAGGTCGGCTTCTGCTCCGGCATCGAGAACTACTCGCGCCACATCGACGGCAGGCCGGCCGGCTCCGCGCCGGCAACGCTGCTGGACTACTTCCCCGAGGACTTTCTGCTCGTCATCGACGAGTCGCACGTGACGGTGCCGCAGATCGGCGGCATGTACGAGGGCGACATGTCGCGCAAGCGCAACCTCGTCGACTTCGGGTTCCGGCTGCCCTCGGCGGTCGACAACCGCCCGCTCACCTGGGAGGAGTTCGCCGACCGGATCGGGCAGACGGTGTACCTGTCGGCGACGCCAGGGCCGTACGAGCTGAGCCAGTCCGGCGGCGAATTCGTCGAGCAGGTCATCCGCCCGACCGGGCTGGTGGACCCGAAGGTGGTGGTCAAGCCGACGAAGGGGCAGATCGACGACCTGATCGGCGAGATCAACAAGCGCACCCAGCGCGATGAGCGTGTCCTGGTCACCACGCTGACCAAGAAGATGGCCGAGGACCTCACCGACTACCTGCTCGAGATGAACATCCGCGTGCGGTACCTGCACTCCGAGGTGGACACGCTGCGCCGCGTCGAACTGCTGCGCCAGCTGCGCCTCGGCGAATACGACGTGCTGGTGGGCATCAACCTGCTCCGAGAGGGCCTCGACCTCCCCGAGGTGTCGCTGGTGTCGATCCTCGACGCGGACAAGGAAGGCTTCCTGCGCTCCACCCGCAGCCTGATCCAGACGATCGGCCGCGCCGCCCGCAACGTGTCCGGCGAGGTGCACATGTACGCCGACAACATCACCGACTCGATGCGCGAGGCCATCGACGAGACCGAACGCCGGCGGGCCAAGCAGATCGCCTATAACGAGGCCAACGGGATCGACCCGAAACCGTTGCGCAAGAAGATCGCCGACATCCTCGATCAGGTCTACCGGGAGGCCGACGAGGTTGAGGTCGGCGGCTCGGGCCGCAACGCGTCGCGGGGACGTCGCGCACAGGGTGAGCCCGGTCGCGCCGTCAGCGCCGGCATCATCGAAGGACGCGACACGTCGAACATGCCGCGCGCCGAACTGGCCGACCTCATCAGGGAACTGACCGAGCAGATGATGACCGCGGCCCGCGATCTGCAGTTCGAGTTGGCCGCGCGCATCCGCGACGAGATCGCCGACCTGAAGAAGGAACTGCGCGGCATGGACGCCGCAGGCTTGAAGTGAGCGCGTGACCGGCGCCGCGACGTCTGCCCCTGGCCGCTGGCGCGATCTGCTGGGGCCGAAGTACCTCGGCGCCAGCACGGTTCTCGCCGGCGGGGTCGCGCTGTACGCCACCAATGAGTTTCTGACCATCAGCCTGATGCCGAGCGCGGTCGCCGATATCGGCGGCCAGCGGTGGTACGCCTGGGTGACGACGGTGTACCTCGTCGCTTCGGTGGTCGCGGCCACCACTGTGCACTCGACGTTGATGCGCTTGGGCCCTCGGTCGTCATACCTGTTGGCGCTCAGCGTGTTCGGCGCGGGCAGCGTGGCGTGTGCGGCTGCGCCGACCATGGAGCTGCTGCTGGTCGGCCGCACCGTGCAAGGGCTGGCGGGCGGGCTGTTGGCCGGCCTGGGCTACGCGGTCATCAACACCGCGCTGCCCACCTGGTTGTGGACCAAGGCATCGGCGCTGGTGTCGGCGATGTGGGGAGTGGGCACGCTGCTCGGTCCGGCCGCGGGCGGATTGTTCTCCCAATTCGGTTCGTGGCGTTGGGCATTCGGAGCGCTCGCCCTCCTGACCGCGGCCATCGGCGTGCTGGTGCCGTTGGCTTTGTCTGCGCGTCGCGTCGCCGACGGCGATGTCGCGACGACGCCGGTCCCGGTGTGGTCGCTGATGCTGCTGGGTGTCGCGGCGCTGGCGGTCAGTGCGGCCGGGGTGCCCGAAGATGTGCGGCTCACCGCCGCGCTGCTCGGCTCCGGAGTCGTTCTGGTGGCGGCATTCCTGTTCGTCGACCGCCGCATCGCCGCCGGAGTGTTGCCGCCCAGCGCCTTCGGCCGCGGACCGTTGAAGTGGATCTACCTCACCCTCGGTGTGCTGATGGCCGCGACCATGGCGGACATGTACGTGCCGTTGTTCGGGCAGAGACTGGCGGGCCTGACACCTGTGGCCGCCGGCTTCCTCGGCGCGGGACTGGCCGTCGGCTGGACGGTCGGTGAGATCGGCAGTGCCTCGATGGCCAACGCGCGCACCATCCGGTGGACCGTCGCGGTCGCTCCTGCGGTGATGGCTGCGGGCCTCGCCCTGGCGGCGGCGATGCGGCGGTCGACGAACAGGAATGCCGCCACCAGAACGACTCCGGAGCCGAGCAG
>NZ_LZKP01000044.1 GCF_001672895.1 Mycobacterium sp. E740
CCTCGGCGGCGAACGCGGCCGTCTGCTCGTGGCGGGTGTCGATCAGCCTGATGTTCTCCGCGCGGCAGCCGTCGTAGAGAGAGAACAGGTGCCCGCCCGAAAGCGTGAAGACGGTGTCGATCCCGCTGGCCCGCAACCGCCGGGCGATCAGATGTCCCGCGTTGACCGCGCAAGGCCCTGGAGCGTCGCTGCTCATATTCGGAGCATAAATGGGGGGTGCCCACTCCCCAGGGAAAGCCGTAGGCGTGCTGTCGATCACGCCGACGCGAGGCCCCACGCGGTAGGTTGCGCGGGTGGAAAAGTTCGTCCCGTCGCTTGACTGGAACAACGAGCTCTGGCAATCGCTGTGGTGGATCGCCCAGTGCTGGGTGGCCGCAGCGGTCGTCACGTTGATCATCCTGGTGCTGATCGCGCAGTTCACCGGCTGGGGACGGCAGTTCTGGCGGATCACCGGCGGCTACTTCACCGGCGCCGAGAGCGTGAAAGTCTGGCTGTGGCTGGGGCTGATTCTGCTGCTCGTGGTGGCCGGCGTGCGGATCGAGGTGTTGCTCAGCTACCAGAGCAACGACATGCTCACCGCCTTCCAAGCGGTGGCGGCGGGTCTGGGCGCCGGCGACGAGGCGACCCGGCAGTCGGGCGCGGACGGTTTCTGGCTCTCGATCATGGTCTTCTCGATCCTGGCCGCGCTCTACATCGCGCGGCTGCTGCTCGACATGTTCTTGATGCAGCGGTTCTCGCTGCGCTGGCGAGCCTGGCTGACCGACCGGCTCACCGGCGACTGGCTCGACGGCAAGGCCTACTACCGCGCCCGGTTCATCGACGACCGGATCGACAACCCGGACCAACGCATCCAGTTCGACATCGACATCCTTACCGCCAACAACGGCCCGCTGCCCAACGTGCCGTACTACGGCACCGGCAACACCTTGCTGTTCGGCGCGATCAACGCGGTGATATCGATGATCTCTTTCACCGCGATCCTGTGGAACCTGTCCGGGCCGTTGACGATTCCGCTCATCGACTACGAACTGCCGCGCGCGATGTTCTGGATCGGGATCGCGTTCGTGGTCTTCGCGTCGGTCATCGCGTTCTGGATCGGCCGGCCGATCATCTGGCTGTCGTTCCGCAACGAGAAGTACAACGCGGCCTTCCGGTATGCGTTGGTGCGCTTGCGCGACGCGTCCGAGGCGGTCGCCTTCTATCGAGGCGAAAAGGCCGAACGTTCCGCGCTGCGCAAGCTCTTCGATCCCGTCGTCGCCAACTACAAGCGTTACGTCGCGCGGTCCCTCGGATTCAACGGGTGGAACTGGTCGATGGGCCAACTCATCGTGCCGCTGCCCTACCTGCTGCAGTTCCCCCGCTTCTTCAGCGGCGAGATCACCCTCGGTGCGCTCAACCAGTCGGCGTCGGCATTCGGGCAGATCCAGGGCGGGCTGTCGTGGTTCCGCAACGCCTATGACCTGTTCGCCGGCTACCGTGCCGCGATCATCCGTCTCGACGGGCTGGTGACCGCCAACCAGGAGGGCCGGGCGCTGCCGGAGATCACCACCAAGCCCTGCACCGACGGGACCGTGCAACTCGACGACATCGAGGTCCGCACCCCCGACGGCAGACAACTCATCCGACCGCTGGATCTGCGCCTGGAGGTGGGCGACTCGCTGGTGGTCACCGGTGAGTCCGGCGTCGGCAAGACGACCCTGCTGCGCAGCCTCGGCGAGTTGTGGCCGTATACCTCCGGCACGCTGACCCGGCCGTGCGGACCCAACGAGACGATGTTCTTGTCCCAGTTGCCCTATGTCCCGCTGGGCGATCTGCGCGCTGTCGTGAGCTACCCGAACGAGGAAGGCGCGATCGACGACCAGACGCTCAAACGCATGCTGCACAGCGTCGCGTTGCCCCATCTGGAGAGCCGCCTCGACGAGGTCCTCGACTGGGCCAAGGTGCTCTCTCCCGGCGAGCAGCAGCGCATCGCGTTCGCGCGCATCCTGCTGACCCGGCCGAAGGCGGTGTTCCTCGACGAGTCCACGTCCGCGCTCGACGAGGGCCTGGAGTACCTGCTCTACGACCTGGTGCGCACCGAACTGCGGGACACGATCCTGGTGAGCGTCAGCCACCGCAGCACCGTCGAGCAGCACCACACCCACGAACTCGAACTCCTCGGTGATGGCGAGTGGCGGTTGAGCCGCATTGCCGGCGGCGAACCGGTCGGGGTCTAACGCTTTGCCGCGTGCGCGCCCGCGCGCCTGCCGAAGAAGGAACCCTCGCCCAGTTGCGTTCCGCTGGCGTAGCCCTTGCCGTCCTGGGCGATGTTCGAGGCGCACGCCCCGGCCGCGTACAGCCCGGGAACGGCCGAGCCGTCCTCGCGGAGCACCTCGCCGTCGATCGACACGGCCAGCCCACCCATCGTGAACCCGGAGTACATCGCCCGCCCCAGTGACAGGTCGAACACCGCGTAGGGTCTTTTGTCCTGTGCCGCAACGTAATCCGGCTGCTTGTGGAAGTCGGGGTCCGCGCCGCCGGCGGCATGCTCGTTGTACCGGTTCAACGTCGACACGAGGTTGCCCTGCGGAATGCCGAGCGCCGCTTCGACTTCCTCGATGGTCTCCCAGCCGTCGAGGAACTTGATCAGCGGCATCTCCGGCATCTCCATGTGCGCCTCGTCGACGATCAGGTACGCCGTCTGGTCGGGCTGCTCCAGGACGAACGCCGACGTGCGCGAGTGGTAGGAGTCCTCGGCGACGAACCGCTTGCCGTCCTTGTTGACGATGATCCCGGTCAGCAGGATCTCCGGCGGGTACGCGGCGGCGGTGATGAACAACTGGTCCAGGCTCTCGGCGACGCCGCCGGCCGAGACGCCCAGCAGGATGCCGAGACCGTCGTCGTTCGGGTTGCCGAGGATGTAGGGCTCGACTTCGCCGTGGTGCTTGGTCTTTCGCTTCTGGCCGAGCGCCGGCGTGTACTGCGCCACCATGTCCGGGTTCATCGCGAACCCGCCCGCGGCGATGACGACGGCCTTGGCCCGGACTGCGCCCGTCTCGCCGAAGTGCTTCCACTGCACCCCGACGACGGCGCCGTCCTCGACGATCAGGTTGGTGGCCCCGGTCTCGTACCGGATCTCGACGCCGAGGTCGGCTGCCCGCTTGACCAACAGATCGATCACCAAAGCGGCGCCGCCCAATTCGCCGGGTACCGGCACCGAATGCCCACGCGGGGCCGGCCTGGCCTGCTCGCAGAACGGCCACACCTTCTCGTTACCCGTGTAGGACAGCCCCTCGGTGCCGGGTGGGACCACCACCTTGCCCGGGTAGAAGCTGCGCTCGAACTCGAAGCCCAGTGCTTCCAACCACTCGAAGTGCTCGACGCTGCCGTCGCAGTACGCGCGGATCTTGTCGTGCTCGGGTTCGCGCGACATCGCGACGAGGTACTTGTACATCTCCTCCGGGCTGTCGTCGTGGCCCGTCGCCTTCTGCACGGCCGTGCCGCCGCCGAGATAGAAGTGCCCGCCTGCCATCGAGGTGGTGCCGCCCGCGTCCGCCGCTTTCTCCAGGACGAGGACCCGCGCGCCGGCCGCCGCGGCGCTGACCGCTGCACAACCGCCCGCGATGCCGAAGCCGATCACGACGACGTCGGCTTCGTCGGACCATGCCGTCACGTCGGCCGCCGCAACAGTGTCGGGAATGTCGGTGTTCACTTCTGCTCCTGCTTGACGTGGTCGAAAAACGCCTTGATGTCGTCTGGGATGTAGGCGATCTCGACGTAGGGCACACCGGCGTCCACGGCCGAGACGTAGGCGAACTCCATGCCGCCCGGCATCACACCACGCTGTACGGCCTCGACTCCGCGTTCGGCCAACGCCGCCGCCACGTCATCGACCTCGATGCAGACGTGGTGCAGTCCTGGTCCTGCGGCGTCGAGGAACTCGGTGTAGATGCTGTCTCCGGAGACCGGCGCGATGAGTTCCAGCTGTGTGTCACCGGCGTAGCTCAAGGAGATGCTCGCGACGAAGTCGGCGGGTTCACCGCGCAAGGTGCAGGCCTCGGGCGCGAAGTGAACCTCGGGCATGCGCACCCATTTCTTCGCGCCCAACAAGGTGGTGAGCGCCTGTTCCGTGGCGTCGAGGTCCGGCGTCACCCACGCGATCTGGACAGGTGTCTGGGCATGCATCGCGTCGAGGATATCGCCGCCGCGGCGCGATGGCTAGAACGCGTTCTAGTTCTCGTTCAGGGCACTGAGACGCCGCCGAGGCTGGCGGATGTGGCGGAGATGACGTCTTCGCTCGCCTGCTGCCGCGCGGCGTGCCACGACACCGCGGCCGGATACTTGCCCCAGGTGCTGTTGAACATGCCGACGAGCACCGCGCGGTTGTCGGGCGTGACCACGTACACCGGGCCGCCGGAATCGCCCTTCTGGCTGACCACGCCGTTGGCCATCGTGAACCAGCCGTTGTTCACGGCCTCGACGTTTCCGCAGCTTTCCCCGGTCACCACACCGAAATGGCAGACCGGTTGCCCGGGCGCGGGCACGACACCGGGATCGGACACCAGCGCCCTGCCGCCGGGCAGGATGTTGTTCACCATGACATCGGGGGCCAGCGCGATGGCTTCCCAGTCGGCGATCTGGTGGTTGGTGTCCACGGTCGCGCCGTTGGGCGTGTTGTCGCGGAACACGGTCTGCATGCCGATGACGTTGCCGTCGCGGTCACGCACAGTTCCGCTGCCGCGGCAGTGTCCCGCGGTGAAGGCGATCCGTGCCTGCGGGTCGACGAAGCCCAGCGTGCACACGTTCGTGTCCTGGCGGATCTCCATGCCGGGGTAGACCGGGGCGCCCGGGTTCGCCTGCGCGGTCGAGGCGCCCAGCGTGACCGCACTGATCGGGACGGCCACCGCCGCCATCACGTGAATCCATGGTCGGCGCACTGTCGCCTCCGCTCTTGGGGCCGATGATCCCGTCACTTGCCCATCGGCAAAGATAACCGTCGCGTTACGCCCCGGCCGCAGTTTCGACACGGAAGCCGTTACCGAACGGCGCTCTATGCGATGACGGGCGCAGATTTCTCGACAGCGGCGCGACGTTGCGCGGGAGCCCAGCCGGGCGGGCCGAAGACGTAACCGAGTTTGTCGCGCCAGCGGCGCGACCGGCGCACGTCCCGGGCGATCGCCACGTACTCGTGGGTCTGCAGCGTCCAGATGTTGAAGGTGTCCACCTGCTTGGTCAACCCGTAGTGCGGGCGAACGGTCTCGGCTGCGAAGCTGCCGAAGAGGCGGTCCCACAGAATGAAGATGCCGCCGTAGTTCTTGTCGAGGTACTGCTGGTCGATGCCGTGGTGCACGCGGTGGTGCGACGGTGTGTTGAACACGAATTCGATTGGCCGCCAGAGCTTTCCGATGCGCTCGGTGTGGATCCAGAACTGGTAGATGAGGTTGATCGAGAAGCTGGCGAACACGATCCACGGCGGCACGCCGAACATCGGCAGCAGAGCCCGCAGGAATACGTCGCCGCTGATGTTCCACTTCTGCCGCAGCGCGGTCGCGAGGTTGAAGTACTGGCTGGAGTGGTGCGCCTGATGGGTGGCCCAGACCAGCCGCACCCGGTGCGCCATCCGGTGATAGCCGTAGTAGAGCAGGTCCACGCCGACGATCGCGATCACCCACGTGTACCAGGCGCCGGCCGGCAACTGCCACGGCGCGACGTAGACGTAGAGCGCGGCGTAGCCCAGCAGCGCGATGAAGTTCAGCACCCCGCTGGTGCCGATCGAGACGACGCCCATCCAGATGCTGGCCCACGCATCGGACCGCTGATAGGCACCTGCCGGTGCGCGTTCGGCCTCTTCGTGCGCGAGCCTGCCGGCGGCTGCCCACTCGATGACCAACAGGAGCAGGAAGAACGGCACCGCGAACGTCACCGGATCGTGCATCAGCGGTGGCAGCACATGCGAGAAGACTGCGCTCACGTCCACGTCAAACCTCCGCGCAAAGCATACGACTCAGCGGAAGCTGAGCACTTCATCGCCCCAGGCGGCGCGCACATCGCGGTCGAGGTCGTCGACCATCCGGTCATGGGCGTCGATGATCAGCGTGGAACGCTCCGGTGCGCGGTACGGCCGCCACACCGGGTCTCCGGCCAGACCTGCCGGTGTGCCGTCGACGGCGAAGTTCAGCCAGCGCCGCCGCATCCGCGCCGACACCGCCTCGCCTGCCTTGAGCCCCCCGAGCCGGAAGGTCGGGTCCTTCGGCCCCGCGATCAGATTGCCCCAGACGTAAGGCAGCTCCGTGGCGTGGGCAGCACCGAGTCGCAGCAGCCGCAGCATCGGGGTGGCGAAGTCGAACCGGTAGAGGTACACGGGTGCGACCTCGCGGTGGCCGTCGGCGAACCAGAGTGACGGCATCCGGAAACCGATGTCGCGGGCCACGCCCATGCCGACGGCTTTCCCGCGGCCACGGTAGGCCGCCCGGATCCGGTCCTGCTCGGGGAGTTGCAGATCCGGTTGCTCAGCGGCGATCTCGGCGAACATCGCCCGGATCGCCTTCGGGGTGATCGGCATCAGCGGCGATTTCATCCAGCGGAACAGCGCGGCTTCGTGCTTGTTGGTCCCGATGATGAGCGGGACCGGATGTGTGCGGCCGTCGCGGGCGAGCTGGACCGGGTGCGCCGGAACCACATCACCGTCGATGATCGGCGCGAACGCCAGCGTGCCCGGGGTACGCAGCGGGATGGCGTCGAACACGCGGCGGGAGGCGGCAAGCAACGCGGCCGTGGGCACCGACGTCAACCGGTCGGCGTCCTCGGGCGCCACGCCGAGCTCGTCGACGAACAGCGCCGCGACGCGCCGGGAGCGTTCGCGATCGTAGATGCTGGTCGCCGGTGAGCTCTGCGCGATCGCGGCGCCGAACAGACCTGACGCCGCGGGACTGGCCAACAGCGTGGTGATGATCCCCGCGCCCGCGGACTCACCGAATACCGTCACGCGCCCGGGGTCTCCCCCGAAACCGGCGATGTTGTCGCGCACCCACTGCAACGCGAACAGCACGTCGCGCAGGCCGAGGTTGGTGGCGAACTTGTCCCCCAACCCGGACAGGTCGAGAAAGCCCAGCGCGCCCAACCGGTAGTTCACGGTGACGATCACCGCTTCGCCGCCCGCCGCGAGCGCCCGCCCGTGGTACTGGGGCTGGGCCGACGAACCGATGACGTAGGCGCCGCCGTGCACCCACACCATCACGGGCTTTCCGGCGCCGGGAACGGTGTCCGAGGCCGTCCACACGTTCAGGGTCAGGCAGTCGTCGCCCTGCGGGGCACCGAGCTCCATCGGGAGCCGCGGATCGGTCGGCTGCGGGCATGCCGGGCCGACCTTGGTGGCGTCCGCCGGTTCGGTCCAGCGCCGGGGCGGCTCGGGTGGCCGCCAGCGCAGCTCGCCCGCAGGCGCAGCCGCGAACCGGATGCCCTTCCACACTTTGACGATTCCGTCGTCGATGCCGCGGACCGGGCCGTTCGTGGTGTCCACCACCAGTCCGGCGCCGGCGGTGCGCCTGGCGAGCGCGTGCTCGGAATCGGCCATGAGAACTCCTCGAATCGGCGAAAAGAGGCCATGCCAGGCTACGCGCGACATCCGGCAGGGCTAGCTTGTTCGCGTGCACAAGTGGGCGTTGCTGGGGGCCGCCATTGCCGCCGAGGTCGCCGCGACGCTGTCTTTGCGTGCCTCCCAGGATCATTCGGCGTGGCTGGTCGTGGTCGTCACCGGATACGTGGCGGCGTTCACGGCGTTGACGTTCGTGCTGCGCGCCGGCATGGCCGTCGGCGTCGCCTACGGGATCTGGGGTGCGATCGGAACCGCGGGCACCGCGGTGCTGGCGGCGGTCTTCTTCGGCGACCCGTTCACCTGGCCGATCGTGGCCGGCATCGCGCTGATCATCGGCGGCGTGCTGCTCGTCGAGATCGGCTCTCACCGCCCGGCGCCACACCCGTGATGTATTGGGCGCTGGCTGGCGCGATCCTGGTGGAGGTGTTCGCGACACTGTCGCTGCGCGCGTCGGACGGCTTTCGCCGACGCGCGTGGATCGCCCCGGTCGTCATCGGCTACCTCGCCTCGTTCTATCTGCTGTGGCTGACGCTGGCGCTGGGCATGCCGGTCGGCATCGCCTACGGCGTGTGGACCGCATGCGGCGTCGCGCTCGTCGCGGTCATCGCCCGCTTCGTGTTCGGCGAACCGCTGACCTGGTTGATGGCATTGGGTATCGCGTTGATCGCGGGTGGAGTGCTCACGATAGAGCTCGCGGCGGTCGCGCACTGAGCGCGCTCGCCAGCGCGACGACCATCAGCCCGGCGACCGGGACGGCGAGCAAGCCGGCCCGCAGGCTCGTCGCGTCGGCGATCACCCCGACCAGCAGTGGGGCGCCGAAGAACCCGATCCGCATCAGCCAGGTCAGCACGGTCAGGCCGGTCCCCGCCCGCAAGCCCGGGAGCTGGTCGGCAGCGTGCATGGCCGACGGCACCAGCGTCGCCACGCCCAGGCCGGCGAGCGCGAACCCGGCGATCGTGGCGGGTACGGACGGCAACGCCAGCGCCAGGCCCATGCCGAGTGCCGTCACCGCGCCACCCGCGCGTGCGACGGTCCCCTCCCCGAACCGGTCGACCAACCGGTCGCCCACCAGCCGGCCCACGAAGATGAAGGTGACGACGGCGAGGTAGCCCAGCACGGCGATCGGGCCGGGTGCGCCCAGCGAGTCGCGCAGATACAGGGTGGCCCACGAGTTGCCGGCGTCTTCGACGGTGGCCCCGGCGACGGCGATGACCACCAGCGCGACCAGCGTGGCATACACCGCCACGCCGGCGTCGCCGCCACCGCGGGCGCCCACGCCAGCGTCGTCGTGGTCGGGCCCGGGCAGCAGATAGCGGTACGCGGCGAGCACCACGGCGCCGCACAACACCGCCGCGAAACCGAGATGCACTGCTCGTGAGATGTTCAGCGCGATCGCGGCGGCGCCCATCGACCCGCCGAGGATCGCGCCGGCCGCCCACACCGCGTGCAACGAGTTGATGATCGAGCGTCCGTAGCTGCGCTGTACCCGCAGTCCGTGTGCGTTCTGCGCGACGTCGGTCACCGAGTCACACGCGCCGGCCAGGAACAGCGCGGCCGCGAACACCACCGGGGAGGCGGCGGCACCGGCAAGGACGACGAAAATCCCGATGGCGATGGTTCCGACGACTGCCACGCGGGAGGACCGGAACCGCCGGATGAGCGCGCCTGCGGTCAGCCCGGCGACCAATGCGCCCGCGGAGAACGCCGCGACCGCGGCGCCGTAGGCCGAGTTAGACAGCCCGAGATCGGTCTTGATCTCGGGATAGCGGGGCAGCAGGTTCGCGAAGATCATGCCGTTGGTCAGAAACAGCGCCGCGACAGCGACGCGAGCCCGCCGGGTCTGCGCCTCGGTCGTGCCCGGCCGGTCGGGCGCCATGCCGACGACCCTACCGAGATGCGAACGCACCGTGCAGGCAAGATGACGACATGACCGAACCCGCCGCGTCACTTGCCGAGTTGGCGCGACGCCACGGTGTCGCAACCGAATACGAGGACTGGGCAGGCAGGCGGGTCACAGTCTCCGAGTCGACGCTGGTCTCGGTGCTCGAGGCGCTGGGCGTGGCGGCCGGCACGGAAGACGATCGCGCCGCCGCGCTCGTCGCGCACGACCGCGAACACTGGTCGCGGCCGCTGCCCCCGACGATCATCGGGCGGGCCGGTGCGACGTCGTCGTTCTGGGTCCACGTCACGCATGGCGACCCGGCCGTGCCCCGAATCCACTTGGCGGACGGCTCGATCCGCGAGGATCTGCGTCAACTCGAAAACAACCGGCCGCCCTACGATTTGGACGGCCGATTGGTCGGCGAGGCGTCTTTCGAGTTGCCCGCGGACCTGCCCACCGGATACCACCGGCTGCACCTTCGGGGCTCAGAGGTCAGCTCGCTGGTCATCGTCTCGCCCGCGGCGCTACTGCCTCCAGCGGGCCGGCACTGGGGCCTGGCCACTCAGCTCTACAGCGTGCGATCTGAAAGGTCTTGGGGCATAGGCGATCTCACCGACCTGACCGATCTGGCCGTGTGGTCGGCGGCGCGTTACGCCGCCGACTTCATCCTGGTGAACCCCCTGCACGCGGCGGCGCCGGTCGCGCCGATGGAGCCGTCGCCGTACCTGCCGACCTCGCGTCGCTTCGTCAACCCGATCTATCTGCGGGTCGAGGCGATCCCCGAATACGCCTACGTCCGGCACCGCAACCGGATGCGCAAGGCGCACGGGTATCTGCAGTCCCGGGCCCGGCGCAGCGACCAGATAGACCGCGACGCGGTGTGGAAGGCCAAGCGCGTGGCGCTCGAGGCGGTCTACGCCGTTCCACGTTCGGCCGGGCGTGAACTGGCCTATGCCGCGTACCGGGAGCGCGAGGGCGACAATCTCGACGACTTCGCGACCTGGTGTGCGCTGGCCGAGCGCTACGGCGGCGACTGGCATCGGTGGCCACCAAAACTGCGGCATCCGGGGTCCGCAGCCGTCGCGAAGTTCGCCGCCGAGAACGCCGACGCCGTCGACTTCCACCGCTGGCTTCAGTGGCAGCTCGACGACCAGTTGACCGCGGCGCAGGCCACAGCGGTGCAGACCGGCATGAGCCTGGGCATCATGCACGACCTCGCGGTCGGCGTGGATCCCGGCGGTGCGGATTCGTGGGCGCTGCAGGACGTCCTCGCGCTCGGGGTCAGCGCGGGGGCGCCGCCCGACGAGTTCAACCAGCTCGGCCAGGACTGGTCGCAACCGCCGTGGCGGCCGGACCAACTCGAGAAGCTCGGCTACGAGCCGTTCCGCGCCCTGGTCAACGCCGTGCTGAGGCACGCAGGCGGCGTGCGCATCGACCACATCATCGGGTTGTTCCGGCTGTGGTGGATCCCGCAGGGCGCGCGGCCGACCGAAGGCACGTACGTCCGCTACGACCACGAGGCGATGCTCGGCATCGTCGCGCTGGAGGCGCACCGCGCCGGAGCCGTCGTCGTCGGCGAGGATCTGGGCACCGTCGAACCCTGGGTGCGCGCCTACCTGCGCGAGCGCGGCGTCTTCGGAACGTCGATCCTGTGGTTCGAGGCCGATCGCGACGGCGACACTGGTCCGGCCGGTGGCCCGCTGCCTGCCGAGCGGTGGCGCGAGTACTGCCTGTCGGCGGTGACCACCCACGATCTGCCGCCGACGGCCGGCTACCTGGCCGGCGAGCATGTCCGCCTGCGCGACGAACTCGGCCTGCTGACGCGCCCCGCCGACGAGGAACTGGCCGACGACCGTGAGCAGCAGAGCCGGTGGCTGGACGAACTGCGGCGCGTCGGGCTCCTCGACGACGAGCACGCCGGCGTCGCCGAGATCGTGGAGGCGCTGCACCGCTACCTCGCCCGCACGCCGTCGCGGCTGCTGTCCCTGTCGCTCACCGACGCCGTCGGTGACCTGCGCACCCAGAACCAGCCGGGCACCACCGACGAGTATCCGAACTGGCGGGTGCCGCTGCGCGGAGCGGACGGCGAGAAGCTGCTGTTGGAGGACGTTTTCGAAGACGCCAACGCGGCGCGCCTGGGCGACGTCATGCGCGCTGCGGTGCATCCGCCGATGTAACGCCGGCGGCTCTTTCTCCGGTTTCACATTCGTTACGGCTGCGATATGTTCGCAGCGCACCGGTCTAGGGAGATCACGTGAACAAGCTTGTTGCGCTCAGCGGCGGCCTCGTCGCTGTCGGGTCGGCCGCGTTGGTCAGCGCCGGTATCGCGATGTCTCAGCCGGCGGCCAACAACTTCAACGTGATCGGCGAGCCCTACGGCCAGGCGTTGCAGATCCTCAAGAAGCAGGGCGTCAAGGGCTACTTCGGCGGCTCGTTCGGCAGCGTGCTGCCGCAGGCGCAGTGCCTCGTCGACAAGCAGAAGGTGACGTCAGGTGGTCGGATCCTGCTGATGCTGGACTGCAGCCAGAAGGCGGCCGACCGACTCGCCGAGATGGCGCCCTCTGGTGGGCCCACGGTCGGCAGCAACGGCGTCACGACCGTGACGCCCACCCCGGTGGTGCCGATTCAGGGTGCCCCCGGCGCGGGTACGGCTCCGCCGGCCGGCTGACCGCTCACCCCTCCACCGTCTGCCGCAGCTGATTCAGCGTCTTGCTCATGTTGCGTCCGACCTGCCGTGCGGCGACTCGGTCGGCGATGAGGCCGAGGATGTTGCCCGCTGACTCATAGGACAGCCGGAACGTCACCTTGGTGCGCCCGTCGTCGGTCTCGCGCAGCCGGAACCGGCCGCGCTGCGACACCCCGGTGATGCCGATCCAGGAGAGCTCGCGGGGCGGATCGAACTCGACCACCTCGACCGAACCGCCGATCGGCACCGAGCCCACCTTCCAGTGCACCGTGTAGCGCGCGCCCAACCCGGGCGGTCCGTCGGTCAACGTCTCCCACCGCTCCAGGCTCGCCATGAACTCCGGATAACAGCCCGGGTCGCTGACCACCTTCCACACCCGGTCCCGATCTGCGTTGATGACGCACCGGCGCTGCACCCTCATCAGCCGAGCACCGGGAATCGTCGATCTGCCGCCAACCGGTCCACCCCCGCCTGCAGGCTCGTCAGCACCCGCTTATTGATCACGTCATCGTCTCCGCCCGCGATGTCCTCCGCGTCGATCGGCTCCTGCACCTCGATCGCGATCTTCGTCGGCAGCGGCAGGCGCGGCACCATGTCGCTGACGGCCAGACCCCACGGCGGCGCCAACAGGATCGGCACGCTCTTCAGCCGCGCCAACCGATCGACCATCAGCAGTTTGGCCAACCACTGGCCGCGGTCCAGGAAGAGCGCCGCTTCCTGGCCGCCCACACTGGCGACCGGCACGATCGGCACACCGGCCTCGCGGGCGAGCTTCACATAGCCCTTGCGCCCGCCGAAGTCCACCTCGTGCCGCTTCCACGACGGCCGGAACACCTCGTAGTCGCCGCCCGGATACACCAGCAGGGCCGCTCCGGAGCCCAGCGCCAGCGTGGCGTTGTCATGGTTGGCGGCGACGGTGCCGAACTTACGCAGCGAGCCCAGTCCGGGCATCGACACGACGAGGTTGTGGGCGAGCTGGTAGAACGGCCGTTCGACGCCGAAATACGAGCAGAACGCCAGCGTGAAGACGAACGTGTCGGGCGGCAGATTGCCGCCGCTGTGGTTGCCCACCAGCAACACCGGCCCGTCGGCGGGAATCCTGTCGAGGCCGCGGACGTCGGCGCGGAAGTACAGCGACGCCAACAGCCACAGGCCCGGCAACTGTTCGCGGATGTAGTCCGGGTCGCGCTGGTCGAGGTCGGCCTTC
>NZ_LZKP01000045.1 GCF_001672895.1 Mycobacterium sp. E740
CTGGAACGCCTGCCACAGCTGGCCGCGACGCTGTTTGGACGCCGCTTTACGGGCCGCCTTGGCCTCGGCCTTCGCGGCCTTGACGGCCTCGGGGTTGCGGGATTTCGCCATTGCTTCAGGATACGGACGCGGATTTGGCCTGGGCGTACAACCGTCCCGCGCGGTACGACGACCGCACCAGCGGGCCGGCCAGCACGCCCGCGAAGCCGAGCCCTTGGGCGAACCGCTCGTGCTCGACGAACTCGTCGGGGTGCACCCAGCGCTCGACCGGATGGTGGCGCGCCGAGGGCCGCAGGTACTGGGTGATCGTGACGATGTCGCACCCCGCGTCATGCAGATCTGTCAGGGCGACGCGCACCTCGTCGGGCGTCTCACCCATGCCGAGGATCAGGTTCGACTTGGTGACCAGCCCGTGGTCGCGAGCCGCGGTCAGCACCTCGAGGCTGCGCTCGTAACGGAACGCCGGCCGGATCCGCTTGAAGATCCGCGGCACCGTTTCGACGTTGTGCGCCAACACTTCTGGGCGCGCCTCGAAGACCTGTCGCAGCAGCGCGGGATTGCCGTTGAAGTCGGGGATCAGCAACTCCACGCCGGTGTTCGGGTTCAGTTCCTTGATCGCGCGCACCGTCTCGGCGTAGAGCCATGCGCCGCCGTCGGGCAGGTCGTCGCGGGCGACGCCGGTCACCGTCGAGTACCGCAATCCCATCGCCTGCACGCTCTCGGCCACCCGGCGCGGCTCGTCGCGGTCGAGGTCGGCCGGCTTACCGGTGTCGATCTGGCAGAAATCGCATCGCCGGGTGCACTGCTCACCGCCGATGAGGAACGTCGCCTCGCGGTCCTCCCAGCATTCGAAGATGTTCGGGCAGCCGGCTTCCTCGCAGACCGTGTGCAGGCCCTCGCGTTTGACCAGCGCCTTGAGTTCCTTGTACTCCGGACCCATCTTCGCGCGGGTCTTGATCCACGGCGGCTTGCGCTCGATCGGCGTCTCGGCGTTGCGGACCTCGAGACGCAGCAGCTTTCTACCTTCAGGCGCGACAGTCACTACGTCAATGCTACTGACAAGCGGCCGTCGAGCGCATCGCACACGGCGTCGGCCACCGGAGCGATGACGTCGGTGACGCCGACGCGGCGGCCCAGTTCGGCGGTCAGCGAAGTGACCCCGGCGTCGGTGATCCCGCAGGGCACGATCGCCGAGAACGCGCCAAGCTCGCAGTCACAGTTCAACGCGAAGCCGTGCAGCGTGGTTGCGCGCGCCACCCGGATGCCGACGGCGGCGATCTTGCGGGCGGGGTCGTCGCCGGCGGGCACCCACACCCCGGAGCGGCCCTCGACGCGTCCGGTCTGCACACCGAAGTCGGCGCAGACGCGGATCAGTGCCTCCTCGAGGCGACGCACGAAGTTGACGACGTCGAGGGGCTCGGTCAGCCCGACGATCGGATAGCCCACCAGTTGTCCGGGGCCATGCCAGGTGATCTTGCCGCCGCGGTCGGTGTCGACGACGGGCGAGCCGTCGGTCGGTCGTTCCTCGGGCAGTGTGCGTCGGCCCGCGGTGTAGACCGGCGGATGCTCGAGCAGTAGCAGGGTGTCGGGGCCGCCTGCCAACCGCTCGTCGGCGATCTCGCGCTGCAGCCGCCAGGCGTCCTCGTAGTCGACCGAGCCCAGCACGCGCACGTCGATCGGTGCCGTCACCGACCGAATGGAACCTGCCACAACGACGACGCTACTCCCGCGGTCCGGTGGCGAATGCCAATGCCTCGCCAATGGTGTTGTGGTGGAAGGCGAATCCCGCCCGTTCCAGCGCGGCGGGAATGGCGCGCTGACCGCCCAGCAGCCCCTCGTCGGCGAATTCTCCGAGGACGGCACGCAGCGCGAAACCCGGAACCGCAAGCGGCGTAGGCCGGTTGACCGCGCGCCCCAGCGCCGCGGTGAACTCGGCGTTGGTTACCGGCGCGGGGCCGGTGAGGTTGACCGGTCCGGACAGCTCGTCGTGCGATATCGCGAACAGCAGCGCGCGTACCTCGTCCTCGAGGCTGATCCACGGCATGTACTGGCGGCCGTTGCCGAGCCTGGCGCCCAGTCCGAGGGAGAACAACGGCTTGAGCCGGCCGAGGACGCCGCCCGCCGGAGCCAACACCAGGCCGGATCGCACCAGCACGACCCGGGCGCCGTCCTGTCGCGCCGCCCAGGTGGCGGCCTCCCAATCGACGCAGAGATCCGAAAGGAACCCCTTGCCGGCCGGGACGGTCTCGTCGGTGATCTGCGCACCAGTGTCGCCGTAGAAGCCGACCGCGCTGGCGTTGACGAGCACGGGCACGCCGGCCTCGGCGACCGCGGTCGCAAGCACTTCCGTAGGCCCGATGCGGCTGTCGCGCAGGCTCTGCTTGAACGCGCCCGACCACCGCTTCTCGCCGACGTTGACTCCGCAGAGGTTCACCACGGCGTCCACTCCGGACAGCGTCCCGGGGTCGAACTCTCCGGTATCCGGGTTCCAGAACACCTCGTCGGCGTTCGACGGCGCGCGCCGAACGATGCGCAGCACACGGCGGTCGGTGGCACGCAACGCGTACACCAGCGCCGTGCCGATCAGACCGGACGATCCCGCGATCGCGATGACGGCTTCGGACACGACAGGCGCAAGCCCTTCCCTCTACAGACCTAGGTCCGCCTCGAATGCGCCTTCCTCGAGCCGGCGCTTGACAGTGGTGAGGAAGCGCCCGGCATCCGCGCCGTCGATCAGCCGGTGGTCGTAAGTCAGCGGCAGGTAGCACACCGAGCGCACCCCGATCGACTCGTTGCCGAACTCGTCGGCGATCACCCTGGGCCGCTTGACGATAGCGCCGGTGCCCAGCATCGCCGCTTGCGGCGGCACCAGGATCGGTGTGTCGAACAGGGCGCCCTGGCTGCCGATGTTGGTGATCGTGAACGTTCCACCGGACAACTCGTCGGGCTTGAGATCACCGGATCTGGCGCGCGCGGCGATGTCGGCGATCGCCCGGGCAAGTCCGGCCAGCGACAGGTCACCGGCGTTCTTGATCACCGGCGAGAGCAGGCCCTGCTCGGTGTCGACGGCGAAGCCGAGATGCTCGGCGTCGTAGTAGGTGATCTCCTTGGTTTCCTCGTTGTAGCTGGCGTTGACATTCGGATGCGCCTTCAGCGCGTCGACGACAGCGACCGCGATGAACGGCAGGTACGTCAGATTCACGCCCTCGCGTTCGGCGAAGCTCGCCTTGGCCCGTGCACGCAACGACACGATCCGGGTCATGTCGACCTCATGGGTCTGCGTCAATTGTGCTGTCGCCTGCAAGGATTCGCGGGTCTTCTTGGCGGTCAGCTGCCGGATCCGGTTGGCTTTCTGGGTGGTGCCGCGCAGGTGCGCCAGGGGAGCGGCCGACGACTTGCTCGGCGCTTCGCCGGCCGGTTCGCTCGTTTTCGCCGCGCCGGTCGAGGCCGCCGGCGCCTTGTTCGCCTCGGCCGCCGCCAGCACATCCTGCTTGCGGATTCGCCCGCCGACACCAGTGCCTTTCACGCCGGCGAGGTCAACGTTGTTCTCCGCTGCGAGCTTTCGCACCAAAGGGGTGACGTAGGGGCCGGAATCGCTCGACGGCTGCGGCTCCGACTTGGATTCGGACTCCTTCTCCTGCTTGGGCTCCGGCTCCTTCTCCCGCTTGGGCTCGGGCTTCTTCTCCTGCTTGGGCTCGGGCTCCTCTTCGGGCTCGTCCTCTTGCTCGGGTTCCTGCTCCTGCTTGTCCTCTTGCTCGTCCTCTTGCTTGGGCTCCGGCTTTTCGTCCTTCTCGTGGCCCTCGGCCTCGTCGCCCTCGTCGCCCTCGCCCTCGTCGTCCTGCTCGGGTTCGGGCTCGGGTTCCGAATCCTCCGCGGCGTCGGCGTCACCGATCTTGGCCAACTCGCCGCCCACCTCGACGGTGTCGTCCTCCTCGGCGGTGATCGACAGCAGCGTGCCCGCCACCGGCGAGGGGATCTCGGTGTCCACTTTGTCGGTCGACACCTCCAGCAGCGGTTCGTCGACCTCGACGGTGTCGCCGACCTTCTTCAACCAGCGGGTGACGGTGCCCTCGGTGACAGACTCGCCGAGTTCGGGCATCAGCACCGGTGTGGCGTCACCGGACGACTTCGACTTCGAGCCAGACTTCGATTCGGACTTGGATTCCGACTTCGATTCCTTCTCGGAGTCCTGCTCGGGTGCGTCCTCCTCCTCGGCCGCCGGTTCCGACTGCGCGGCCGGCTCTTCCGCGGGCTTCTCGTCATCAGAGTCGCCGGAGTCGTCGTCATCGCCGGAGTCCTCGTCGCCGGAGTCCTCGTCGGCGGAGTCGCCCGAGTCATCGGAGTCCTCGTCGGCGTCGCCGATCACGGCCAACTCGCCGCCGACCTCTACGGTGTCGTCCTCTTGGGCGATGATCTTCTTCAGCACGCCCGATGCGGGCGCGGGGATCTCGGTGTCGACCTTGTCGGTCGAGACTTCCAGCAGCGGCTCATCTTGTTCAACCGTGTCGCCTTCTTGCTTGAGCCAGCGGGTGACAGTCCCTTCGGTCACGCTCTCGCCGAGTGCAGGCATCTGTACGGAGATGGCCATGTGATTGACTCCTCGCTCCCTTGAACGGTCGGTCAGTCGTGCTGGGTCGATGTCTCGTGCGAACCCATCCTGTCACGTCCGGCCGCGCTGTTCGCCGCAGACCGTCGGACCCGACGCTCTGGCACTATCGAGACAGGTGAGTCGAAAGGGAGTGCGGAGGCCAGTGGGAGTCCTCGACAGATTCCGGCGCGGTAGGCGCGCGGGCAGGGGGACGGCTGACGATCCCGCTGCAGACCTGAACTACCTCCACCAGTGGGTCGCCGACCATGCCGGCGTCGAGGCGTTCGTCGAACCGAAGACCACCGTCACCGACATCACCGTCGTGCTGGTGGCCGCCGACGGCGAGTGGACGCGGCGGCGGGCCGGCGGCGACGCGGGCGCGCGGCGGCTCTCCGTCCGGCTACAGATACCGGTCTACGACGTGCAGAAGGTCGGCTACCCGCAGCGGATGCGGGACTACGACGAGCGCAGACGCATCGAACGCAGGCGCGCGGAGCGACAGGAGCTCGAGGACTCCTGACGAACGCTTGCGCGAGGAACAGACAGTACTGACGAACGCTAGCGTGAGGAAAACACGGCGCTGATACGGTACCGGCGGTTCGACCAAGTCACGGGAGGTGTGATGGGGGAGATCGCGCAGCGGTTCGTCGACAGCTCGGATGACGTGCGGATCGCGGTTCATGAAGAAGGTAATCCGGACGGCCCGACGCTGGTGCTCGTGCACGGCTGGCCGGACTCGCACGTCTTGTGGGACGGCGTCGTGCCACTGCTGGCCGACCGGTTCCGCATAGTGCGCTACGACAACCGCGGCGTCGGCGATTCCACTGTGTCCAAGCGCGTTTCGTCCTACCGGATGTCACAGTATGCAGACGACATCGAGGCGGTCATCGCCGCCACCAGCCCGGGCCGACCAGTGCACGTGATCGCTCACGACTGGGGCTCGGCGGCCATGTGGGAGTACCTCGCCCGGCCCGGCGCCGCCGACCGCGTCGCGTCGTTCACCTCGATCTCGGGCCCCAGTATCGACCACCTCAACCGATTCATCACCGGCGCACTGATGCGCCCCTGGCAGCCGCGACGCTTCGTGCGCGCCCTGAGCCAGTTCTTGTCCTTCGCCTACATGGGATTCTTCTCGATTCCCGGCATAGCGCCGCTGGCCGTACGCGGCTTCGTCGCCGACCTGGTGCGACAGATCCTGCTGCTGCGCGACGGGATCCCCGCCGAGCAACTGCATCACTCGGCGACCTACAAGAACGACGCCGCGAAGAGCATCAAGGTCTACGGCGCCAACTACCTGCGGTCGATGAAGCCGGGACGCGCCGACCACTACGTCGACGTTCCCGTGCAACTCATCGTCAACACCAAGGATCCGTTCGTGCGCCCGTTCGTGTACGACGACACCGGTAAATGGGTGCCGCGATTGTGGCGCCGCGACATCGCCGCGGGTCACTGGTCGCCGATGTCGCACCCGCAGGCGATCGCTCGCTCTGTCGAACAACTCGTCGACTTCCTCGACGGCAAGGCGCCCACGCGTGAACTCCTGCGCGCCCAAGTTGGCCGCCCGCGCGAATCCTTCAGTGACACACTGGTTTCGGTGACCGGCGCGGGCAGCGGTATCGGCCGCCATACCGCGCTGGCTTTCGCGCGCGAGGGCGCCGAGATCGTCGTCAGCGACATCGACGAGGGAACCGCCAAGGAGACCGCCGCCCAGGTCGCCGCGCACGGTGGCGTCGCGCACGCCTACACCGTGGACGTATCCGACGCCGATGCCGTCGAGCGGTTCGTCGACCGCGTGTGCGCCGAACACGGCGTCCCCGACATCGTCGTGAACAACGCGGGCGTCGGGCACGCGGGAATGTTCCTCGACACGCCACCCGAGGAGTACGACCGCGTGCTCGCGATCAACTTCGGCGGAGTCGTCAACTGCTGCAGGTCTTTTGGGCGTCGGATGGTCGACCGCGGACTCGGCGGCCACATCGTCAACATCTCGTCGATGGCGGCCTACTCGCCGCAGCAGTCGATGAACGCCTACGCGACCAGCAAGGCGGCGGTGTTCATGTTCGGCGACTGTCTGCGCGCCGAGTTGGACCAGGCCGGCGTAGGCCCCACGACGGTATGTCCCGGCGTGATCGACACGAACATCATCCACACCACCCGGTTCGACGCGCCGGCCGGCAAGCAGGACAAGGTCGAAGTGCGCCGCGCCCAATTCGAGAGCGTGTTCGCGAAACGGCGCTACGGCCCGGAAAAGGTTGCCAAGGCGATCGTCTCGGCGGTCAAGAAGAACAAGCCGATCCGGCCGGTCGCTCCCGAGGCGCACATCGTCTACGGCGTCGCGCACCTGTTCCCGCAAGTGATGCGCAGCACCGCGCGCGGCAGGGTCCTCTAGCGACCAAACCGACGTTTTGGCGGATTTGTGCAGGTGAAAACCGCCATTTCGTCGGTCTCGGCGCAGTGACTCAGCCGTTGGCGGCGATGTCCTCCAGAACCGCGAACATCGTGCGCGTCGGTACACCGGTTCCGCCCTTGCCCGTGTAACCCCACGGGCCGCCGGTGTTGTAGGCCGGGCCGGCGATGTCGATGTGGGCCCACTGCACGCCCTCGGGCACGAACTCCCGCAAATACGTTCCCGCTACCAGCATTCCGGCGTACCGCGAACCGCTGACGTTGGCCAGATCGGCGACCGTCGATTTCAGGTCGTCCTTGAGTTCCTCCGGAAGCGGCATCGGCCAAGCGTTCTCGCCGACACCCTGAGAGATCCGCGCGACGCGGTCGCGGAACTCGTCGCTGCCCATGACCCCCGGCGTGCGGGCGCCGAGTGCGACGGTCTGGGCGCCGGTCAGCGTCGAGGTCTCGATCAGGTAGTCCGGCTCGTCCTCACCGGCCCGCACAATCGCGTCAGCCAGGATCAACCTGCCCTCGGCGTCGGTGTTGAGCACCTCGACCGTGATGCCGCCGTACTGGGTCAGCACATCGCCGGGCCGCTGCGCGGTGGCCGACGGCATGTTCTCCGCCATCGGCACCGTGGCGACGACGTCGATCGGCAGTTTCTGTTTGGCGGCGAGCACCACGGTCGCGATGACGGCCGCGGCGCCACCCATGTCCGAGGTCATGTGGTGCATGTTCGCCGCGGGCTTGATCGAGATGCCGCCGGTGTCGAACGTGATGCCCTTGCCCACCAGCGCAACTCGCTTACCATTGCGCTTCGCGCCCTTGTGAGTCAGTCGCACCAGCCGCGGCGGCCGCGACGAACCCTTGCCGACGCCGATGATGCCGCCGTAACCCGCTTTCTCCAAGGCCTTCTCGTCGAGAACCTCCACCTCGAGGCCGACGCTGTCTCCCAATTCCTTTGCCCGCCGGGCGAACTCAGCGGGAAAGAGGTGACTTGGCGGGGTGTTGACCAGATCTCGAGCGGTGGCGACCGCGGCCGCGATATCGGCGGCTCGCTGCGCGGCATCTGGCTTCGTGTCCGACGTGAGCACGGTGATCTCGCGCAGGCCCGCGTCTTTCGGTGCGGTCTTCTCGCTGCGGAAGTTGGCGAATCGGTAAGCGCCGAGGATCAAGCCCTCGATCGCCGCGGTCAGGTCGAGATCCGACAGCGTGGTCACCACCGCTTCCGTGCCGTTCAGTGACCGGGCCGCGACGCCGGCGGCGCGGCGGATCACGTCGGCGGAGTAGTGCTCGCGTTGCTTGCCCAGCCCGACCGCCAACACGCTGGCCACCGGCAGCGACGGCGCAACGACGCGGGTGATCTGCTCGCTACCGCCCTTGGCGCCGAGCGCCTCGAGCGCGGCCTCGATCTCTGCAACCGCCGCGGCGTCGAGAAACGGACTCGGCACCACCTTCGCCGACGAGTCATCGTTTCCGTTGACCACCGCCACGATCAGCACCGAACTTCCGGCTTTGCGTTTGGGCAGCGACGAGCTGGCGGTGACGGTGGGGACCTGGTATCCGGCGGTTGCAGCGCTCACGAACCCCCACCCTAGCTTCAGCCGACGACACGCAAGTCGTAGGCCGTGACGGGGCCCTCGAACCCTTTGAGCGTCAGCGGATTCAACGGCGTCGCGGGCCGGTCGGGCAGCTCATCACGCAGGTCGGAGCCGGCGAGAACCTGCCCGGGTGCGGCGGCGCTCACCAACCGCGCGGCGAGGTTGACCGGGGTGCCGAAGTAGTCGCCGCCGATCGCCAGCACCAGGCCGTACCCGAGGCCCGCCCGCACCCCCAGGCCGGTCTCCCTCGCCCGCGGATTCTCGACCAGATCGACCGCGACCTTGACCAGTTGTTCGCGCGTCGAGGTCACCCACATCACCTCGTCACCGATGAACTTGACCACTCGGCCGCCCCCGGCATGCACCACATCGCTCACCTCGCCGCTGAACTCGACGAGCAGCTCGGCCAGTTCCGTGGGTGTGAGCCGCTGTGTCAGCGCCGTGAACCCCGACAGGTCGGCGAACCCGACGCCGCAGGTGACGCTTGCCGACGCATCGTGGATCACGCCCTCGAAGTACGCCCTGGCGCTGGTGATGTGGTGGCGCCACACCGAGTCCATCAGCGCCGAGATACCGGGCACCAGTTCGGCGACCGCCCGGTACGCGCGAGCCGTCGTGAGCTCGTCGTGGGTATGCGTCATCAGCAGGTCGGGCTGCGCCAGCCGGATCATCGTGCCGCTGGCCTCGGCGAGGCGCGCCATCGTCGCACCGATGATCCGCAAGAAGGTCAGCGCCGCGTCGGCGCCGGTCACCGCACTGATCGTGCGCCACGACGCCAGCGCGTCGACGTCTGCCTGGCTGAGAACGCGCAGTTTTGGGTCGGTCACCGTGAGCCCGAGCGCTTGCCAGGCGCGGACGAGTTCGGCGAGCGGCACATCGAGCCGGTCGGCCGCAGCGCGCAAGCTGTACCTCGGTGGGCCGGACCACTGCAACACGTCACCGGCGAGGCCGAAGAGCCGGCCGCGCCGCTCGGCGTCGACCATGTCCTCGGCGCTGAACCCCAGCGAGTCGAGGTAGGCGATGAGCGGAGCCCGGGCGTGGGCGTCGGCGATTCCCGCGGCTTGCAGTGCGTCGAGGTCGACCACTGCACAAGTGTGCCAACTGCGCGGCCGCATTAGGGTGGATCGGCGTGACGCAGGCTGAGATGGACAACGTGTCGAAGGGTCCGCTCGAGGACCGCCACCGCGAACTCGGTGCGAGCTTCGCCGAGTTCGGCGGGTGGCTGATGCCGGTTTCCTACGCCGGCACGGTCAGCGAGCACAACTCGACGCGGACGTCCGTCGGGCTGTTCGACGTCAGCCATCTCGGCAAGGCACTGGTGCGCGGGCCGGGCGCCGCCGAGTACGTCAATTCCGCGTTCACCAACGACCTGCGCCGCATCGGCCCGGGCAAAGCGCAATACACGTTGTGCTGCAACGATTCTGGGGGAGTCGTCGACGACCTGATCGCCTACTACGTCTCCGACGACGAGGTCTTCCTGGTGCCCAACGCCGCCAACACCGCCGCGGTCGTCGAGGCACTGCAGGAGCGGGCGCCCACCGGCCTGACCATCACCGACGAGCACCGCTCGTACGCGGTGCTGGCGGTCCAGGGGCCGAAGTCGGCGGAGGTGGTCGGCGGATTGGGTCTGCCGACCGACATGGACTACATGGGTTATGCGGACGCGGAGTTCGGCGGCGTGGCCGTGCGCGTCTGCCGCACCGGCTACACCGGTGAGCACGGTTACGAACTGCTGCCTGAATGGGACCGCGCGAGCGTCGTTTTCGACGCGCTGCTCGACAAGGTCACGGCGGCGGGCGGCGAGCCCGCGGGCCTGGGCGCGCGTGACACCTTGCGCACGGAGATGGGTTATCCGCTGCACGGCCACGAACTCTCGCTGGACTTCTCGCCGCTGCAGGCGCGCTGCGGCTGGGCGGTCGGGTGGAAGAAGAACGCGTTCTGGGGACGCGACGCGTTGCTGGCAGAGAAAGCGAGCGGGCCGCGCAGGCTGCTGCGCGGGCTGAAGGCGGTCGGTCGGGGAGTGCTGCGCGCCGACCTCACCGTGCTCGACGGCGATCGGCCGGTGGGGGTGACGACGTCGGGAACGTTCTCGCCGACGTTGAAAGTCGGCATCGCGCTGGCGTTCGTCGACACCGACGCAGAAGTCGCCGACGGCCAGCGCGTCACCGTCGACGTGCGTGGCCGCGCCCTCGAATGCGAGGTGGTCAAGCCACCGTTTGTCGAGGCAAAAACCCGGTAGCGGTGCGGATATACAATCGCTGCATGACTGACGGCCCCCTCGAGTTCACGGTTGAGCGCAACGCGAACCCGGCGGGTGACGAGGTACGGGCGTCGATTCTGGGCAATCCCGGCTTCGGGCAGCACCACACCGATCACATGGTGTCGATCGACTACCTCGAGGGCGAGGGATGGCACAACGCCCGGGTGATCCCGTATGGGCCGATCGAGCTCGACCCGTCGGCGATCGTGCTGCATTACGCGCAGGAGATCTTCGAGGGGCTCAAGGCCTACCGCTGGGCCGACGGCTCGATCGTGTCGTTCCGCCCGGAGGCCAACGCCCGCCGGTTGCGTACCTCGGCGAACCGGCTCGCGATTCCGGAGCTGCCCGAACAGACGTTCATCGAGTCGCTGCGCCAACTGGTCGCCGTCGACGAGCAGTGGGTGCCTCCTGCCGGCGGCGAGGAATCGCTGTACATGCGGCCGTTCGTGATCGCCACCGAACCCGGGCTCGGCGTGCGGCCGGCGAACGAGTACCGCTATCTGGTCATCGCCTCACCCGCGGGGGCCTATTTCAAGGGCGGCATCAAACCGGTCAGCGTGTGGCTGTCCACCGAGTATGTGCGGGCCTGCCCGGGCGGGACCGGCGCTGCCAAGTTCGGCGGCAACTACGCGGCTTCGCTGCTGGCGCAGGCGCAGGCGGCCGACAACGACTGCGACCAGGTGGTCTGGCTGGACGCCGCCGAACGTCGCTTCGTCGAAGAGATGGGCGGCATGAACCTGTTCTTCGTGTTCGGCAGCGGTGGGTCCGCGCGTCTGGTGACCCCCGAGCTGAGCGGTTCCATCCTGCCCGGTGTGACGCGGGATTCCTTGCTGCAGTTGGCATCCGATGCGGGCTTCAGCGTCGAAGAACGCAAGATCGACGTCGACGAGTGGCAGAAGAAGG
Organism: Mycobacterium sp. E740; assembly: GCF_001672895.1. Lineage (GTDB taxonomy): Bacteria > Actinomycetota > Actinomycetes > Mycobacteriales > Mycobacteriaceae > Mycobacterium. Next base: position 11,741 of record NZ_LZKP01000045.1, read on the forward strand.
CGGCCGCCGGGGAGATCACCGAGGTGTTCGCCTGCGGGACAGCGGCCGTCATCACGCCGGTCGCGCGGGTCAAGCACGCCGACGGGGAGTTCACCATCGCCGACGGTGGCCCTGGCGAGATCACGATGGCGCTGCGCGACACGCTGACCGGAATTCAACGCGGGACCTTCGCCGACACCCACGGCTGGATGGCCCGACTCGGCTGAGCCGGTCTCGGCGCGGCTCAGCGGATCACGAGGCCCAGCGCCGCGACGGTCGTCGTCACCTCGATCGCGGCGCCGAGCACGTCGCCCGTCACCCCGCCGAAGCGCCGGATGCAGTGCCACACCAGCAGCGCCCCACACGCGAGCGCGACGATGACGCTCACCGGCCCCTGCCACAGCCGCGGGCCCGCGAACGCTGCCATTCCAGCAACCGCGACGACCCAGGCGGCGATCACCGCAATCGGCTGCGTGCCCGCGACCCCGACGCCGAGCGAACTGCCCGCAGCGGCCGGCACACCGCGCCTGCATGCCAGCACCGCCGCCACCCGGCCCCCCATCAGCGCGGCCACCAGCCCGACGGCGTTCAACTCGGAGAACGCCAAACCCTGCACCAGGACCGCAATCACGACGGTCACCACGCCGAGCGGGCCGGCCGGCCCGTCGCGCATCACGGCGAGGGCGCGCTGCGGCTCGCCGTAACAGCCGAGACCGTCGGCGGTGTCGGCAAGGCCGTCGATGTGCAGGCCACGGGTGGACGCGATCACGACCGCCACCGCCAGCACACCGGCCAGCGGGCCGGGTCCGAACGCCCACGATGCCGCCCACAGGGTCGCGGCCGCCAGTGCGCCGAGCGCCACCCCGACCACCGGCAGCGCGGTCAGCTCTCCGCGGCCGAAAGCCCTGGCCGCCGGCACGGGCATCACGGTGCCGAACGCGAAAGACCCTGCCAGAGAACGGATCACGACCTACTGATCCCCGGACGGGTCGGTGACGCCCGCTTCGTCGAACGTCGCCATCGACGCCAGCGTGGCCACCGCCGCCCGCACGACCGGCAGTGCGACCGCGGCCCCGGTGCCTTCGCCGAGGCGCATCCGCATGTCGACGATCGGGTCGAGCCCGAGCCGATCCAGCGCCACCGCGTGCGCGGGTTCGGGGGACCGGTGTCCGGCCTGCCACCAGTGCCGGGCGCCGGGCGCCAGCCGCTCGGCGATAAACGCCGCCGCCGTCACCACCAGACCGTCGAGCAGCAGCGGCGTCCGCCGCACCGCCGCCTGCGCGCAGAAGCCCGTCATCGCCGCGAGGTCCGCACCGCCGCACATCCGCAGCAGCGCGGCGGGATCGGTGCGGCTGCCCCGGCAGCGGTACAGCGCATCGCGGACGGCGGCGGTCTTGCGCGCCCAACCGGCGTCATCCACGCCGGTACCGCGACCGACCACGGCGACCGGTTCGCAGTCACTCAGCGCCGCGATCAAAGTCGTTGCGGGCGTGGTGTTCCCGATTCCCATGTCGCCGGCGATCAACAGATCCGCACCCGAGTCGACCTCCTCGTCTGCGAGGTGTCGGCCGGCCGCGATCGCGGCGCTGAGTTCGTCGGCGCTCAGCGCGTCCTCGACGGCGATGTTGCCGCTGCTGCGGCGCACCTTGTGCGCACCGATCGACGCCGAATGCGGTTCATCGACGTCGACCGCGATGTCGACGACCCGCACCGTCGCGCCCGCCGCCTCGGCGAGCACGTTGATCGCCGCGCCGCCGCGGTCGAAGTTGGCGACCATCTGCGCGGTCACGTCGGCCGGATACGCCGAAACTCCGGCCGCGGCCACGCCGTGGTCGCCCGCGAAGACCACCACCCGCGCCCGCTGGAACTGCCTTGGCGGACAACTGCTTTGACACGAGGCGACCCAGACCGCGAGGTCTTCGAGCCTGCCCAGCGAGCCCGGTGGCTTGGTCAGCCGGTCTTGGCGCGCCCGCGCGGCGGCGGCCACCTGCGCGTCCGGTGGTGTGATGGCCGGGAATTCGGTCACGCGGGCTCCTTCACCGTGACCGGCTGCCCCGCGACGACCAGCACCACCCGGTCGCAGACCGCGGCGAGTCCCTGGTTGAGTGAACCCAGTTCGTCGGCGAACCGGCGGCCGGCCGCCGTCGCCGGCACCACGGTCAGCCCGACCTCGGGGCTGACCATGGCCAGCGGGGCGCGAAACCGGCCCACCGCGTCGAGCAGGTCGTCGACGTCGGCGGCGATCGACCCGCCGGTCCAGGCTTGCGACCGGTCCATCGCCGCGGTCAGCCACGAACCGATGTCGTCCACCAGCGTCGCGATCGGCTGCTCACGCAGTTGCGTTGCCACATCGACGGTTTCGACGGTCGACCACCGGGCGTCGCGTCGTTGCCGGTGGGCGCACACCCGCGCCGCCCACTCCGGGTCGCCCGCGGGCGCGGCACCCGTCGCAAGATAGCGCACCGGTTGCGGGGCGGCCGCCTCTTCGGCGAGGGCCGTCTCGGCCCACTGCGACTTGCCCGACCGAATGCCGCCGAGCACCAAGGTGTGCACCGGGGTCAGGCGACCTTGTCGCCGCGGTTCACCTGCGGGCGGGGCGCGCGCATCCGGCGCAGCTGCGACGCGCGGCTGGCCGCGTAGAAGCCGAGCTTCCACCCGCCCTCGGTGTTGGCGGGGAACTTCGCGTCCACCAGGCGGTTGACCCGGCGGCCGAGAATGAAGCCGTCGACCACCATGACGAGGACAAGCACGAGCATCGCGGGGGAGAGCAGACGCTGCACCTCGACCGAGGGCACGGCCAGCATCACGAAGATCAAGCCCAGCGCCGACGGCAAGAACAGCCCGAGCACGTTGCGGCGGGAATCCACCACATCGCGCACATAGCGTCGTACCGGCCCCTGGTCTCGCGGCAGCAGGTAGGCCTCCTCGCCGGCCATCATCTTCTCGCGGCGCTCGGACATCTGTTCGCGGCGGGCCGCCTTCTCCGCGCGGCGTTCCTCCCGGCTCAGCGTGGCACGCATCTCCTTGCGGCGACGACGAGCTTCGGCGGCCGTCATCGGCGCCGGCGCCACCGGGCCGCGCCTGCCGGCGTCACGCTTGGGAGTCGGCCTGCCCTTGGGGGCGGTGGTGCGTGCCGCCTTGACGTCGTCGCGCAGTTCGGTCTCGACCGTGTTCTCGGACACATCCGCGCCCGGGTCGGGTTCCTTGTCCTTCTTGCGGTCTTTTCTGCCGCCCAGCAGGTTCACGCTGCCAGGCTACTTCCGCTGCGGCGGCAGCCGACCGCCTGGGGACTATCTCGGGAATAGCGGCAATACGAGGTACCGTTGACTGAGTACGCCCCACAAGTGAGGCCTTACAGGAGACCCAATGACAGTTCCGGGAGAGACGGCAACCGCCACGCACGGTGTGACCCTCACCGACGCCGCCGCCGCCAAGGCGAAGGCGTTGCTGGACCAGGAGGGCCGCGACGACCTCGCCCTGCGCATCGCCGTCCAGCCGGGTGGTTGCGCCGGGCTGCGGTACAACCTGTTCTTCGACGACCGGTCGCTTGACGGCGACCTGACCGCCGTGTTCGGTGGCGTGAACCTGACAGTGGACCGCATGAGCGCGCCCTACGTGCAGGGGGCCACCATCGACTTCGTCGACACCATCGAGAAGCAGGGCTTTACGATCGACAACCCGAACGCGACGGGTTCGTGCGCCTGCGGCGACTCGTTCAACTGAGCCGAACAGCTCAGTACTGGCCGGCCGTTCGCGGCAGGTAGGAGCACACCAGTATCTGGTTGTCCTGCGCCAGCAACTGGGCGACGGCCTGCTGCTCGGCAGTGTCCGTGCGATCGCGGCGCGAGCCGCCGGCCGGCGTGACCCGCATGGTGAAGAGCACCTGCGCCTGGTGTGGCGAGGGCATGACGACCTTGTCGATCGACGTCACCTCGGCGCTGCTGTACTGCTTGCGGAACGCATCGCCCGACAGGCGGGCCAGCGCCAGATCTGCGCGTTTTTCCTTCACCGCGTCGAAAAGCCCACACAGAGTGTGGCGCGCGACAGTCTCGGCGTCGCCGTTGGTCAGCGCGTCCAGGTACTCCTGGATCGCGGCCTTGATGGACCCCTCGTTGAGCGCGGCCGACCGCGACGTCTCGTCGCTGCCGCCGGTCATGGCGATGGCGGCCACCACTGCCGCGATCACCGCGATCGCCAGCACCACCGCCGCCACGATCGGCCATCGCCGTTTCTTTCGGTAGGGCACCGGCGGGGGAAGCGCGTCCGGATATGCCGCCGGCGCGTTCTCGGCATACGGGAACGGCTGCGCATACATTTGCGGGCCGGTCGGTCCAGCGCCGTATTCGGGCGGATAAGGACCGGTCATGTATTTGCTCCCCGGAGATCTTCGTAGGCAGGCGCCTGTCTACAGTGCTGTCTTACGAGGCGGGCATGTCTTTCTAGGCAGGTTAGCGCACTAGATTAACTAGGCGGGTTAACAAACGAAGGGTGAGAGTTCGTGACAATTGCGGTGACCGGATCGATCGCAACCGACCATTTGATGCGGTTCCCCGGGAAATTCTCCGAACAGCTGCTGCCCGAGCACCTGCAGAAGGTGTCGCTGAGCTTTCTGGTCGACGATCTGGTCGTGCACCGCGGCGGCGTCGCGGGCAACATGGCGTTCGCCATCGGCGTGCTGGGCGGCGACGTGGCGCTGGTGGGCGCCGTCGGTAGCGACTTCGACGACTACCGCAACTGGCTGGAGTCCGTCGGCGTGGACACCGAGAGTGTGCTGGTCTCCGAGACGGCCTACACCGCACGGTTCGTCTGCACCACCGACGAGGCCATGGCTCAGATCGCGTCGTTCTATCCCGGCGCCATGTCCGAGGCGCGCAACATCTCGCTCGCCGACCTCACCAAGCGCATCGGCACGCCCGAACTGGTGATCGTCGGCGCCAACGACCCCGAGGCGATGTTCCTGCACACCGAGGAGTGCCGCAAGCTCGGCCTGGCGTTCGCCGCCGACCCCTCTCAGCAATTGGCGAGATTGTCCGGTGAGGAGATCCGCAAGCTGATCGACGGCGCCACCTATCTGTTCACCAACGACTATGAGTGGGACCTGCTACTGCAGAAGTCCGGCTGGAGTGAGGCGCAGGTGATGAGCCAGATCGGGCTGCGCGTCACCACCCTGGGCCCCAAGGGCGTGGACCTCGTCAGCTCGGACGGCACGTTCATCCACGTCGGCGTGGTGCCCGAGAAGCACCAGGCCGACCCGACCGGCATCGGCGACGCGTTCCGGGCGGGCTTCCTGACCGGACGCAGTGCCGGCTTGAGCTTGGAGCGGTCCGCTCAGCTCGCGTCGCTGGTCGCCGTGCTGGTGTTCGAGGCGCCGGGCCCACAGGAGTGGAGCTGGGACCGCGACGAGGCCGTGCAACGGTTGGGTGACGCCTACGGTGACGACGCCGCCGCGGAGATCGGCAGCGCGCTCAAATAGTCACAGCTGCACGGGGTAGGTCGGCTCGCCGATCTGCGGGGTGATGCTGCGTTCGACGAAGATCGCGTGCCACAGCATGAAGATCAGCACGGTCCACAGCCGGCGGCTGTGATCGCTTGCGCCGCTGCGGTGTTCGTCGAGCATGGCGCGAACTGCGCCCAGATCGACCAACTCCGAGGCCTGTGACGTGTCGACCATCGAATGGGCCCAGTCGAGCAGTTCGCCGGCCCGCAACCAATGCCGGATCGGCACCGGAAAGCCCAGCTTCGGCCGGTTCAGCACGTGCGCGGGAACGATCGGCTCCAGAGCTCGCCGCAACGCGAATTTGGTTGTCGCCCTTGTGATCTTCTGGTCGTAGGGGAGCCGGGACGCGACCGCGAACACCTCGGGGTCGAGGAACGGCACCCGCAACTCCAGCGAGTTCGCCATGGTCATCTTGTCGGCCTTGACCAGGATGTCGCCGCGCAGCCAGGTGAAGAGGTCGACGTGCTGCATGCGGGCGACCGGATCCCAGCCCGACGACGCGGCGTAGACGGACTTGGTCACGTCGGTGTGCGTCCACTCCTGGCGGAATCCCGGCAGCACCGCCCGCAATTGGTCATCCGAGAAGCTGCGGGCGTTGCCGTAGTAGCGCTCCTCGAGCGTCAGTGAACCGCGGTGCAGCAGGCTCTTGCCGCGCATCCCCTCGGGCAGCGGTCGCGACGCGCGCCCCAGTGACCGCCGCAGCGGGCGGGGCAGATACTCGAAAGGCCGTAGCGACAACGGCTCCCGGTAGATGGTGTAGCCGCCGAACAACTCGTCGGCGCCTTCGCCGGAAAGCACCACCTTGACGTGCTTGCGCGCCTCGCGAGCGATGAAGAACAAGGGCACCAACGCGGGGTCGGCGACGGGTTCGTCGAGATACCAGACGATTTCGGGCAGGGCGGCGACGAACTCGGCCTGGCTGACGACCTTGGCGACGTGCCTGGCGCCGATCGCCTCGGCCGAGGCGATTGCGACGTCCACCTCGGAGAAGCCCTCACGCTCGAAGCCGGTGGTGAACGTGATCAGCCGCGGGTTGTGCCGCATGGCCAGAGCAGCTATCGCCGTCGAGTCGATGCCGCCGGAGAGGAACGCCCCGACCGTCACGTCGGCGCGCATGTGCTTGGCGACCGAGTCTTCGAGGACCGCGGTGATCTCGTCGTAGCGCTCCTGCTCACGGCCGGCGGCGAACGGAACCGCGGTGAACCGGGGGCGGAAGTACCGCGTCACCTCCGGCTGCGCGCCGGCGCGGATACGCGCGTAGCTGCCCGACTCGAGCCTGCGCACCCCGCGGTGCAGGGTTTCCGGCTCGGGCACGTACTGCAGGACGGTGTAGTGCTGCACGGCGCGCTCGTCGGTGGACAGGTCGATGCCCAGGGTGTCGGCGAGGTCGAGAAGGCATTTCTTCTCACTGCCCACCGCTGTGCCCCCGGGGCCGGTGGCCATGTAGAGCGGCTTGATGCCGAACGGGTCCCGGGCGCAGAACAGCTCTTCGCGCTCGGTGTCCCACAGCGCGAACGCGAACATGCCCCGCAGCCGGGTCAGCGCGTCTGTGCCCCAGTGGTGATACGCCGCGATGATCGTCTCGCCGTCACCGTCGGTGTTGAACGCCACGCCGTGCTGTGCCGTGAGTTCCTCGCGCAACTCCAGGTAGTTGTAGATCTCGCCGTTGAACACGAGCACGTAGCGGCCCGGCGCCTCCGGCGGCCCCCACCGCAGCGGTTGGTGGCTGTGCGCGATGTCGATGATCGACAGCCGGTTGAAGCCCAGCACCGCCCGGTCGTCGGACCAGGTCCCGGGCTCGTCAGGGCCGCGGTGGCGCATCAGGTGAGATGCACCCGACACCGCCTCGATCAGCGCCGGGGAGATTTCTGCGGACGGGTCACGCAACAGGGCCAGCAGTCCGCACACGGCGCCAAGTATGCCCAATCCGTCGGTGTGGAGCCCAACGGGCAGCGGGAAGGTCGAGGTGTGTTGAGACCGCCGTCCACGCGTGGTCTACGCTGCGTAGTATTCGCTGCAGGAACTGGCCGCACCGCGGTCGCGCGTTACTGACTTCTAGGAGGCTCCACGTGACACCTCGCGGGCTGAAGGCGGTGGCGCGAACGGCGTCGCTGTCACTCATCCTGGGTGCTACGGCGTTGCTGCTCAGCGGCTGCAGCTGGTCCGAGGCGCTGGGGCTGGGGTGGCCGAAGGGCATCACGCCCGAAGCGCATTTCAACCGCGAGCTGTGGATCGGCTCGGTGATCGCCTCGCTGGTCGTCGGCGCGATCGTGTGGGGCCTGATCTTCTGGACCTCCGCCTTCCATCGGGCCAAGAAGACCGACACCGAGCTGCCGCGCCAGTTCGGCTACAACATGCCGTTGGAACTGGTGCTGACCGTCATTCCGTTCCTGATCATCTCGGTGCTGTTCTACTTCACCGTCGTGGTGCAGGAGAAGATGCTGCACAAGGAGCCGAACCCCGAGGTCGTCGTCGACGTCACCGCCTTCCAGTGGAACTGGAAGTTCGGCTACCAGAAGGTCAACTTC
>NZ_LZKP01000046.1 GCF_001672895.1 Mycobacterium sp. E740
GGCTGCTGGGGGGAGACAGCCGGGATCGCTGCTGTCACAGGGTGTTCAACAGTTCGTCGAGCTTCTCGTAGCCTTCGGTCATCCCGCCCTCCATACCTGAGGACAGCAGCGCGTCGCGCGCCTCGACGGTCGGGCAGATGGATCGGCCGCGCAACCTACTGCGCCCGCCCCCGAGATCGTCGAACCACATGTACTCGATGTTGACCTGATCGGGCACGCCCTCGAATTCGAAAGTCTGCAAGATGAACTCGTTCTCGCGCACGGTGTGGAATGTGCCGTTGAACCGGTATTCGCCGCCTTCGTTCTTGTGCACGTAGCGGTAACCGCCGTGGCTCTTGAATTCCCATTCGTCGATCGTCATCTGCATACCGTGCGGCCCGAGCCATCTCGTGAGCAGCTCGGGGTCGGCGTGGGCGCGGAACAGCGCCTCGACGGGCGCATCGAACTCTCGGGTGAACTCCATGGCCAGGGTGTCGACCGGCGCGGTCAAGTTCAGCGCATTACTCATCCTTCGGTTCCTTTCTCGGGTGTGTCTGCGCCAGCAGGTCGTCCAGCCGGCGGTAGTTGCGTTCGGCGTCGAGCCGGTATCGGTCGATCCATGCGGTCAGCCGCTCGAGTGCGACGGCGTCCAGATGCACCGGCCGTCGCTGTGCATCGCGGGTCCGGGTGACCAGCCCCGCTTGCTCGAGTACCTGAATGTGCTTGGAGACGGCCTGTTTCGTGATGTCGAACGGTGCGGCGAGTTCGTTGACGGTGGCCGGCCCCCTCGACAACCGCGCCACGATGGCGCGCCGCACGGGGTCCGCGAGTGCCAGGAAGGCGCGGTCCAGCCGCGTGTCAGCATCGAATTCACGCTCCAAAGTCAACCTTGAGTTTGATCAACGTATTAGTTGATTACCAAGCTAAGGGCCGGTGCTCGCAGTGTCAAGGCTCGCTCGCAAACCGGTGTCACACCCATCGACGTTTTCCAGCGGAAGTGCGAGTGAGCGCCTACAAATCGTTGATCGGTGTGACAGCCGTGCGCCCCGCTGGGCTAACCCCTTCTGCGGATGATCGCGCGCAACTTGTCGAGCCGGGTGGAGATTTCGCGTTCGACGCCTCGGCCCGTCGGGCGGTAGTAGTCGACACCGACCAGCTCATCGGGTGGATACTGTTGCGCCACAACACCATCCGGGGCGTCATGGCTGTACCGGTAGCCGATCGCATTGCCGAGCTTGGCCGCCCCGGAGTAGTGGCCGTCGCGCAGGTGCGACGGAACGAGTCCCGCCTTGCCGGCGCGAATGTCGGCCATCGCCGCGCCCAGCGCCGTCGTCACCGCGTTCGACTTCGGCGCCGTCGCGAGGTGGACCGTCGCGTGCGCCAGCGTGAGCTGCGCTTCGGGCATCCCGATCAGTTGCACCGTCTGCGCGGCGGCGACTGCCGTCTGCAAGGCGCTCGGATCGGCCATCCCGATGTCCTCGCTGGCCAGGATCATCAGCCGACGCGCGACGAAGCGGGGGTCCTCCCCCGCGACCAGCATGCGGGCCAGATAGTGCAATGCGGCGTCGACGTCGGAGCCGCGGATCGACTTGATGAAAGCGCTGATCACGTCGTAGTGCTGATCGCCGTCACGGTCGTAGCGCACGGCCGCCTTGTCCAGCGATTGCTCGATGGTCTCGACCGTCACCTCGTGACCGGTTTCGGACGCGACCTCGAGCGCGGTCAACGCGCGTCGGGCATCCCCGGCCGACAGCGTCACCAGCAGGTCGACGGCCTCGTCGCTGACCTCGACCTTGCCCGCGAGACCGCGCGGGTCGTCGACGGCGCGACGGACCAGCGTGCGGACCGCGTCGGCGTCGAGCGGTTGCAACTGCAGGATCAGCGACCGCGACAGCAGCGGCGCGACGACCGAGAACGACGGATTCTCGGTGGTCGCGGCGACGAGCAACACCACGCGGTTCTCGACGGCGGACAGCAGCGCATCCTGCTGCGTCTTGGAGAAGCGGTGCACCTCGTCGATGAACAGCACGGTCTGCTCACCGTGGGCGGCCGCGCGCCGGGCCACGTCTATCACGGCGCGCACCTCTTTGACCCCGGCCGACAGCGCCGACAGCGCTTCGAACCGGCGGCCGGTGGCCTGCGATATCAGCGACGCGAGCGTCGTCTTACCGGTTCCGGGCGGGCCGTACAGGATGACCGAGGCCGCACCCGAGCCCTCGACCATCCGGCGCAGCGGTGAGCCGGGTTGCAGCAGGTGGTCCTGGCCGACCACCTCGTCGAGCGTCGCGGGTCGCATCCGCACCGCCAACGGCGCCGACGCGCCGACCGGGCCGATGCCGGTCGAACCGCGGGGCTCACCGGGGACGTCGAACAGACCCTCGGACACCGTCTCAGGTTACGGCGGTCACGAAGTCGATCAACTCCTCGACGCGCCCGATCAGCGCCGGTTCGAGGTCGTTCCAGTCGCGCACCCGTCCTCGGATGCGTTGCCAGGCTCGTGCGATGTCGGCCTGCTCGGCGGCCGGCCAGCCCAGCGAGCGGCACACGCCCTTCTTCCAGTCGATGCCCTTGGGTACGACGGGCCACGCAGGCACGCCGAGCCGCTCGGGTTTGACCGCCTGCCAGATGTCGATGAACGGATGGCCGACGACCAGCGTGTGCTCACCGCCGGGCCCGCGCCGGACCGTGTCTGCGATACGGGCCTCTTTCGAACCCGCGACCAGATGGTCGACCAGCACTCCGAGCTTGCGACCCGGGCCCGGCCGGAAATCGTCGACGATCGCGACGAGGTCGTCCACGCCGCCGAGGTGCTCGACGACGACCCCTTCGACCCGAAGGTCGTCACCCCACACCTGCTCGACGAGTTCGGCATCGTGGCGGCCCTCGACATAGATGCGGCTCGCCAGTGCGACCTTCGCCCGCGAGCCCGGTACGGCGACCGAGCCCGACGCCGTGCGGGCGGGCTTCGGCGCGGCGCGTTTCGGCGCGGTCAGGATCACCGGCTTACCGTCGATCAGGTAACCCGGCCCGACCGGAAACGGCTTGCGCCTGCCATGCCGGTCCTCGAGTTCCATGCGTCCGTACTCGATACGCACGACGGCGCCGACGTAGCCGGTCTGGGCGTCTTCGACGACGAGCCCCAGTTCCACCGGCCGTTCGGTGGAGCGGACCGTCCGGCGGTGGGGATTGTTGGCGAGCACGTCGCGGCCGTAACGATCAGACACCGGGCGATCGTAGGGGCCACTGCTCGCGCTGGGGAAGCGACGTCGGCGACAATGCGGGCGTGACGGATTTCGCGCGGTACGGACCATGGGCAGTGATCGCGGGCGGCTCCGAGGGCGTCGGCGCCGAGTTCGCGGGGCAACTGGCGGCCTCCGGTGTGAATCTGGTTCTGATCGCACGAAAGTCCGGCCCACTGGAGGAGACCGCCGACTCGTGCCGGCGCGCCGGCGTCGAGGTGCGCACACTGGCTCTCGACCTGACCTCCTGCGACGCGATCGCGCGCGTCACCGCCGCGACCGACGACGTCGAAGTGGGACTGTTGATCTACAACGCGGGGGCCAACACCTGCAGCGAACACTTCCTCGACGGTGATCTCGCCGATTTCCAGCGGGTGATCGACCTGAACGTCGGCACCATGCTCGCCCTGGTGCAGCACTTCGGCCGGCACATGCGCGAGCGCCGTCGCGGCGGCATCCTGATGGTCGGATCGATGGCGGGCTATCTGGGTTCGATGCGGCACACCGTCTACGGCGGCGTGAAGGCGTTCGGACGGGTGTTCGCCGAAAGCCTGTGGCTCGAACTGCGCGAGTTCGACGTCCACGTGCTCGAACTCGTGTTGGGAGTCACCCGCACCCCGGCGATGGAGCGCGTCGGGCTGAACTTCGACGTGCCCGGGATGCGCGTCGCCGAACCCGCCGACGTCGCACGCGAAGGCCTCGAGCAACTTCCGCACGGCCCGGTGTTCGTCGCCGGCGGCAACGCCGACGATGTGGCGCGGCGCAATCATCCGGACCGGGCCGAGGTCGTGCTCGGCACACACCGGTTCATGCAGAAGCTGTTGGGCGAGAGGTAAATTCGATGATCGACGAGCGACTGGCCGCCCTGGAACAGCGGGTACTGCGGATGGAGGACGAGCGCGCGATCGAGCGGATGATCGCGTCCTACGGGCCGCTAGTGGATGCCGGCGAAGCCGACGGCGCCGCGGACCTGTGGGCGACCAACGGCAGTTACGACGTCGAAGGTTGGCACATGGCGGGTCGCGCCGATGTCGCCGCGATGGTGCGCTCCGACGCCCACCAGGGCCTCATCGCCCGGGGATGCTGTCACTTCCTGGGGCCGGCCGTGGTGACAGTCAACGGCGATGTGGCGGTCGCGGTCTGCGAATCGCTTCTGGTGACGCGCCGCGGCGACGGGTTCGCGGTGTCGCGTGCCGGCGCCAACCACTTCCGGTTGCGGCGCATCGATGGGCGGTGGCAGATCGTCGCACGTCGGACCCGCGTGCTGGACGGCGGTTCGGAAGCCCGCGAGTTGCTGTCAGCGGTGCGCTAGGGCTACCACCGCCGGTCGGTCAGGCGGCGCGTCCACAGCACCAGGATCCCAGCCGCCACGATGCCGACCAAGTTCACCGCGAGCTGAACAGCGGACTTGATTGCGATGTCCCAGTCGCCGACCGTGGCGGCGACGATCGCGAAACCCGCAGCGGGCACCGTCGTCACCGAGATGAAAACACCAACGAGCGCAGCCGATTTCGACGAAATCAGCGACAGCATCCCGGCGGCGCCCGCCAGGAACGCGACGACGAATGACAGCGGACCTACCTGGAAGATGAAGTCGACCTGGTCGAGCTCCCTGGTGCTGGTCACGGTGATCCAGCCGACCGCCTCGCCGGCCACAACCATCACCGCGGTGACGATCATCGCGAGCGGGAACCCCACGAGCAGCGCGATCGCCGCCCGCCGCGCCAGGTACAGCCGCTTGCGCACCAGCGCCACCGCCAAGGCGGCCAGCGGACCGAATTCGGGGCCGAGCACCATCGCACCGACCACCGTGACCGGCGAGTCGGTCACCACGCCGATCGCCGCGATCAGACATGCGACGCACAGGAACGCCAGGAACGTGATGTTGAGCGTGGATTCCTCGCGCGTGCGGACGGCCAGCTCGTCCCACACGACCGCATCGGCGGGATCGCCCTCCGCCTCGTCCTCGGCGCGATATGCCCGCGTGGAGAGCACGGTGTCGATGAAGTCGAGCGTGATCGCGCCGCGCTCCTTGACTCGCAGTGCCTTCAACGCGTCGACGACGTCGTTCGCCGATTCTCGGGCGATGTCGGCGGTGATCTCGTCGCCGCGCGGTTCGACGGCGGCGTCGCGGTGGATGACGATGTGGGTGACGCCGGGATTGTCCCGCAGGACCGCCATCACGGTGTCGCGCTGCTCCGTGGGCGAGATCAGGCGCAGATGCAGCACACCGGCACACTAGCGATCCGCCGCCGCCCTCGCCTGCATAATCGACACCCATGCGGGTGATCGTCACCGGAGGCAACAGTGGCGTCGGGAAGGCCACCGCGGCAGCACTGACCGCTGACGGCCACAGCGTCCTGATCGCCTGCCGCGACGTCGACAAAGGTCGCCGGGCCGCCGAGGACATGACCGGCGACGTGGCGGTGGGCGCCCTCGACCTCGGCGACCTCGCCAGCGTGCGCGCATTCGCCGAAACCGTGAAAACCGTTGACGTGCTGGTGAACAACGCGGGCGTGATGGGTATTCCGTTGACTCGGACCGCCGACGGGTTCGAAGCCCACATCGGGATCAATCACCTCGGGCACTTCGCCCTGACCTGTCTGCTGGCCGACCGGATCACCGATCGGGTGGTCTCGGTGTCCAGCGCGACATATCTGTTCAGCAAACTGCACCTCGACGACCTGAACTGGCGACAGCGCAACTACTCGAAGTGGAGCGCATACGGCGAGTCGAAGTTGGCCAACCTGCTGTTCGTCGCCGAACTGGCCAGCCGGGGCGTGCGCGCGTACGCCTCAGATCCGGGCGCCACCGACACCGACATCACCCGTTCTTTGGGAATGGGTGAGCACCGGCGGATTCGCCGGCTGATGCACACCCCGGCGCAGGGCGCTCGCGCCACCCTGCAGGCGATCACAACCGACGTGCCCAGTGGCACCTATTTCGCACCGCGGTTCAACCAGATCGGCCGGCCGAAGGTGACGCGGTTGCGGCGCAAGGCCGTCGACCCCATGGCGGCTCGCCGGTTGTGGGAGCGCTCGGCCGAACTGACCGGATGCGACTGGCCGCGCTGATCAGTCGCCCTGGCGCCACCACGCGACGACGTAGATCACCATCGCACCCGCGAGCGCGATCAGCACCCAGAGCACCACCGCCAGATCGATCCAAGCGCCCGCAGGTGGCGCACCGGGCAACAGGTTGCGCAGCGGGACCACGGCGAACAACATCGCCGCGAACCACGTCGTCAACGGCGGCAGGAACTTTCGGCGGCCGAGCACGGTTTCGATCGCCACGAACAGCGCGGCGGCGGGCAGGGCGAGCAGGACGAGCAGAATGCCGAGGTCGAAAGCCAGCGCCGCCCTGGTGCGTTGCATCGTCAACCGCACCGTCTGCTCGGGAGCAGGCGGCGCTTCGATCACGTCCTGCTGGATGTGGGTGTCCCAACCGTTGATGTGTCCCGCGACGACCACGCCGACCGGAATGGGGCGCTGCGCCGGGCCGCCACCGAGAAAGGCCTGCACACCGATGATGTCCGTGCTGAACGAGTCGAACGGCCAATCGTCCGGATCGCCGACGGCGACCAGTGGGATGGTCGTGTCGTTGCCCTTGACGTCGTCGTGCACGTAGATCAACTCGCCCGCGCTGGTCCACGAGCTCAGTCGAATTGTGATGCCGTCCAACGCTTCCGGTCCCGCAGCCTGCAATTGCGGACCGGGATGCACGAGAACATCGGCCATCAACCGGTTCTCGGCGGGGTTCATCTGCCGCAGCCGCAAGATGACCACGGTCTCGCCGGTGACCGACGGCTCGGAGAAGCGGAAATGGTTCGGCGGAGATTCCAGTAAGCCGTAGCCGATCAGGGATCCGACGTAGACCGCGAGGACCGCGAGCACCGTCGTCAGCACGGTGACGCGCCGCTTCGGCTTCACAGGATCCGCACGCCAGCTAGTCGGTCTTGGGCTTCGCGTCGATGCCGGAGTCCTTGCGCTGTTGCGCAGTGATCGGCGCGGGCGCACCGGTCAGCGGATCGACGCCGCCGCCGGACTTCGGGAACGCGATCACTTCGCGGATCGAGTCCGCGCCGGCGAGCAGGGCAGTGATCCGGTCCCAGCCGAATGCCAAACCGCCGTGCGGCGGAGCGCCGAACATGAACGCTTCCAACAGGAATCCGAACTTCTCTTCGGCTTCGGCCTTGTCCAGGCCCATCACCGCGAACACCCGCTCCTGGATGTCGCGGCGGTGGATACGGATCGACCCGCCACCAATCTCGTTGCCGTTGCACACCACGTCGTAAGCGTCGGCCAGCACACTGCCCGGGTCGGTGTCGATGCGGTCCTCGAACTCGGGCTTGGGCGCGGTGAAGGCATGGTGCACCGCGGTCCACGCACCGGATCCGACCGCGACGTCGCCGTGCGCGGTCGCGTCATCGGCCGGTTCGAACAGCGGCGGGTCCACCACCCAGGTGAACGCCCAGGCGTTCGGGTCGATCATGTCGAGGCGCTTGGCGATCTCGCCACGCACGGCGCCCAACAGCGCCCGCGACGTCTTCGCCGCACCCGCCGAGAAGAACACACAGTCACCCGGGGACGCGCCGACGTGGGCTGCGAGGCCGTCGCGTTCGGCGTCGGACAGGTTCTTGGCGACCGGCCCGCCAAGGGTGCCGTCATCACCGATCAGCACATAGGCCAGCCCTTTGTGGCCGCGCTGCTTGGCGAAATCCTGCCAGGCGTCGAGGGTGCGGCGCGGTTGCGATGCGCCGCCGGGCATGACGACGGCCCCGACGTACGGCGCCTGAAACACCCGGAACGGGGTGTCGTGGAAGTAGTCCGTGCACTCGACGAGTTCGAGCCCGAACCGCAGATCGGGCTTGTCCGAACCGAACCGGCGCATCGCATCGGCGTACGTCATCCGCGGCAACGGCAGCGGCACGTCGTAGCCGATCAGACGCCACAGCGCGGCGATGATCTCCTCGGCGAGCGCGATCACGTCCTCGGCGTCGACGAAGCTCATCTCCAGATCGAGCTGGGTGAACTCCGGCTGACGGTCGGCGCGGAAGTCTTCGTCGCGGTAGCAGCGCGCGATCTGGTAGTAGCGCTCCATGCCTGCCACCATCAGCAGCTGCTTGAACAGCTGAGGGCTTTGCGGCAACGCGTAGAACGACCCCGGCTGCAGTCGAGCGGGCACCAGGAAGTCGCGCGCACCCTCCGGCGTGGACCGCGTCATCGTGGGCGTCTCGATCTCGACGAAGTCGTGGCGGCCCAATACGTCGCGAGCGGCCGCATTCACCTTGGAGCGCAAGCGGATTGCGTAACCAGGAGCATCGCGGCGCAGATCCAGGTAGCGGTACTTGAGCCGGGCCTCCTCGCCCGGCTGCTCGTCAAGCTGGAACGGCAGCGGGGCGCTCTCGCCCAACACCGTCAACGACGTCGCGTTGACCTCGATCTCCCCGGTGGGGATGTCGGGGTTGGCGTTGCCCTCCGGCCGGATCTCGACGACGCCGTCGACGGCGATGCAGGACTCCGCGCGCAGCCGGTGGGCCGATTCGAGGACGTCAGCTTCCCGGAACACCACCTGCGAGACTCCCGACGCGTCGCGCAGGTCGATGAAGATGACACCACCGTGGTCACGGCGACGCGCGACCCAGCCGGCCAACGTCACCTTCTGACCGGC
>NZ_LZKP01000047.1 GCF_001672895.1 Mycobacterium sp. E740
CAGCGGCGACACCCCTCCCCAGTCGTCGACGCCCGCGCCGACCAGCGCCAGGCACTCGGTGCGCGACACCAGGTTCGGCGGAGCCTGGATGCGCATCTTGGGGCCCATCACCAGGCGGGTGACCGCGACCGTGGCCAGGAAGTCCTCGAATCCCGCATCGGGGGTGGATGCCATCGCGGTGTGGTCCTTGGCGCGGAAGTTCTGCACGATCACTTCCTGGACGTGCCCGAACTCCTTGTGCGAGCGGCGAATCGCGTGGATGGTCTCGGCGCGCTCGTGCAGCGTCTCGCCGATGCCCACGAGCAGACCCGTGGTGAACGGGATCGACAACCGGCCCGCGTCAGCCAGCGTCCGCAGCCGGACCGCGGGCTCCTTGTCGGGGCTGCCGTAGTGGGCCAGCCCCTTCGTCTCGAACAACCGTCGTGACGTCGTCTCGAGCATCATCCCCATCGAGGGCGCCACCGGTTTGAGCCGCGAGAGCTCAGACCAGCTCATCACGCCGGGGTTCAGATGCGGCAGCAGGCCGGTCTCCTCGAGCACGCGGATCGCCATCGCGCGCACATAGTCCAGCGTCGAGTCGTAGCCCCGCTCGTCCAGCCATTGGCGAGCCTCGTCCCATCTTGCCTCGGGACGGTCGCCGAGTGTGAACAACGCTTCCTTGCAACCCAATTCGGCACCGCGGCGGGCCACGTCGAGAATCTCGTCGGGCTCCATGTACAGGCCCGCGTTCTGCGCGCGAAGCCGGCCCGGGACCGTGACGAAGGTGCAGTAGTGGCAGGTGTCCCGGCACAGATGCGTGACCGGGATGAACACCTTGCGCGAGTAGCTGACCGGCAGTCGCCCGGTCGGGCCGCGGCGGCCCGCCGCCTCGAGGCCCGCATCCCGCACCCGCGCGGCGCTGGCGCACAGGTCGGCGAGATCGTCACCGCGCGCGCTCATCGCGACGGCGGCTTCTTCGGCGTTGAGCGCCACGCCGTCGCGGGCGCGTCGCAGCACCCGCCGCACAGCGGCAGCGGTTGGCTGATCGGCTTTCGGCGCGATCACCGGATTGGGCAGGTCGGTGCCGGGCTGAGGG